>NZ_JARDJI010000029.1:0-36185 GCF_039907765.1 Mesorhizobium sp. CC13 | reverse complement strand
CAAGAAGCTCGCTCTGCGACAAGCCGCATGACCAGCTTCAAGGCCGCCCCAATTTGCAGAACTTGACGCACACAACCCAGTTGCGCCGTTTCTGCTGGTCCTGCAGAGCCTCCGATGGCCCGAGATGTTGATGAAGGAGTGATCTCCCCCCTTGTGGGGGAGATGTCCGGCAGGACAGAGGGGGGCGTGCAAGAACTCGCCCTTGGCCAGCATTGGTTCGCGCGCGCGACAAAGCCCTGACGGCGTCCCCTCACACCTCGTGCAGATAGAGGTGGTAGTCGAGTTCGCTCACCGTGCGGGCGACGCGCAGGTACTCGGCTTCCTTGATCGACGTGAAGGTGCGGTGCAGGTCGTGGCCGAGCGCGGTGCGCAGGAACTCCGAGCCCTTGGCCGCCTCGATGGCCGAGCGCCAGTCCGGCGGCATCACGCTCTCGGTGCCTTCGGCCTGCTCGTAGCCGTTGCCTGAGGTCTCCGGGCCGGGATCGAGCTGTTCCTCCAGCCCCTTGGAGATGCCGGCAAGGATGGTCGCGGCAACCAGATAGGGATTGGCGTCGACGCCCGAGGGACGGTGCTCGATGCGGCGGTTCCTGGCGTCGCCCGCCGGCACGCGCAGCGCCACCGAGCGGTTGTTGACGCCCCAGGTGGGGGCCACCGGCGCATAGGACTGGGATACGAAGCGGCGCCATGAATTGGCGTGCGGCGCAAACACCAGCATCGATTCCGCCATCGTCTCGGCGAGGCCGCCGAGCGCGTGCAGCAGCTTCGGTTCCCAGGTGCCTTCCACGGCCTCGGTGAAGACGTTGCGGTCGTCCTTGTCGAGCAGCGAGACGTGGAAGTGCATGCCCGAGCCCGCGTATTTCTCGATGGGCTTGGCCATGAAGCAGGCGGTCACGCCATGGCGGCGGGCCTGGGCGCGCACCAGCCGCTTCAGCATGATCAGGTCGTCGGCCGCCTGCATCACGTCCTTGCGGTAGCGCAGGGTGAGCTCGTACTGGCCGGGCGCATATTCGGAGATGACCGTCTCGGCGGGGATGCCTTGCGCCTTGGCGGCGGCATAGACGTCGGAGAACAGAGGCTCCATGCCGTGCAGATGGTCGACCGAATAGACCTCGGTCTTGCCCGAGGCGCGGCCGTCGAGCACGGCGCGCGCCGGCTGGACCTTGCCGTCGCCGTCGCGGTCATTGGCGAGCAGGAAGAATTCGAGCTCGAAGGCGCCGGCTGGGCGGAGACCCTTTTCGGCCAGCCTGTCGACCTGGCGCTGCAGGGCCAGCCGCGGGTCCGAGGTCATCGGCGCGCCGTCGAGATGGTACATCGACATCAGCACCTGGCCGCGGGCCGGGCTCGTGCCGTAGAGCGGCTTCAGCGTGCCGGGGATCGGCCAGCCGCGCAAATCGCCGTCGCCGGAATCCCAGATCAGGCCGGTTTCGTGGACGTCCTCGCCGGTGATGTCGAGCCCGAGGATGGAGATCGGCAGGTGCCGGCCACCCTCGTAGAGCCCCATCAATTCGTGGCGGCGGATGATCTTGCCGCGGCCGACGCCGTTGGAGTCCGTCAATACGATGTCGAAGGCTTCGATGCCGGGGTTGGCGTCCAGAAAGGCCCGCGCCTCGTCGATGGTCGAGCCGGAAGGTGATGTCATGATGTCACTCGATTGTCCTTGTGCCTTGTCTCATGCCGCAAGACGGGCGGCAATATCGTCGAAAGCTGCAACCAGCTTGTCGACCTGCCGCGCGGTCGTCACCGGCGAGACCAGCATCATGTTGTGGAACGGCGCGATCAGCACGCCGCGATTGACCAGCGCCACATGCACCGCAGCCTCCAGCCTGGAGGCATGCGCATGCTCGGCCTCGCCGCCGTTGCGCAGCGGGCCGGGGGCGCAGATGAACTCGACACGGGCGCCGACGCGCATCACGTGCCAGGGCAGCTTCCGTTTTCGGATGGCCTTGTCGAGGCCGGTCGCCAGCCGCTCGGCCAGCTTCTCCATGTGGGCGTAGTTCGCCTCGGTCATCACCTCTTCGAGCGTCGCGCGCATCGCCGCGAACTGGAGAGGGTTGGCCGACAAGGTCGTGCCCATGCCGGAATAGCCTGGCTCCTTGGTGCTGTTGTAGGCGGCGTAGCGGACGGCAAGCTCCTCGCTCATGCCCCAGACGCTGGCCGGCACCCCGCCGGCGACGGGCTTGCCCAGCACGAACAGGTCGGGATCGAGATCGTGCTTCCGGGTATAGCCGCCCGGGCCTGTCGAGATGGTGTGGGTCTCGTCGATCAAAAGCAGCGTGCCGGCCTTGCGGGTGAACTCGCGCACCCCCTCGAGGAAACCGGGCTCGGGCAGCACCATGCAGGAATTGGTCAGCACCGGCTCGGTGATGACGCAGGCGACGTCGCCGTGGCCCAGCGCCTTCTCCAGTGCCGCAAGGTCGTTGAATTCGATGATGCGGGTGCGGGCGGTGAGGTCGCGGAACTCGCCGGCGAGGCCGGGGCGGTTGATCGGCCTGCCGTCGTCGAGCCGCACCATCGTCTCGTCGACCGAGCCGTGGTAGCAGCCGTTGAAGACCAGGATCTTGTCGCGGCCGGTGACGGCGCGCGCGACGCGCAGCGCGAAGCGGTTGGCGTCGGTGGCGGTGGTGGCGATCTGCCAGTGCGGCAGGCCGAAGCGTTTTGCCAGCAGCAGGCCGAGGGCGAGCGAATCCTCCGACGGCAGCATGTAGGTCAGGCCGCGGCCCGCCTGCCTGCGGATGGCGCGGGCGACGGGGGCCGGCGAGTGGCCGAACATCGAACCGGTGTCGCCGAGGCAGAAGTCGGCGAGCCTGTTGCCGTCGACATCGGTGATGGTCGCGCCGCGCGCCTTGTCGACCAGGATCGGGAAGGGCGTCGGCCAGTCCTTCATCCAGTGCATCGGAACGCCGTTGAAGAAGCCCGCCATGCCGTTGCCGAGAGCGGCCTCGGATTTCGGCCGCGCCCGGCGGAAGACTTCCGCCTCCGTCGCCGCAAGCCCGGCGATGCGCGACAGCGGCACGCCGCCCTCCGTGGCTTCTGGTCGTTCGACGCGGTTCATCATGCCTCCCCATCCGACAGTTGGCGCCACTCTAGTCAGCCGCCACCGTTGACGGCAACCGGCCGCCATCGGAGTGTCGATTGGCTCAGCCATATTGATGTTCGGCGACCGTCGTCGATCATGCCGATGGGCTTTGGGGGGACGTGCCGATGCGTGCTATCATGACAGCCATGTCGATCCTGCTTGCGGCGGGCCCGGCCGTTGCCTCTGGCGGGCTCTCCTGCGGTGCCAAGGACGAGGCAGTGAAACTGGCCATCGAGAGCGGCGTCACGCGTGGCATGGGCAGCCCCGTTTTTGATTTCCGGGGAGAGATCGAGATCCTCGACAAGGCAGTGGCGCAGGACCTGCGCAAGATGAGCTTCGACAAGGCGCATCTCGCCCAGTACTGGCTCGACGGCGAGGAGCTTCGGCTGATCGTCTACCGCGAACGCGAGGCCGACAAGCCGCACGGCTATGTCGAGGTCATGGTCAAGACGAAGTCGGGCGACGAGGGCGACTATATCGGCCAGTATTCGGTCACCGTGTTCGACATGGCAGATGCCACCGGCGGCGAAGGCAAGACCTTCAATTTCAGCGGCCGCGCCACCTGCCTGGTGGAGTGATCACCCTGCGATGTCGATGACGCCGCAGTCGCCGCCAGCACTGCCGAAGGCGATGCGGCGTTCCTGCCTGTCCCAGGCCATCGAGGTGACGGCGCCCTTGCCGGGGCGGCGCAACAGCACCTCCTTGGCGTCGGCGAAGCGCACCGCCATCACCATGCCGTCGTCATAGCCGACGGCGACGATGTCCTCGCTCGGATGGCAGCACACGGTGGTGACCATGGCATTGCCGCGGGTGCCGAGCTCCAGCGGCGCCTTGCCCATCGGGCCGTCCTTGCCGGTGAAGGGCCAGACGATCGCCGCCGGCGCGCCGGAGCTTGCAAGCCACTTGCCCTTGGCGCTCCACGACAGGCTCTTCACCTTGGCCGGGTAGCCGGTCATGCGCATGTGCTTGCCGTCGGCGAGCTTCCAGCCGTGCAGGGCGTTCTCCTGCATGGCGGTCACCACATAGGCGCCGTCGGGCGAGAAGGTGATGCCGGTATGCGCGCCGTCCCACTGCAGCTCGGTCGGTGCGCCCGTGGCGGCCGGGAAATGCAGCGTCGCGCCGTTGTAGCGGGCGACGCCGAAACGCATGCCCTTGGGCGAGAAGGCGATGCCTTCGACCGAGCGCGGGTGGACGAATTCCTTCACCTTGCCGTCGGCGAAGCGCACCCAGGCGTTGCGGCCGCTGGCATAGGCGACAGCCCCCTGCGGGCCCGATGCCACCGAGGTCACCCATTTCCTGCCGGCGCTGGCCAGTTCTTCGGCGGTTCCGGCGGAAGAGAGCGACATCACCTTGCCGTCCTCGCCGCCCGAGATCAGCAGGTCGTTCCTGGCGGTCGTCGCCGCGGCCAAGAGCCCGTCATGCAGCTTCACCGATTTCTGGCCATGGTCGAGCCAGTGCACCATGCCGTCGGCCAGCGCGAAGAAGGGAATGTCGTCGAGGAAGGCAGCAGCGACGCAATGGCCTTCGAGATCAAGCGGGGCGACTGTGGGCATAGAGACTAGTCCATTCGAATTTCAGCTGCCCCTCACCCTTACCCTCTCCCCGCAGGCGGGGCGAGGGGGGCATCGACGTTGAGGCTTGTCCTTCTCCCCGTCATTACGGGGAGAAGGTGCCGGCAGGAGGATGAGGGGCAAGGTATTCCGTGAATAGTTTGGCGCTCACGCCGCCTGGCAGGCCTCGAAGCTGCGGGTCAGGCGCTCGGCGTCGAGTTCGCGGCCGATGAACACCAGCCGGCTCTCGCGCTTCTCGCCGTCCTTCCAGGCGCGCTGGTGGTCGCCCTCGATGATCATGTGCACGCCCTGGATGACGTAGCGGTCCGGATCGTCCGCGATGGCGATGATGCCCTTGAGGCGCAGGATGTTCGGCCCTTCCATCTGGGTGATCTTCTCGATCCAGGGGAAGAACTTCTTCGGGTCCATGTCGCCGCCACGCAGCGACACCGACTTCACCGTCACGTCGTGGATCGGCGATGCCGAGCCGTGGTCATGATCGTGATCATGATGATGGTGATCGTGGTGATGATGGTCGTGGTCGCAGTCCGGACCGCATTCATGATCGTAGTCATGGTCGTGGTCGTGCGCATCGAGGAAATGCGGGTCGTCGGCCAGCACGCGCTGGAGGTCGAAGGCGCCGCGGTCGAGCACCTGGTCGAGCGCCACGCCGGCGCGGGTGGTGCGATGGATCCTGGCGGTCGGGTTGATGGCGCGGATGGTGGCCTCGACCTGGCGCAGTTCGTCCTCGTTCACCAGGTCGGTCTTGTTGAGCAGCACCACGTCGGCGAAGGCGATCTGGTCCTCGGCCTCGCGGGAATCCTTCAGCCGCAGCGGCAGGTGCTTGGCATCGACCAGGGCCACGACCGCGTCGAGCTTGGTCTTGGCGCGCACGTCCTCGTCCATGAAGAAGGTCTGGGCGACCGGCACCGGGTCGGCGAGGCCGGTGGTCTCGACGACGATGGCGTCGAAGCGGCCGGGGCGGCGCATCAGGCCTTCCACCACGCGGATCAGGTCGCCGCGCACGGTGCAGCAGACGCAGCCGTTGTTCATCTCGTAGATCTCCTCGTCGGATTCCACGATCAGGTCGTTGTCGATGCCGATCTCGCCGAATTCGTTGACGATGACCGCATAGCGCTTGCCGTGGTTCTCCGACAGGATGCGGTTGAGCAGCGTCGTCTTGCCCGAGCCGAGATAGCCGGTCAGCACGGTCACGGGGATTTGGGTCTGGGCTTCGGTCATGGTCGTCCTCGGGATCGGATAGAGGCTCCATATAGGATGCCGGTCGCACTTTTGCACGCGGCAAACCGCTCGTCAGCGAGATTCCAGCTCGTCGAGGATCGCCAGCATCTCGCGCAGCTTCAGCCTCGCGTCGACCAGCTTCTTGGCCGACACCAGCCCCGGCCGGCCGGACAGGGTGAGGAAGGTTTCCAGTACCTGATCCGAGTGCCGGCACAGCATCACCAGGAACTCGCCGGAGGGGGCGTTCCTGCCGTCGAACCAGTTCTTGACCGCGCGCTCGTTGGCAAGGGTCAGGCCGGCGACGGTCTTCACTCCGCCGACCGGGAAGTCCCTGCGCAGGGCGCCGGCAATCGCAGCGGCAAATGCTGCCGATCCCATTCGCCCGGCATTGCCCTCCGCAAAGGTCTTTCCGGAAATGGACCGATGATTTCTGTCTCTATTCGCAGACGACATTCCACCTAGCGCCCAATATCGTCGGTCTTGCCTGAGGAGGCCCGCCCACCAACCATTCTGGACATCCGATCTTCGCCGCATCCGACGATGCCGGCGCCAGGTTGCCCGCGTGCGTCTGCGCGGGGGCTCCGAAGGCACAAACGACGTATCCCGAGAGGAGAAGCAAATGAGTGCCACATTGGATGCCACGATCGACCTGAACGCGTTCTACAAGCTGGCTCGCGAGGACATCAAATCGCTGTTGGGCGCGGCTGCGGTCAATTCCGCAGTCATCTTCAACAACAGCGCGAGCCCGGTCACCTTCTACGTCTACAACTACATCGACACCGTCTACTGGGTCTCGGCCCAGCGGGTGCTCGTCGCGCCCCAGACCTATGGCACGGTCGCGGCCTCGGGGTCGTTCTTCAAGATCCACCCGAACGACAACGCGAACGGGGAATTCCTGGTCGCTCCGAACCGGGCCTACGTCTACTCCGGCCCCGGCAACGTGCGACCGGCCTGAGCCGGGACGATCGGGAGTTCAGCAGGGAACAGGAGCTGATCATGGGAAGCTACACACCTGTACGACTGTCGGGAGACCGCCTCGTGTCGGAGGGCAGGCCGATCGAGAAGACCGAGGCGATGCGACGCATCCGCCAGGGCCTGGACGTCCACGCCGACAAGAAGAAGGCGCACAGCCTGGCGCTGGCGCTGAGCGAAGGCCAGGGCGACTGGAAGGATGCGCCACACGTGCCGGGCGGCTACCGGCACTATCATGACGCCTCGCACCAGTACCGCGGGCACATATTCTACGGCGGCCCGAGCTGAGCCGCGTCGTGCCGCCTGAAAGGTCAGGCGTTGCCGCCGGGCACCTCGAAAAGGGTACCCGGCGGCAATTCGCTGACGGCGGGTCTGCGGATGATGTACTGTTGCGCGGGAGCGCGACAGCCCGGCCGCGGCTGAACATGCGGATCGGCGAGGCGGCGATCTTTCGCATTCGGCCCTGGAGCGCTCGTTCCCGAGTCCCAGGGGCCTATTTTGCATGCTGGACCCGTGATGCGCTGACATTCCGACTTTTCTGCAAAGGTGCTGGGTTGCACGCTCTGCCGGGGTAAAGGAGTTCGCAAATCGATAAAATTGCTCGCAAAGATTGTATATTGCAAGTATTTCGGTTGTAAAGACGTGCCCGGGTTTGGTCTTGGGGCAGATACGTCGCAAGATTAACGAAACTTAACTAGGCCCGGCGCGGACGGCCTCCTAGATTGACGGTCGGGCCGGGGGCCCCGACACTCAGAGGAGTTGGGCGATCATGTCGGATCAGCCACTGCGCACCAATCTCACCCGCCGCCGGGCGCTCGGCCTTATCGCGGTCACCGCAAGCGGCGGCGCCTTCATGCCCGCGGCCGCGCGGGCGCAGGGCCAGCCGCTCCTGTTGCCCAATGCCGGGGTCTGCACGATCACGCCCGAGACGACGGAGGGGCCGTATTATCTCGATCCGGCGCTGGAACGCAGCGACATCACCGAGGGTCGCAAGGGGGTGGCGCTGACCGTCCGCCTCCAGGTGGTGGACCAGCACTGCCGGCCCATCGGGGGCGCCCGCGTCGACATCTGGCATTGCGACGCCGAGGGCCACTACTCCGGCTATCCGGGCCAGGGCGACGGGCGGGACGTGGACACCACCGGCGAGACGTTCCTGCGCGGCTGGCAGCGCACCGGCAAGGACGGCATCGTCGCCTTCGGCACCATCTATCCGGGCTGGTATCGCGGCAGGACCACGCACATCCATTTCAAGGCGTTCCCGGACCAGGCTTCGGTGATGACCGGGCAGATGTTCTTTCCCGACGACGTCAGCGATCGCATCTTCGCCGGCGTCGCGCCCTACAACGGCCGGCGCGGCACGCGCGACACGATGAACGCCGACGACGGCATCCTGCGCCGCGCCGGGACAGGCGTGGAGAGCAGGGTGCGTCAGGTCGCTTCGGCCTATGAGGCGGCGATGATCATCGCGATCGAGCGCCAGGGCTAGCGCGCCGGCAAATTTGCCGGCGAAATGTTTCTGTCATCGAACTGTAACATCCGTCTGGCAAGACGCCGTTGCGGGAGACGGTTGCCGGCAAAGCGACATGGCAACCTTCCGCCCAAATCGATTGCCAACGGCTGCGCGGCAACTATTCTCAGCCGGCGCGGTGCGGGGCATGGCGCGGGAGATGCGGATGTCCAAGTCCAACAAAGGCGCGGCGATGAGCCGACTTCATTCGGTGGCCCGGCTGGCGCGCACCACGCTCGCGGCCCGGCTCCTGGCGCACGGCTTCTACGCCGGCCAGGACCAGATCATGCTGTCGCTGCACGAAGAGGACGGCCAGACCCCCGGCCAGCTCGCCGCGCGGCTCGGCGTGCGGCCGCCGACGATCACCAAGACCATCAACCGGCTGCAGGCGCAGGGCTTCCTCGAGAAGCGTGCCTCCGACACCGATGCCCGCCAGGCGCACATCTTCCTCACCGAGGTCGGGCACAATGCCATCCGCGCCGTCGAGAAATCGGTCAAGAAGACCGAGAAGCAGGCGCTGAAGGGCTTCGACAAGAAGGACGTCAAGCAGCTGAGCAAGCTGCTTCTGCGCATCGAGGCCAACCTGTCGGATCTCGTCATCATCGACGACGAAGTCACGGATGCGGAGGCGGTCGCCGAAGTCGAGCACGAGGTCGAGGCCGAAGCGGCGGAGTAGCCTTCGCCTATTTTGCTGGACCACCAGTTTTGCCTTGCCGCGCGGCGGGCGTTGGCGCATTAGAGCGTTTCCGCTGTTCTCGAACCGCGAAAACGCTCTATCCCTTTGTTTTGACGCAATTCCGGACGCTTCGCACTTTTCCTGGAATTGATCTAGCCAGACGATCTACTCCTTACCGGCCCGCCAGCGTGACCTCCCACAAGCCAGCAGAGACAGCGACGCCGACCTCGGCGATCCTGCTGATATTCGCCTCCGGCCTGGTGTTCTCCTTCCTCGACACCAGCGCCAAGCACCTGGTCACCTCGGGCATGGCCGCGCCCTTCGTCACCTGGGTGCGGTTCGCCGTCCACACGCTGCTCGTGCTGCTGCTCTTCAAGGCCTGGCAGCGGCCGGAGCGACTGGTGCCGCAGAGCCTGTCGCTGCAGATCCTGCGTGCCGTCTTCATGTTCGGCTCGACCATCTTCAACTTCATGGCGCTGCAGACGCTGCAGCTCGCCGAGACCGTGTCGATCAACTTCGCCAGCCCGATGGTCATCACCGCGCTTGCCGGGCCGCTGCTCGGCGAATGGGCGGGCTGGCGGCGCTGGCTCGCGGTCGGCGTCGGCTTCGTCGGCGTGATGGTCATCACCCGGCCGGGCTTCGGCGGCTTCAGCATCGGCTACGTCTTCTCGATCTGCGCCATGCTGAGCTCGTCGCTCTACACGATCATGACCCGCAAGATGGGCGCCAGCGAAACCGCCGAAAGCCTGATCCTCTATTCGGCCGCCGTCCCGGCGCTGTTCATGCTGCCGGCGGTGCCGCTGGCCGGCTCGCTGCCGGTCCGCGCCTATGACTGGCTGGTGCTGTTCGGGCTGGGTGTCTTCGGCGGCTTCGGCCACTGGCTGCTGATCAAGGCCTACCAGCGCGCCACCGCCACCGCGCTCGCTCCCTATCCCTATCTGCAGCTGGTCTGGATGATCATTCTCGGCTGGCTGGTCTTCGGCCAGCTGCCCGACCGATGGACGCTCGCCGGCGGCGCGATCATCGTCGCCAGCGGCCTCTACATCATCCACCGCGAGCATACGCTGAGGGTGCGTAACCGTGCGGCACCCAATGCCGAGGCCGAGGAACTGGCAAAAAAGCTTTGATTTGCCGTTGAACAATGGCATAGGGCTTTAAACGGTTTAAAAGACCGTCCGTTCACGCTTGCGGATGGAGGCCCCTGCTGGCCCAGAAGATCAAGCTCTCGACGATCGCCGACGCGCTCGGCGTCTCGACCGCCACCGTTTCGCTTGCGCTGCGCGACAGCCCCCTGGTCGCCGATGTCACCCGCGACCGCATCAAGCAGCATGCCCGCGAGATCGGCTACATCTACAACCGCCGCGCCGCTAGCCTGCGCACCTCCCGCTCCGGCATCGTCGGCGTCGTCGTGCACGACATCATGAACCCGTTCTATGCCGAGATCCTCCGCTCCATCGAGAGCGAACTCGACCGCAGCGGCCAGACCTTCATCCTGTCCAACCACTACGACCAGCTGGAGAAGCAACGCACCTTCGTCGACACGCTCCTGCAGCTCGGCGCAGACGGCGTGATCATGTCGCCGGCGATCGGCACCCCGGCCGAGGACATCATCATGGCCGAGGAGAACGGCCTGCCGGCGGTGCTGATCGCGCGTTCGGTGGATGGTGCGGAGGTCCCGGTCTTCCGCGGCGACGACGCCTATGGCACGGCGCTGGCCACCAACCACCTGATCTCGCTCGGCCACAAGCGCATCGCAATGATCGGCGGCACCGACCAGACCTCGACCGGCCGCGACCGTTACCAGGGCTATCTCAACGCCATGCAGGCGGCGGGCCTCGAGGTCATGCCGTGGTGGCGCATCTCCGGGCCGCGCACCAAGCAGGGCGGCTTCGAGGCGGCGGGGCAGTTTTTGGCCCTCAAGGACAAGCCGACCGCGGCCTGCTGCTGGAACGACCTCGTCGCCATCGGCCTGATGAACGGCATCGCCCGCGCCGGGCTGGTGCCGGGCATCGACGCATCCGTCACCGGCTACGACGACCTCGAGGAAGCCCAGATCGCCACGCCGGCGCTGACCACGGTGTGGAACGGCCAGCGCGAGGTCGGCCGGCGCGCCGCGAGCGCCCTGCTCGACAAGCTCAACGGCCAGCAGGTGCGCCCCTCGCAGGAACTCATCAAGCCCGAGCTGCACGTCCGCCAGTCGACCGGAAGGCCGAAGGAACGCGGCTGAGCGATCGTTGCTGCCTGGAGGCGGCACGGAATCAAAATCCGCATGGTTCGACAGGCTCACCATGAGGATTTCGGGAAGGCGGTGCCCAAGGGACCCAGATGCCTGTGCTTCAATGCTGAAACGCGGCTGAACGCACGAGGCAGGCGCCACGCCTCGGTAGCCCTCATCGTGAGCCTGTCGAACCACGAGGGCGCTGGGAGCTGCGTTCTGAAAGCCCTCCGCCAGCCGAGGCTTTGGCGACCAGCCGGACGCGGCCTACTCCGCTGCCGTCCTCGCCGCCTGCCGCGCCACCGCGTGGGCGCGGGCGGCGTCGCCGAAGGCCTTGAAGATGCGCTGCGAGACGTCGTCGGACTTCACCCAGTATTCGGGGTGCCACTGCACGCCGACGGCGAAGGCGCGTGCGTCGCGCACCGAGACGGCCTCGACGGTGCCGTCGGGGGCGACGGCCTCGACCTGGAGCTTCGAGCCGAGCCGCTCGACCGCCTGGCGGTGAACCGAGTTGACCATGATGTCGCCGGCGCCGAACACGCCGGCCAGGCAGCTGCCCGGCTTGATGGTCGCCACCTGGCGGATGGCGAAGCGCTCGTCCTGGTTGTCGCTGACCGGTGCGCGGTGATCGTCGATGCCGTCGCGCTCCTGGATCTCGGTGGCGAGCGAGCCGCCCAGCGCCACGTTCAGCTCCTGGATGCCGCGGCAGATGGCGAGCAGCGGCACGCCGCGCTCGATCGCCTTGCGGATCAGCGGCATGGTCGTCGAGTCGCGGGCGAAGTCGTAGGGGCCGTTGGCTTCGGTCGCTTCCTCCCCGTAGAGGCGGGGGTCGACGTTCGACTTCGAGCCGGTCAGCATCACGCCGTCGACGGAGGACAGGAGCTCGTCGAGATCGAGGCGGCCGCCGAAGGAGGGGACCAGCACGGGCAGCACGCCGGCGCCCGCGATCGCGGCCTCGAGATATTGCTGCGGCGCCGCATGCCAGGTGTAGTTCTCGAACTGCTTGACATCGGTCGAGACGGCGACGAGCGGCTGGCGCATGATCGGATTCTGGTCCTTCTGAGAAACAGGCTGCTTCCTTGCCTACAAAATAGGCGAAGCCAAGGTGCATTTCCAATGCAAGTTTGATTGTGCAGCCAAGCGCCCGACACAAGAGTTAGACTATAGTTTTAGGCCCGCGCGGCGGCGGCAGGATTTGTGTCGTCAATCGGCGAGAGCCGGGCGGCGCGCGCTTTACTCGCATCATCGGCCGTGTATTGATGCCCGCGACGTTGGTTGCGGGAGGCCAAAGATTTCCCCCACGTCACGCATTTTCGTTCGGTCCAGCATGGGAGGATCTTAATGGATCGCCGTTCATTCATCAGGAAAGCCGGCGCGACCGGCGTGGGCGCAGCGGCTGCGGCCACAACACTCGCCGCACCGGCAATCGCTCAGGCCAACCCCAAGGTGACCTGGCGCCTGACTTCGTCGTTCCCGAAGTCGCTCGACACGATCTATGGCGGCGCCGAGGTGCTGTCGAAGTATCTGTCGGAAGCGACGGACGGCAACTTCACGATCCAGCCCTTCGCGGCCGGCGAGATCGTTCCTGGTCTGCAGGCGGCGGACGCCACCACGGCCGGCACCGTCGAGGCCTGCCACACGGTCGCCTATTACTACTGGGGCAAGGACCCGGCCTGGGCGCTCGGCGCGGCCGTGCCGTTCTCGCTCAATGCGCGCGGCATCAACGCCTGGCACTACCACGGCGGCGGCATCGACCTGTTCAACGAGTTCCTGGCGACCCAGGGCCTGTTCGGCCTGCCCGGCGGCAACACCGGCGTGCAGATGGGCGGCTGGTTCCGCAAGGAGATCAACACGGTCGCCGACCTGCAGGGCCTGAAGATGCGCGTCGGCGGTTTCGCCGGCAAGGTCCTCGAGAAGCTCGGCGTGGTGCCGCAGCAGCTCGCCGGCGGCGACATCTACCCGGCGCTCGAAAAGGGCACCATCGACGCCGCCGAATGGGTCGGCCCCTATGACGACGAGAAGCTCGGCTTCCAGAAGGTCGCGCCCTACTACTACTATCCCGGCTGGTGGGAAGGCGGCCCGACCGTCCACTTCATGTTCAACAAGGCCAAGTACGAGGAGCTGCCGGCGGCCTACAAGTCGCTGCTGCGCACCGCCTGCCATGCGGCCGATGCCAACATGCTGCAGAAGTACGACTTCCTGAACCCGACGGCGGTGAAGAACCTCGTCGCCAACGGCGCCCAGCTGCGCCCGTTCAGCCCGGAAATCCTGTCGGCCTGCTTCGACGCGGCCAACGAGGTCTATGCCGGCATGGAAGCCTCCAACGCCAACTTCAAGAAGATCTGGGATTCGATCAAGGCGTTCCGCAAGGAGCACTACCTCTGGGCCCAGATCGCCGAGTACAACTACGATACGTTCCTGATGATCCAGCAGCGCAACGGCAAGCTCTGAGCGCAGCACCGATCAGTTGAAAGGGCCTCGCGGCGCGAGCCGCGGGGCCTTTTATTTTCTGCGCAAATCCTCCCCGCTTCGGCTATTCTGCCGCGCGTGCCGGTTAAGACAGAACATATGGGGTCCGGCGCGTATTCAAGAAAATGTCCAACAACGAATGGGAGCAAGGGATGGATCGCAGATCTTTCATCCGCAGGGCAGGTGCATCCGGCCTTGGGGCGGCCGCAACCGCGTCGATGCTGGCGGCGCCGGCAATCGCGCAATCATTGCCGAAGGTGACCTGGCGCTGCACGTCGTCGTTCCCCAAGGCGCTCGACACGATCTATGGCGCCGCCGAGACGATGGCGAGCTACGTGCGCGAGGCGACCGACGGCAACTTCAGCATCCAGGTCTTCGCGGCCGGCGAGATCGTGCCTGGCCTGCAGGCCGCCGACGCGGCGTCCGCCGGCACGGTGGAGTGCTGCCACACGGCCTCCTACTACTACTGGGGCAAGGACCCGACATATGCGCTGGCGACGGCGGTGCCGTTCATGTTCAACGCGCGCCAGATGAATGCCTGGATCTACCACGGCGGCGGGCAAGACCTGCTCAACGGGTTCTACGCCACGCAGGGCCTCTACGGCCTGGCCTGCGGCAACACCGGTGCGCAGATGGGCGGCTGGTACCGCAAGGAGATCAACACGGTCGCCGATCTCAAGGGCCTGAAGATGCGCGTCGGCGGATTCGCCGGCAAGGTGCTCGAGACGCTCGGCCTGGTGCCGCAGCAGATCGCCGGCGGCGACATCTATCCGGCGCTGGAGAAGGGCACCATCGACGCGGCCGAATGGGTCGGTCCCTATGACGACGAGAAGCTCGGCTTCCACAAGGTCGCGCCCTACTACTACTACCCCGGCTGGTGGGAGGGCGGCCCGACGCTGCACACGCTGGTCAATCTCGCCAAGTGGCAGGAACTGCCCAAGCCCTACCAGGTGGCGCTGACCTCGGCCTGCCAGGCCGCCAATACCGACATGATGGCGAACTACGACTACAAGAACCCGGCGGCGCTGCGCCGGCTCGTGGCCAACGGCGCGCAACTGCGTCCGTTCAGCCAGGAGATATTGAAGGCCTGCTTCGACGCCGCGCACCGGACCTATGGCGAGATCTCGGCCTCCAATGCCGCGTTCAAGAAGATCTTCGACAGCCAGGCCGCCTTCCGCAAGGACGCGTATCTGTGGGCGCAGCTGTCGGAGTACAGCTTCGACACCTTCATGATGGTTCAGCAGCGCAGCCAGGCGCTCTGATCCCACAACGACCACGGCTTGTGCCGCCGGTCCGGTCATCGAAACGAGAAAGGGCGCCGCGAGGGCGCCCTTTCCGTTCCTGCAGGTCAGTTGAAGCTCGGCGGCTTCGACAGGTCGTTGGCCGGTGCCGCCGGCTGCGCCGGAGCGGTTCCCGGTTGCGCGGGAGCCGTACCGCCGGCGGGCGCACCGAGCGGCGGCAGACCGAGACCGCCGCCAAGGCCGCCGCCCAGGCCCGGAAGGTCGGGCATCTTGATCTCGATGGTCGAGGGATCGACCGGCTTGCCCTTGTAGTGCATGACCATCTGCGGGAAGGCGATGGTGAGGCCGATCATGATGATCTGGATGCCGACGAACGGCACCGCGCCCCAGTAGATCTGGCCTGTCGTCACCGGCTGGATCGCCTTGCCCGTCAGCCTGTCGAGATAGGGCACGCGGGCCGCGACCGAGCGCAGGTAGAACAGCGCGAAGCCGAAGGGCGGGTGCATGAAGCTGGTCTGCATGTTGACGCCCAAGAGCACGCCGAACCAGATCAGGTCGATGCCGAGCTTGTCGGCGGCCGGCGCGAGCAGCGGCACGATGATGAAGGCGAGTTCGAAGAAGTCGAGGAAGAAGGCGAGCAGGAACACCAGTATGTTCACCGCGATCAGGAAGCCCAGCTCGCCGCCGGGCAAGGACACCAGCAGGTGCTCGACCCAGAGGTGGCCGTTGACGCCGTAGAAGGTGAGCGAGAAGACGCGGGCGCCGATCAGGATGAAGATGACGAAGGAGGAGAGCTTGGTCGTCGCGGCCAGCGCCTGGCGGATCACGTCGAGCGACAGCCGGCCCTTGACCGCGGCCATGATGAGGGCACCCACCGCGCCCATGGCGCCGCCCTCGGTCGGGGTGGCGATGCCTAGGAAGATGGTGCCGAGCACCAGGAAGATCAGCGCCAGCGGCGGGATCAGCACGATGATGACCTGCTGCGCCAGCTTCGACATCATGTTGATGCCGAGACCGCGGTCGGCGATGGCGATGAGATAGATCGCAACCACGCCCACGCAGGCGCCGAGGATGTCGGCGTTGGCGCCGTGGGTCGGCGACAGGTAGACATGCGCGCCATAGGCGAGGGCGCCGGCGAAGATAAGCGCCACGATCAGCGAGGTGATGCCGTGGCCGAGCGTCCTGGCTTCGGGCGGCAGTGCCGGCATCGAGTTCGGCCGGATGATCGACATCAGCAGGATGTAGCCCATGTAGAGCCCGGTCAGCACGAGGCCGGGGATGAGCGCGCCCTTGTACATGTCGCCGACCGAGCGGCCGAGCTGGTCGGCCAGCACGATCAGCACCAGCGAGGGGGGGATGATCTGGGCGAGCGTGCCGGACGCCGCGATGACGCCCGAGGCGACGCGCCGGTCATAGCCGTAGCGCAGCATGATCGGCAGCGAGATCAGGCCCATGGCGATGACCGAGGCCGCGACCACGCCGGTGGTGGCGGCAAGGAGCGCGCCGACGAAGATCACCGCATAGGCGAGGCCGCCGCGGATCGGGCCGAACAGCTGGCCGATGGTGTCGAGCAGGTCCTCGGCCATGCCCGATCGTTCGAGCACGATGCCCATGAATGTGAAGAACGGAATGGCGAGCAGCGTCTCGTTCGACATCACCCCCCAGAAGCGTTCGGGCAGGGCGTAGAGCAGTGGCCAGGACAGGTTGATCGAGCCGCCCGACAAGGGGGCCAGTTCAACGCCGATGAAGAAGAACAACAGGCCGTTGGCGGCCAGCGAGAAGGCGACCGGGTAGCCGAGGAGCAGGAAGATGACGAGCGAGAAGAACATGATCGGCGCCATGTTCTGGGCGATGAACTCCATCATGAGCGCACCTCGTCGGCAATGGCCTTGCCTTCGAGTTCGGCCGCCTCATGGGCGGAGATGAAGGGGTTGGGGTCGTCCATGTCGCCGCGCATGATGGCGATCTTCTTGATGATCTCGGAAACGCCCTGCAGGCCGAGCTGGAGGAAGCCGATCAGGAGCAGCGCCTTGGCGGGCCAGATGACCAGGCCGCCGGCGCTGGCCGATACTTCGCCGGACCGGACCGACAGGCTCACATAGGGGATGAAGTAGAAGATCATCAGAAGCACGAAGGGCATGAGGAAGAACAGGTGCCCCAGCAGGTCGATCCAGTGCTGCACCCGGCGCGAGAACATGCCGTAGACGATGTCGATGCGGATGTGCTCGTTCTGCTTCAGCGTGTAGGCGGCGGCCAGCATGAAGGCCGCGCCGAACAGGTACCACTGCAGCTCCAGCCAGGCGTTGGAGGACATGTTGAAGGTCTTGCGGATGACCGCGTTGCCGGCGCTGACCAGGATGGCGAGCAGGATCGCCCACGCGACCGTCTTGCCGATCGCCTCGTTGATACGGTCTATCAGTCTGGATAGAGCCAGAAGCCCTGCCATGCCTTCCTCCCTTGTTGTGCTCTTGGGGCGGCCGTGTTCCCCGAATTTCTTGTTCGGCGCTCCCCTTGTGTTCATGGGTATGCCGGCCAAGGGTGCCGCGTCAACATAACGGCCGCGCGACGTCAACCGCGGCAGCCCGCGCAAAACCGGGAAATTGTGGAATGCTGCGGCGGCATTCAACCAAAGTTGAATCGGCCTGCGCTTCCGGTCAGCCCGATGCGCGCTGGTCCCTGCGATCGCCGGTGAGCACCAGCATGGCGGCGAGCAACGCATACATCCACGCGTCGCGCCATTCGATGGGGAAATACCCAGCCCACAGCGACTCGGCCATGCCGAAGGCTGCGGCTCCGAGTGCTGCGCGCGCGGGTGCGTAGTAGCTGCCGACAGCGGTGACGAAGAGGATCTTCAGCCCGTAGACGAGCCCGGCGCCGAAGCCGAGGTTGCCGTAGTAGAGTGCCGCCAGCACGCCGGCCAAGGCGGCGCAGAGGCCGCCCAGCAGGACCGTCCGGTTGAAGACGCGCGCGGTGTCGACGCCGCACAGCCTGGCGGCGAGCGGATCGTCGGCGACGGCGCGCCAGTCCCTGCCGAAGCGCGACCGCGCGAGATGGAACGCCCCGGCCGCGACGGCCGCGGAGGCGAGCGCGACGTTGAGCAGCTGGATCACCGTCAGGGTCGCGGCAAAGCCGCCGCCCGTGGCGAAGGCGACCGGCGTCGCCAGCATCGGCGGCAGCCAGAGGTCGCGGGTGTCGGCGGAGATGCGGGTCAGCTCCATCAGCACGATGAGCACGCCGAGCGTCGCGGCCACGATCGTGTTCGGCGAGTGACCGGCGAGCGGCGCAAACACGAGGCGCGACAGCAGGCGACTGACGAGGCCGGCATAGGCGAATGCGACCGCGATGCCGAAGGCGACGGTCGCCGGCAGCGTCAGCCACAGCACTTGGTAGCCGTAGACCGCGGCCAGGATCATCGTCTGGCCGCAGAAGGCGAAGATCGCGCCATGCGCCAGGTTGGTGCGCTTGAGCAGGCCGTTCGCCAGCGCGTAGCCGAAGGCGAGCAGCGCATAGATCGCTGCCGAATGCACGCCGTTGAGGAGCTGTTGCAGGAAATAGAGCATGCGCGGACCGGCGCGCGGGCTCATCCCGCGCCGGTTGAGGTTGCGCCTTGAAATCTAACTTGTCAAACGACGTTTACCAGTTAGATTTGGACCATGGCAGTTTCATGGACACGGCATCGCTTCTCCGGCGGCGCGCTCGCGCTCGATGCGGCCAACACGGTCGTCCTGCGCGGCGACGCGGAGCGGAGTTTCGACCGCTTCGCCGAGCCGGCCGAGATCGCACGCTTTGCCACGGCGGCGAGCGAGTACCGGGCGGACGAGCTTCGGGGCAGGGCGGTGGCGGTGTCCGACCCTTTCGCAGTCGCGGGCAAGGTCCTCGCCATCCGCGAGGCGGCGGACAGGCTGTTCCGGCGCGGCGTGACGGAAGGCGCATTCGCCGCCCCGGACATGGCCCCGCTGCTCGTCGCCTGTGCCGACGGGCTTGCCGGCGTCGCCGAGACGTTCAGCCCGGCCGCGCCCTTCGGGCGGGACGCACAGCCACTGGAGCTCGAGGCGGCGCTCGCCGTGTCGGCGCTCTCGCTGCTCGCGCCGGACAATCTCGGCCGCATGCGGATATGCCCCAACTGCAACTGGCTGTTCCTCGACCGCAGCCGCAACGTTAGCCGGCTCTGGTGTGACATGGCGGTGTGCGGCAACCGCCAGAAGGCCAGGCGGCACTATCGCCGCCGCAGCATGGGGGAGGCATTCGATGCCTAGTCTGAGCAGGATCGTGCTGGGCCTCGCGGCATTGGTGCTGCTCGGCCTGGCCGGCTGCCGCGAGAGCGGCGGCGAGGGCGAGCATTTCGAGCTTTCCGGACGCCTGTTCGTTTTCAACTATCGGGTGGCGACCGTACGCTACATGGTGACGCTGAGGCCGTTGCAGCCGATCGGCGACGGCGAGGTCGCCGTGGCGAGCTTCGAAAATCCCGCCGGCGGCGAGACCATCGTCGTGCGGCAGAAGATCTGGCCGATGAGCCGGAAGGTGACGATCGAGAGCCCGCCGCTCGAATGCGTCGCCAAGGACCGGCCCTACAAGGTGACGATCCGCATCGAGGATGCGGCAGGCCTGCCGATGCAGACCATCGAGACGACGATGGCCTCGTCGCAGGACCAGTCTGCGCTTCCGGACCGGCCGCTGGTGGTGGGGCCGTTCTACGATCCCAATCCGGCACTGGCCGGCCATCCCGACGGACGGCTTCCCGGCGGCCGCGGCGTGACCTGCCCGGCATCGTGACCGGCGGCAAGGACGGCGCCCGCGCCGCCCTGAAACGAGCGGCAGGCGAAGCCGATTTGCGATCGCCCCGACAGGTCCCGCCCAACAACATTTGCGCTGGAAAGCCATTCGTTTGACGCGACAGCCGCCCATGGAAAGGCTATCCCTAGGCCACCCAAGGTCAGCTGCGCCGAATCCCGGGCGGTTCGGGCACAGGAAATGCGCATGACGCTCCACGACGTCGCTCTCGACGACAAGTTCGATCTCGGCAAGGAGCGCATCTTCCTGTCCGGCGCGCAGGCCGTCATCCGCATGCTGCTCATGCAGCGCGAGCGCGACCGGCTCGCCGGCCTCGACACCGCAGGCTTCGTCTCCGGCTATCGCGGCTCGCCGCTCGGCGGCCTCGACATGCAGCTATGGCGGGCGAAGTCGCAGCTGGCCCGGTCGAACATCGTGTTCCAGCCAGGCCTCAACGAGGAACTGGCGGCCACCGCCTGCTGGGGCTCGCAGCAGACGGAGCTGCTGGGCGAGGGCAAGCACGACGGCGTCTTCTCCGTCTGGTACGGCAAGGGGCCCGGCGTCGACCGCTCCGGCGACGTGTTCCGCCACGCCAACCTGGCAGGCTCCTCCCGGCACGGCGGCGTGCTGGCGCTGATGGGCGACGACCACACGGCCGAATCCTCCACCAACGCGCATGCGACCGAATTCCTGTTCGTCGACACGATGATCCCGATCCTCAACCCGGCAGGGGTGCAGGAGCTGATCGACTACGGCCTCTACGGCTTCGCCCTGTCGCGCTTCGCCGGCACCTGGGCGGCGATCAAGTGCGTCAAGGACAACATCGAATCGACCGCCTCTGTCGACGCCTCGCTCGGCCGGCTGAACATCGTCCTGCCGGAGTTCGACATGCCGCCCGGCGGGCTCAACATCCGCCACGAGCTCGACCAACTCGGCCAGGAGGCGCGGCTGCACGAATACAAGCGCGCCGCGGCGGCCGCCTTCATCCGCGTCAACGACATCAATCGCATCGTCTATTCCGGGGGCCGCAAGCCGAAGCTCGGCATCATCACGGTCGGCAAGAGCTTCCTCGACGTCCGCCAGGCGCTCGACGACCTCGGCATCGACGAGAAGCGCGCCGGCCAGCTCGGCATCCGGCTGTTCAAGGTCGGCTGCCCGTGGCCGCTCGACCTCGAGCACATCCGCGATTTCGCCCGCGGGCTTGAGACGATCATCGTCGTCGAGGAGAAGCGCTCGCTGATCGAGACGCAGCTGCGCGAGGATCTCTACGGCACTTCCATGCAGCCCAAGGTGGTGGGCAAGAAGGACGAACGCGGCGACTGGCTGTTTCCGGCCAAGGGGGCGCTCGACCCCAACGACATCGCCATTGCCATCGGCGAGCGCGTGCTCAAGGTCATCGGCCCGTCGGAGGAAATCGCCGCCCGAGTCGGCCGGCTGCGCCAGTACCAGGCGATGCTGGCCGACACCAAGGACGTCGCAGGCCGTACCCCCTTCTTCTGCTCGGGCTGCCCGCACAATACCTCGACCAACGTGCCGGAAGGGTCGATCGCCGGGGCCGGCATCGGCTGCCACTTCATGGCGCTGTGGATGGATCGCAGCACGCTCGGCTTCACCGCGATGGGCGGCGAGGGGGCGCAGTGGATCGGCCAGGCGCCGTTCTCCAGGCGCGAGCACATATTCCAGAACCTCGGCGACGGCACCTACAACCACTCCGGCACGCTGGCGATCCGGTTCGCGCTGGCTTCCGATGCCAACATCACCTTCAAGATCCTCTACAACGACGCCGTCGCCATGACCGGCGGCCAGCCGCACGAAGGCAGCCTCACCGTCGACATGATCGCCCGCCAGGTGCGGGCGGAAGGCGTCGAGCGCATCGCCGTCGTCACCGACGAGCCGGGCAAGTATGGCGGGCGCGGCCAGTTCCCGGCGGGCACCACGTTCCATCACCGCGACGACCTCGATTTCGTCCAGCGCCAGCTGCGCGACATACCGGGGGTGACGGTTCTGCTCTACGACCAGACCTGTGCTGCCGAAAAACGCCGCCGGCGCAAGCGCGGCACCTTTCCCGATCCCGACAGGCGCGTGTTCGTCAACGAACTCGTCTGCGAGGGTTGCGGCGATTGCGGCGTCAAATCCAACTGCGTGTCGATCCAGCCGGTCGAGACCGAGTTCGGGCGCAAGCGCAGGATCGACCAGTCGAGCTGCAACAAGGACTTTTCGTGCCTCAGCGGCTTCTGCCCGTCCTTCGTGACCGTGCATGGGGCTAAGCTGCGCAAGGCGGAGGGCATCGCGGGCGCCAGCGATCCGCTCGAAGGCGTGCCCGCGCCGAGGCAATTCCCGCTCGACCGCGACGGCTGGGCGGCGATCATCGACGGCGTCGGCGGCACGGGCGTGGTCACCATCGGCGCGATCCTCGGCATGGCGGCGCATCTCGAAGGCAAGGGCTGCGGCATGATCGACATGGCCGGCCTCGCCCAGAAGGGCGGCTCGGTGTTCAGCCATGTGCGGATCGCGCCCACGCCTTCAGACATCAACGCCATCCGCGTTTCGGCCGGCAAGGCCGACCTGATCCTCGGCTGCGATCTCGTCGTCTCGGGCGCCAAGAAGGTGCTGGCCGCGGCGCGCGAGGGCCACACCATCTTCGTCGCCAATACGGCCGAGATCATGCCTGGCGAATTCGCGCGCCTGGCCGACTTCTCGCTGCCGACGGAGCGGCTGAAGAAGTCGATCCGCGCGGCGGCGGGCGAAGCCAACGCGCATTTCTTCGACGCCACGCGGACGGCCTCGGCCCTCTTCGGCAATTCGCTCGGCGCCAACATGTTCATGCTCGGCTTCGCCTTCCAGCATGGCGGCCTGCCGCTCTCGGCCGAGGCGGTCGAACGCGCCATCGAACTCAACGGCGAGGCGGTGGCGATGAATGTCACGGCCTTTCGCTGGGGGCGCCGCGCCGCGCACGAGCCCGGCTTCGTCCGTGCCATGGTCGAGCGGTTCGGCCGTGGCGAGGAAGGTGCCGTGGCGCAGACCCTCGACGAGGTGATCGCGCGTCGCGTCGAATTCCTGGCCGCCTATCAGGACGCTGCCTATGCAGACCGCTACAGGGCACGTATCGCAGCCATGCGCGCGGCGGAATCGGGTGCCGTGCCGGGCTCGACCGCCGTCACCGAAGCTGCGGCGCGCAGCCTGTTCAAGCTGATGGCGATCAAGGACGAATACGAGGTCGCGCGGCTCTACACAGACGGGTCCTTCCAGCGCGAGCTGTCGAAGCAGTTCCAGGATTACGACCGGCTCGAGTTTCACCTCGCGCCGCCGATCCTCGGCAGGAAGGGTGCGGACGGCAGTCCGCGCAAGTCGAGCTTCGGCCCCTGGATGATGAAGGCGTTCAGGCTGCTGGCGGCGATGAAAGGCTTGCGCGGGACGATGTTCGACGTCTTCGGCTACACCGCCGAACGGCGCTCGGAGCGCGAGCTGCTCGCCGCCTACGAGGCCGACCTCGACCTCATCCGCGCTTCGCTCGACCCGCGCACCGTCGAGGCCGCCGCGGCACTGGCCTCGGTGCCGCAGCTCGTCCGTGGCTACGGCCATGTCAAGCATGCGAGCATGGGCAAGGCCGCGGGCGAACGCGCGCGGCTGGTCGAGCGCTTGCGGGAAGCGCCACGGCGCGAGGACCTGCAGGCCGCCGAATAGCTGATACGACTTGTTTACCTGAACTCGAGATTACAGCCTCTGGCAGGTTGCCCTGGGGCTGCGGAACCGTCCGGAAACGGGCTTTCTAAGCCTTTCTTAAGGCGCATGTGCCAGTGCTTGGTCGGCCATGCGGGCTCCGGACGTGCGCAGAAAAAACAACGAGATACCAGTCGACGTCTACATACCTTTCGTGGAAACGCTTTTCCGCGATGGCTCGACGCTTGCCGTTGGTATGATCGCCCAGACGATGCTGATGGTCGTCGTTTGGTGGAAGACGGCGCACCCGCTCTACCTCGTCATTGCGCTCTGCATGCTGCTCGTCGGCACATTGCGCCTACGAAACTTCCGCAAATACAACAACCTGCCGGCAGCCACCACCTGGGAAGAAGCGCGCAAGCGCGAGAACGACTATATCCTGTACGGGTCGTTGCACGGCCTTGTGCTGGGCGCGTTCTGTCTGGCGGGCATCTACTTCGCCTACGATCCGTTCGCCGAGATTGCCGCCGTCTGCGTGACGCTTGCTTCGGCCACGTCGATCGCCGGCCGAAATTACGGCTCGCCGCGTATGGTGGTGATCCTCACCGTCACCATGACGTGGGCCATCTCCCTGGGTTTCCTGTTGCGCGGCGACTTCTACCATGTGTTCCTGGGGCTGCTGTCCGCGCCGTTCCTCTATGCGATCCGCAAGTTCGCCGACACCGTGCGCGACGTGCTTTTCACCGCCGTGTCGGAGGAGAAGAAGGCCAACCGCCTGGCCCAGCGCTTCAATCGTGCGCTCAACACCATGTCGCACGGCCTGGTGATGCTGGGCCCGGACGGCCGCGTCGCGGTAGCCAATGCCGAGGCCGCGCATCTGATGTCGGTGCGTGCGCCGGAGGCGCTGCTCGGGCGGTCGATCCACGGTCTCCTGATGCGCGGCGTCGCCGCCGGACAGCTGGCGTTGAAGGATTGCCGCTACATCGAGGCGCAACTGACCCGGGCGCTGCGCGAAGGCAGGGACCGCAAGGTGCTCGTGTCGCTGTCGAACGGGCGGTTCCTCGAGTTTTCGGCCCGCGAGGGCAGCCAGGAACTCGGCGTCATCACCTTCGAGGACGTGACCGCGCGAGTCGCCGCCGAGGAGAAGATCCGCTTCATGGCGCGCTACGACAGCCTCACCGGCCTGCCCAACCGTGCCTATTTCCATGAGGTCGTCGACGAATGCATGTTCGCCGGCGACCGCGACCGGCTTTGCGCGCTCGCAGTCCTCGACCTGGACGATTTCAAGAGCGTCAACGACACGCTCGGCCATCCCGTGGGCGACGGCCTGATCTATGCGGTTGCCGAGCGGCTCGCCGTCTTCGCCGGCGACAATGTCAAGGTCAGCCGCTTCGGCGGCGACGAGTTCATGATCTATTTCGACCAGGTCGACAGCGAAGCGCATCTGGGTTCGATGCTCGACCGCATCTTCGCCGCCATGCAGGGCGAGGTGGACGTCGCCGGACACGTCCTGCGCATCCAGGCCAGCGGCGGCGCCGTGCTCGCACGGGTTCGCGATTCCGACGTCGACACGATGATCGTCAAGGCCGATCTTGCCCTCTACAAGGCCAAGGACATGGGCAAGAATGGCTGGCAGCTGTTCGAGTCGGTCATGGACGCGGCCTTCCGCAACCGCCAGATGATGAAGGCCGATCTTCGTGCCGCCGTCGAAGCCGGCGCCCTGCGCGTGGTCTTCCAGCCCATCGTGTCGATGAGCACCATGCGCATCGCCAGCTGCGAGGCACTCTGCCGCTGGGACCATCCGGACCTGGGCCCGGTGTCGCCCTCGACCTTCATCCCGCTGGCCGAGGAGATGGGCATCGTCTCCGACATCAGCACCTTCGTGCTGCAGGCGGCCTGTGCCGAATGCTCGAAGTGGCCCGCCCCGATCAGCGTGTCGGTGAACCTTTCGGCCAAGGACTTCCGCAACCGCGACGTCGTCGACAAGGTGAGGGCGGCGCTTGCCGCTTCCGGTCTTGCGGCCAATCGCCTGGAGATCGAAGTGACCGAAACGGCACTGCTCGACGACAAGTCGCAGACGCGGGCGTATGTCGAAGAGCTCAAGTCCATCGGCATCCGCATCGCGCTCGACGATTTCGGCACCGGCTATTCCAGCCTGAGCTACCTGCACAAGCTGCCGCTGGACAAGGTCAAGATCGACCGCAGCTTCCTGGCCGACGTGGCGCAGAACCCGCGTTCGCTCCAGCTTCTCAAGGGCATAGTCGACCTGTCGCGCCCGCTTGGCCTGACGGTGACCGTCGAGGGGGTGGAAACCTTCGAGCAGCTCAAGATCCTGGCCGTCGCGGTCCAGCCCGACCTGGTGCAGGGCTTCCTGTTCGGTTCGGCACTGTCGTCGTCGGGCATAGAGACGATGTCCAACACGGTCTGGCCGTTCGCGCAGGACCTGAGCCGGGCGCGCAAGGCCGCCAACCGCTGATCTTCTCCGTCGCTGGAAGCTTAACGCGAGAATATGCTTAATTTTCCGTTAATTATTAACCTTAACGGAAGGTAAATGAGAACTGTCTTATTTTCATCTTTACATCATGAGGGCCTACGCTACCCTTCTGCCAGGGCGGAAGTACGGGGAAAGCCATGACCATCCATCAAGCGACGTCCGGCGGTGACGCCGACGTCAAGAGTAGCAGTGAGTCCGAAGCAGAGTCGTCGTTTGCAAGTCACGTTTCGAGTTTGCTCGAGAGGACCGAATATCGCCGTTGCGACAAGGGCGAGGACCTCGAAGACATCTACCGTCTCCGCTACAAGTCGTATCGCCTGAGCGACATGGTGTCGGAAAACGTCGACCACACGATCCATGACAACCTGGACGAAGTGGAAAACTGCTACAAGTTCGGCATCTATATCGACGGCCAGCTGGTCAGCACCTTGCGCATCCATCATGCGTGCCGGGAGACCCCGCGGTCACCGTCGACGACGGTCTATGGCGACGTGTTGCATCCGCAACTGGCGGCTGGGACCACCTTCGTCGATCCGAGCCGTTTCGCGGCAGACCCCGACTGGTCGCGAGTCTATCCGCAGATTCCCTACCTGACGCTTCGCCTTGCCGGCATGGCCTGCTTCTATTTCGAGACGCCATATTGCCTTTCGACGATCAGGCCGGAGCACTCCGGGTTCTATCGCCGCATCTACAAGTCGGAGCAGATCGGCGAGTTGCGCGAATATCCCGGCCTGAACTACAAGGTCGTGCTCTACCGTGCCGACGTGAACGCCATCCGCGAGCGCTCGTTCAAGCGCTTCCCGTTCTTCAAGTCGACGCCGATGGAGCAGCGGCTGATGTTCGGCAGGCCGGGCGTCGGCGAGCTTGCGCCGCTGACCATTCTTCCGACGGCGAAATACTACCGCGAGGCGGCGTGAGCGGCCCTGCCGCCGCGCCTTGCCATGGCAGGCGGCCGCGCCCATAAGTTGGCGATGCCGGGACGCGCGGAGCCCGGCGATTCCGAGGGCCGATGACATCCCGCAGCGAACTCGTCCGAAGCACAGTCTGGTCGCGCGACCTGGCGGCGGACGAGCTTGAGCGCGCCACCCGCGGGGTGACCGAGAAGCACTTCGTCAAGGGCAGCTACATCTGCCATCGCGGCGACCGCTGGGACTATTGGGGCGGCATCGTCACCGGCCTGGTCAAGATGAGCTCGATTGCCCGCAGCGGCAAGGCGATCACCTTTGCCGGCCTTGGCGCCGGCGGCTGGTTCGGCGAAGGCTCGGTGCTCAAGGACGAGCAGCGCAAATACGATCTCGTCGCGCTGCGCGACACGCATCTGCTGCTGATGAACCGCGCCACCTTCTTCTGGCTCACCGAAAACAGCGTCGGCTTCAACCGGTTTCTCGTCCGCCAGCTCAACGAGCGCCTGGCGCAGTTCATCGCCTCGACCGAATACGAGCGGCTGCTCGACCCCAAGGCCAAGGTGGCGCGCAACCTGTCCTGGCTGTGCAACCCCGTGCTGAACCCGCATGTGAAGAGCCTGGTCGAGATCACCCAGGAAGAGATCGCGCTGCTCGCCGGCGTATCGCGGCCGGTCGCCAACCGCAGCCTGCAGGAACTCGAGCAGGAAGGCCTGCTGCGCGCCGAACACGGCCGCATCTACGTCGTCGACGCCGAAAGGCTGGGCGACTACGGCGCATAGAGATGCGCTAGGGTGTCAACTCGTCTTGCTGTCGGGGGGCGGGGCGCGGGGACCGCGCATTTAAAAGACAACCTGCCGTCCTGTCTGTCAAGCGGCGCGTTGATCGGCCACCGCCTTCGCGCGTAGCCTCACCTCAATCAAAGCCGGCGCACGACGCCGGGCCGTCGGAGAAAACTCCGCAGCAGAAAGGGAGGAGCTCGCATTGACCGATGCCGGCATCGCCGCGCGCGCGGATGTCCACCATGCAGGCGGCAACGCAGGCCGTTATGCTAAGGGCGGGCTTGCCGCCCCTGCGCATCCTGCCAGAATGCCCCGCTCGACCGCCAAAGATGCGGCAAGCGGGAGGAACTGGCGCATGGGTGCATCGGCGCATGCCGACGGCATGGATACGTTCCCGAAATTCCTGCTGCTCAACGCCGAACGTTTCGGCGACCGCCCCGCCATGCGGCACAAGGACTTCGGCATCTGGCAAAGCTGGACCTGGAGGGAGCAGCTGGCCGAGATCCGCGCCTTCGCCATCGGGTTGCAGGCACTCGGCCTCGAGCGTGGCGACCGCATCGCCATCATCGGCGCCAACCGGCCCAGGCTCTACTGGAGCTTCGCCGCCGCCCAGTCCATCGGGGCCGTGCCCGTGCCGGTCTATGCCGATGCGGTGGCCGAGGAACTGGCCTATGTGCTCGACAATGCAGGCGTGCGCTTCGCCGTCGTCCAGGACCAGGAGCAGGTCGACAAGATCCGCTCCTTCGCCGGCCAGATCCACGCCCTGACCGATGTCATCTACGACGAGCCGCGGGGCCTGCGCGACTACGATCACAAGGGCCTGCACGATTTCGGCAAGGTTCAGGAGCAGGGGGCTGCGCTGCTCGCCGCCAGTCCCGCGCTCGGCGACGCCTGGGAAGGCGCCGTCCGCGATGCGTCCGGCGACGAGATATCGGTCATGCTCTACACCTCCGGCACTACCGGCCGGTCGAAGGGTGTGATGATCAAGGCCGTCAACGCGGTCAGCGCGGCGCGCGACACTGCCGTCTTCGATCGCCTCTCCGAGAATGACAGCGTGCTTGCCTACCTGCCGCTCGCCTGGGTCGGCGACCACTACCTCAACTACGCGCAGGGCTACGTCGCCGGCTTCTCGATGAACTGCCCCGAAAGCAGCGAAACCGTGGCGCAGGACCTGCGCGAGATCGGCCCGACCTTCTATTTTGCGCCGCCGCGCATCTTCGAGGCCCTGCTCACCAGCGTCACCATCCGCATGGAGGATGCCGGCTGGCTGAAGCGCAAGATGTTCGCCCACTATATCGGCGTCGCGAAAAGATACGGCGAAGCCATCCTCGAGGGCCGCCCGGTGCCGCTCGGCGGACGCATCGCCTACGGCATCGGCGAGTTCCTCGTCTACGGCCCCCTCAAGAACGTGCTCGGCCTTTCCAACATCCGCGTCGCCTACACCGCCGGCGAGGCGATCGGCCAGGACCTGTTCTCGTTCTTCCGCTCGCTCGGCATCAACCTCAAGCAGCTCTACGGCCAGACCGAGGCCTTCCTCTATGTGACGGTGCAGAAGGACGGCGAGGTGCGCGCCGATACCGTCGGGCCGGCCGCGCCCAACGTCGACATCCGCATCACCGACGCGGGCGAGGTGCAGTTCCGCTCGCCGGGGCAGTTCTCCGGCTACTACAACCAGGACGACAAGACCGCGGAAGCGATGACCGAGGACGGCTACGTCAAGACCGGCGACGCCGGCTTCTTCGACAAGGACGGCCAGCTCAGGATCATCGACCGTGCCAAGGACGTCGGCAAGCTCGCGACGGGTGCGCTGTTTGCGCCCAAATACATCGAGAACACGCTGAAGTTCTTTCCCAACATCAAGGAGGCGGTCGCCTATGGCGACGGCCGCGGCTTCGCCTCCGCCTTCGTCAACATCGACCTGCAGGCGGTGGGCAACTGGGCCGAGCGCAACAACATCGCCTACGCTTCCTACCAGGAGCTCGCCGGCCACCCCGAGGTCTATCGCATGATCGCCGGCAACGTCGAGGAAACCAACCGGCGCCTGTCGCGCGAGCCGATGATGGCGGGCGCGCAGATCAGGCGCTTCCTCATCCTGCACAAGGAGCTCGACGCCGACGACGGCGAGCTGACGCGGACCATGAAGGTGCGCCGCGCCTTCGTCGCCGACCGCTACGCGCCGCTGATCGAGGCGCTCTACGACGGCTCGACGGAGAAGTTCGTCGACACCGAGGTGACCTACGAGGACGGCCGCAAGGGCCGCATCAAGGCGACGGTCCAGATCATGGACGTCGGGACCTTCGGCGCCGAGGGCGCGGCGGCGCGGGAGGCTGCGGAATGAACATCCACGCCAGCCCGCAGCCGGCCGCTGCGGCCGACGACGGCATTGCCGCCGGCGGCCTCCTGATGGAGGTGAAGAACGTCTCGCTGTCCTTCGGCGGCGTGAAGGCCATCACCGATATCTCGTTCGACGTGCGCAAGGGCGAGATCCGCGCCATCATCGGGCCCAACGGCGCCGGCAAGACGTCGATGCTCAACGTCATCAACGGCTTCTACACGCCGCAGCAGGGCACCATCGTCTTCCGCGGCCGCGAGCGCCGGGCGATGAAGCCGCACCACGCGGTCCGGCAGGGCATCGCCCGCACCTTCCAGAACGTCGCGCTGTTCAAAGGCATGTCGACGCTCGACAACATCATGGCCGGCCGCTCGGTGCTGATGCGGCGCAACCTGTTCTGGCAAATGCTCTGGCACGGCCCGGCGCTGGCCGAGGAGATCGAGCATCGCCGCGTCGTCGAGGAGATCATCGACTTCCTCGAGATCCAACACATCAGGCGGGTGCCGGTCGGCAAGCTGCCCTACGGCCTGCAGAAGCGCGTCGAACTCGGCCGCGCGCTCGCCATGGAGCCGTCGCTGCTGCTGCTCGACGAGCCGATGGCCGGCATGAACCTCGAGGAGAAGGAGGACATGAGCCGCTTCATCCTCGACGTGAACCGGCAGCGCGGAACGACAATCGCGCTGATCGAGCACGACATGGGCGTGGTCATGGACCTCTCCGACCGGGTGGTCGTGCTCGACTACGGCAAGAAGATCGCCGACGGCCCGCCCGACGAGGTCAAGTCAAACCAGCAGGTCATCGACGCCTATCTCGGCGTCGCACATTGAGGAGGCTTCCATGATGGTTCCGATCGCACCGCTCATCTCGCTGATCGCCGGCGTCCTGATCCTCGTGATGCCCAGGCTGCTCAACTACATCGTCGCCATCTACCTCATCATCGTCGGCCTCATCGGCCTGTTCCCGCAGCTGGCGGGGTGAGGCGCACGCATGTTTGAACGCTCTCCCTTACCGGCTCGGGGTGGCAATGAACCACCCTTGCCGACCCCAGATACGGAGCCGTCGTCATGGATCTCCTGAACTCCATCCTGGTGAAGCCCTTCGGCGACATGTTCGGTGCGCCCGACTTCCTGATCCAGGTGCTGTGGGAGGGCCTGGTGGCCGGCGTGCTCTACGCCCTCATCGCCCTCGGCTTCGTGCTCATCTACAAGTCGTCGCGCATCTTCAACTTCGCGCAGGGCATCATGGTGGTGTTCGCGGCGCTGACGCTTGTCGGCCTGCACGAGAAGGGCGTGCCGGCGCTGCTCGCCGTGCCGATGACGCTCGCGGTCATGTTCGCGCTCGCGGTCGCCATCGAGCGCGTCGTGCTCAGGCCGCTGGTCAACCAGCCCGACATCATCCTGTTCATGGCCACGATCGGCATCACGCTGTTCCTCGTCGGCTTCGGCGAACTCATCTTCGGCGGCGAGAACAAGGTGATGATCACCCAGCAGCTGTTCATCCCCACCGGCAGCTTCGAGTTCGAACCCTTCGGCGGCTTCGTCTCCATCGAGCAGAAGGACGTCACCGCCGTCATCGGCGCGGTGCTCCTGGTCGCCGGGCTGATCCTGTTCCTCAACCGCTCGAAGATGGGCCGCGCCATCCGGGCGCTGGGCGACGACCACCAGGCGGCGCTCTCGGTCGGCATCTCGCTGTCGACCATCTGGGTGTTGGTCTGGTTCATCGCCGGCGTCATCGCGCTCGCCACCGGCATCGTCTGGGGCGCGCGGGCAGGGGTGTCCTTCGCGCTCGAGGTCATCGCCTTCAAGGCGCTGCCGGTGCTGATGCTGGGCGGGCTCGAATCCGTGCTCGGCGCCATCGTCGGCGGCATCGCCATCGGCGTGCTGGAGAAGCTGTTCGAGATCTACTGGGGCCAGCCGCTGCTCGGCGGCAACACCGAAACCTGGTTCGCCTTCGTCTTCGCCCTCGTCGTTCTCCTGTTCCGGCCGCAGGGCCTGTTCGGCGAACGCATCATCGAGCGGGTGTGAGGCCATGCTCTATCGCACAGCCGGCCAGTTCAAGACCTCCTACCACGCCGACCACGCGCTGTTCCCGGTCAGACAGGACGCGCTGCTGCTCGGCTTCATCCTCTTGCTCGCCTTCGTCGTCTTCCCGATGACGGCCAGCGAGTTCGTCTTCAAGGCGCTGCTCGTGCCGGTGCTGATCTATGCGCTGGCGGCGCTGGGGCTCAACATCCTCACCGGCTTCGCCGGGCAGCTGTCGCTCGGCACCGGCGCCTTCATGGGGGTCGGCGCCTATGCCTGCTACAAGCTGGTCAGCATCTTCCCCGAGATGAACATCGTCGTGGCGATCGCGCTGTCGGGCTTCTTCTCGGCGGCCATCGGCGTCGCCTTCGGGCTGCCGTCGCTCAGGATCAAGGGCTTCTATCTCGCCATCGCCACGCTGGCCGCCCAGTTCTTCCTGGTCTGGCTGTTCGAGAAATGGGCCTGGCTCTACAACTACAATTCGTCGGGCGCGATCCAGGTGCCCAACATCGACATGTTCGGCGTCACCGTCGCCGGGCCGAATGCGAGCGCGGTGGTGCAGTACTACTTCGTGCTCTGCGTGGTCGCGCTGGTCACCTTCTTGTCCATCAACATCACCCGCGGCCGCGTCGGCCGCATCTGGAAGTCGGTGCGCGACATGGACATAGCCGCCGAGCTCGTCGGCATCAACCTGATGAAGGCGAAGCTGTCGGCCTTCGCGGTGTCGTCCTACATCGTCGGCGTTTCGGGGGCGCTGTTCGTGTTCCTGTGGCGCGGTGCGGCCGAGCCGGTGCTGTTCGACATCCCGCTGTCGTTCCGCGTGCTGTTCATCGCCATCATCGGCGGCCTCGGCTCGATCCTCGGCAATTTCCTCGGCGCGATCCTGATCGTGGCGCTGCCGGTGATCATCAGCGCCCTGCCGGCGGCGCTCGGCCTGCCGGTCAGCTCGGCTGCGGTCGAGCACCTCAACACCATGACCATTGGCGCACTCATCATCGCCTTCCTGATCATCGAGCCGCACGGGCTCGCCCGCTTCTGGGCGATCATCCGGGAGAAACTCATCATGTGGCCGTTCCCGCACTGACGCCGGGGCGGCCTTCGAGACGGGCCGGTCGACCCGATCCGAACGGAGAAAGCGACCAAGTGGAGGAGACCAGAATGAAGACGTTCCTGAAGAAGACCCTGCTGCCGGTGGCGTTGCTCGTCGGCACCGCGCTGGCGGTGCCGGCGCTCGCCGCGGAAGACGCGATCAACGTCACCAACCTGTCCTACCGTACCGGGCCGTTCGCGGCGACGGGCACGCCGCTTATGAACGGCCAGCGCGACTACATGCTGATGCTCAACGAGCGCGACGGCGGCGTCAACGGCGTCAAGCTGAACTACGACGAGTGCGAGACCGGCTACAACACCGAGAAGGGCGCCGAGTGCTACGAGAAGACCAAGGCGACCAGCATCGTCACCCAGCCCTGGTCGACCGGCATCACGCTGCAGGTGCTGCCCAAGTCCAACGTCGACAAGGTGCCGATCCTCGCGCCGGGCTACGGTTTCTCGCCGATGACCGACGGCAAGATCTTCCAGTGGGCCTTCAACCCGCCGGCCACCTACTGGGACGGCGCCTCGATGATCCTCAAGAGCATCTCCGACGGCAATGTCGAGAACCTCAAGGGCAAGAAGATCGTGCTGCTGCACCTCGACGCGCCCTACGGCAAGGAGCCGATCCCGCTGCTCAAGGCCTATGCCGACAAGTACGGATTCACCTTCCTGCCGATCCCCGTCGGGGTGAAGGAGATGCAGAACCAGTCGGCGCAGTGGCTGCAGATCCGGCGCGAGCGTCCGGACTTCGTGCTGATGTGGGGCTGGGGCGCGATGAATGTCGGCGCGGTCACCGAGGCGGTCAAGACCAAGTTCCCGATGGACAAGTTCGTCGGCATCTGGTGGTCCGGCCATGACGGCGACATGAAGTCGGTCGGCGAGGCGGGCAAGGGCTATCGCTCGCTGTCGTGGAGCCTGCCCGATTCCAACTCCCAGGCGATGCAGGACATCAAGAAATACGTCGTCGACGCCGGCAAGTCGCAGATCGGCGCCGGCGAGTTCGACTGGGTGTTCTACCAGCGCGGCGTGCTGATCTCGATGTTCACCGTCGAGGGCATCAAGGCCGCGCAGGAGAAGTTCGGCACCAAGGTGGTCAATGCCGAGCAGCTGCGCTGGGGCCTCGAGAACCTCAAGCTCGACGATGCGAAGCTCGCCTCCATAGGCATGGCCGGCATGATCGGTCCGTTCTCCACCGCCTGCAACAACCATGCCGGCCATGCCGGCGCCTGGATGCTGCAGTGGGACGGCACGAAGTTCGTCAAGGTCTCCGATCTCCTGTCGGCCGACCAGGACATGATCGCGCCGCTCGTCGAGGCCGAGGCCAAGAAATACGCCGAGGCCAACGCGCCCTGGCCGGTCAACGAAGAGTGCAAGATGTAGTGCCGCCGCCTGCTCCTTCGGGACAGGCGAAACTTGAACAGGCGAGGGGCCGGGACATCGCCCGAACCGCTCCTCCGATTTGGGCGTAGCGGCGCCTCTCGCCCGCGCCCTCTCCCCGCCACCGCGGGGAGAGGGCGGTCGGGCCGGCGGCAAGACGATGAACGGGAGGACGAAGATGACGAGCAAGGCCGGTTCCGACCTCGAGCCGAAGAACGCCCAGGCGCCGATCCTCTCGGTCAACAACATCGAGGTGATCTACGACCATGTCATCCTGGTGCTGAAGGGCGTTTCCCTGTCGGTGCCGGCCGGCGGCATCACCGCGCTTTTGGGCGCCAACGGCGCCGGCAAGACCACGACGCTCAAGGCGATCTCCAACCTTCTGCTCGCCGAGCGCGGCGAGGTCACCAAGGGCACCATCGTGTTCGACGGCGACCAGGTGCAGGCGCTGTCGCCCAACCAGCTCGTCCGGCGCGGCTGCATCCAGGTCATGGAGGGCCGCCACTGCTTCGGCCATCTCACCGTCGAGGACAATCTCCTGTCCGGCGCCTTCACCCGCCGCGACGGCAAGGCCGCCGTGCGCGCCGACCTCGACCTCGTCTACGAGTATTTCCCGCGCCTCAAGGTGCGGCGCACGAGCCAGGCGGGCTACACGTCGGGCGGCGAGCAGCAGATGGTGGCCATCGGCCGGGCGCTGATGTCGCGGCCGAAGATGATTCTCCTCGACGAGCCGTCGATGGGGCTCGCGCCGCAGCTGGTCGAGGAAATTTTCGAGATCGTCAGGAAGCTCAACGAGGAGCAGGGGGTGTCTTTCCTGCTTGCCGAGCAGAATGCCGGGGTGGCGCTGCGCTATGCCAAATACGGTTACATCCTCGAGTCCGGCCGCGTGGTTCTCGACGGCGAAGCACGGGCGTTGCGCGAGAACGAGGACGTGAAGGAATTCTATCTCGGCGTTGGCGGCGAGGGGCGAAAATCATTCCGCGACGTCAAGCACTACAAGCGGCGCAAGCGCTGGCTCGCCTGAGCCCCTGCGTCGATATGTGCGGTGATTGCCAGAGAATCCGTTGATATTCTTGTCACACGGCGAAAGGCAATCTTTCCATTGCCCTGCCGCGCGCATTTCGCTATGTGCCCTTGAACTCGTATTCCGGAGGGGACTCTCATGGCTGACCACACGCCGACCGGCCCGATCGAACTTGGCGCAGATATGGACTACGCCGAGCACGAGAAAACCTATTCGACCTTCATCACCCTGGCGAAATACGGCACTATGGTCTGCGTGGCACTGATCGTCGCCATGGCCTTCGGCTTCTTCACGCCCGCCGGCTTCTTCTCGTCCACGGTGCTGTTTCTGATCATCTGCGCCGTCGGCGGCTATCTGCTCCGCGACGTGCCGACCCATATTACCTGACATTTTCTCCGCGCAGCCGCGGGTTTTCCGCGTCCGCTCGAATCCCCTCCAGAAGGGGTAGGGTTGGAACAGGCAGTCTTCGCTCTGAACGACCTGAATGCGGACCGGCGGCGTGTGCCGATGCTGCCTGCGCGCCCGGCGGGGCGCGACTTCGATGTGATTTCTGGGACGCCGGCCTCCGGCCCCGTCCCGTGCGGATTTCGTTGGTAGAGGCCGACGCAACTTTTCGCGTCAGGCACTTTACGTTTGGTAAGGTTCCAGCCGAAAGGACGTAGCGGTGGGCCAGGCAATATTCATACCGAGGGAAACTGACCCGAACGAGAGCCGCGTTGGTGGTTCGCCGGAGACGGTGAAACGCCTTGTCGGCTTTGGTTTCGAGGTGATCGTCGAGGCGGG
>NZ_JARDJI010000028.1:0-37546 GCF_039907765.1 Mesorhizobium sp. CC13 | reverse complement strand
CAGGCCATGATCCTCGTCGCCATGGGCGGCAACCTCCTACGCCGGAATGCCCATCCCTGACTTTCCAAACGGACTCTTAGCAATTCTGAGGCAAACAGGTTAGCCGGCAATTTTTTCAAAGCTGTGGTTGAGGGCAAGGTGGCGTGACCGTCAAACTTCTCGATTTCAGTCAGGCACTTGAGAGAGCAAATAGCTACGGGAAGAAGCATCTGCTCCTTGGCAACGGCTTCAGCATCGCCTGCAAACCCGATATCTTTGCCTACGGGTCTCTCTTCGAAGAAGCCAAAAAGACGATGTCCAAAGAGCTGGCCGCAATTTTTGCAGCAATGGACACCCAAGACTTCGAGGAGGTTATTCGTGCGCTTCAGCATGCCGCTGCGATTGTCAGCGTCTATCGGCCTAAGTTCGTTGCGACCAAGGGGCTGCTTCTCGCGGATGCGGAAAAGCTCAAGGCAGATTTAATTCATGCTGTGGCGGGCCGTCATCCGGCGCGACCAAATGACATTTCTGACGAGCGCTACTTCGCTTGCCGGACCTTCCTCTCGAATTTTGTAGGTGCTGGCTCAACTGGCAAAATCTACACGATGAACTACGATTTGCTGCTTTATTGGGCGCTGATGCACGACGAGGAAGATGTGCTGGTGCGCATCGCGCTGACCCATGATGACGGGTTTCGCAAAGACCATAGTGACTACGATGCACCCTATGTCGAGTGGCAGGGAGAAGGAGCAGCGCACGGCCAAAACATCCACTATCTACACGGGGCGCTTCATCTCTTTGATGCTGGCCATCAGCTGCAGAAATATACTTGGGTGAACACCGGAAAGGCCCTTGTGGATCAGGCAAATGAAGCCCTCAAAAAGGATCTTTTTCCGGTTTTCGTGGCTGAGGGGGATAGCAATAGCAAGCTGACCAAGATTCAACACAGCGCGTATTTGCACCATAATTTCAAGAGCTTTGCCGGAGTTTGCCAAACCAAGCCGAAGGATGGGACGGCGCTCTTTGTCTATGGCCATTCGTTCGCAAAGAATGATGCTCATGTTCTGAACATGATTGGATATGGAAAGGTCGCTCACCTTTTTGTCAGCCTTTACGGCGACCCAACAAGCAAAAATAATCAGGCAATTCGCGCGAACGTTGATCTCATTGCAAGTCTAAGACCGCAGTCCTATCCTCCATTGAAAGTCGACTACTATGATGCGGGTTCGGCGAAGGTCTGGGGCTAGACAGCATCGCGTTGACCGATAGTTGCAATTCCGTTGATGCCGTCAGGTACGCTTTTGAGCGCCTCCAGCCTGTCACCATCTGTCAGCAATCCGCGTGGACAAACCGCCCCATTTATCCCCGCCCCCAGAACCTCTCGTACAATCCCGGCAGTTCCTCCCGCGGGAACGCCGGTCGCGACGGTGACATGCGGGGAGGAGCCGGCGCCTCCGGCAGTGGGCTGACGTAGCCTGTCGCCCGGGGAGGTTCCGTCCGAGGGTTCCCCTCCGGGTACTACGGCCCGGATGCGCTGGACGATGCGCTAGTGGGGCAGGGGCGAAAATGCCTTTGCTCCGGAAGCGGAACGGACGGAGACAGAAATCGCCGGCGGAGCGCGGGTTCGCGCCATATTCAAGATATCGGAAGGCACGGCCCCGCGCCCCGCTTCCCGGATTTTCCATGACAATGGCCAGACCGGCAACGGGGCGTGGCGCCGGACAGGTGTGCGGGACAGCACCCCCCTCTGTCCTGCCGGACATCTCCCCCGCAAGGGGGGAGATTGGCAGCGGCAGGCGTGACGCCCGATCTGCGATGGCGGCAGTCAACAGGAGGTTGGTGGTTGGCGAAAGCGGAAGTGACGGCTGATCTCCCCCCTTGCGGGGGGTAAGGAGTGGTCGCCGAAGGCGACGAAAAGCCAATTGCTTGGCTTTTCGAACGACGAACGCCGGCAGGACAGAGGGGGGTGGGAGGGAATGAGAGCGGGCAGGTTGGCGCCGCCCCTCACCCGACCGCTTCGCGGCCACCCTCTCCCCGTAAACGGGGCGAGGGAAAAAGAAGCCTCAGAGCAACCCCGCCTGCTCGGCCTCGCGCTTCAAATTCTGCCGCGGCCGGGGGCCGAGCTGCTGGATCACCAGGCCGGCGGCCAGCGAGCCGAGGTCGCCGCAATCCTTGAGCGAGCGCCCCTGCGTGTAGCCGTGCAGGAAGCCGGCGGCGTAGAGGTCGCCGGCGCCTGTCGTGTCGACCAGCTCGCGGATCTTGGTCGCCTCGATCACCACGGTCTCGTCGCCGCGCACGATCACCGAGCCCTTCTCCGAGCGGGTCACCGCGGCGAGCTTGCAGTCCTTGCGGATCTGGGCGAGTGCGTCGTCGAAGGACGAGGTCTCGTAGAGCGATTTGATCTCGTGGCTGTTGGCGAACACGATGTCGACCGTGCCCGAGCGCATCAGCTCGAGGAACTCTGTGCGGTAGCGGTCGATGCAGAACGAATCCGACAGCGTCATCGACACCTCGCGGCCGGCGGCGCGGGCGTGCGCGGCGGCCAGCCGGATCGCTTCCTTGGCCAGCGGCGGGTCCCACAGATAGCCCTCGAAATAGGTGACCTTGGCGGCGTGCACCTTGTCGGCGTCGACGTCCTCGGGCCCGAGTTCGACGCAGGCGCCGAGATAGGTGTTCATCGAGCGCTCGCCGTCGGGGGTGACGAAGATCATCGAGCGCGCCGTCGGCGGGGTACCGTCGAGGGGTTTCGTGTCGAAGGCCACGCCCTGCGCGCGGATGTCGTGGGCGAAGATCTCGCCGAGCTTGTCGCGCGAGACCTTGCCGAAATAGGCGGCGCGGCCGCCGAAGGAGGCGACTCCGGCGGCGGTGTTGCCGGCCGAGCCGCCCGAGGCCTCGATCGCCGGGCCCATGCGCGCATAGAGCAGCTCGGCGCGCTCGGCGTCGATCAGGTTCATCGCGCCCTTGATGATGCCGTTGTCGGTCAAAAAGGCCTCGTCGCATTGCGCGATGATGTCGACGATGGCGTTGCCGATGCACAGCACGTCATATTGGCTCATCAGGGTCTCCGCGGCGCTTCGGCCGTAACAGGGGTCGACGGATCGGCAAAACGGATTGCCTGTAGCGGCTCGCGGCCCGTTTGCCTACCCGGCAATTTGGCCCTGCTGTGCTTGAGGCGGGCGGCGCGGCACCTTATCTCAGCGGGCGAACAGGGAGCGACCTCAAGACCATGATCCTCGACGCCGCCCGCGCCGCCGCCGGCCAGCTCTTTACGCCGGAGTTCCGCGCCGTGTTCTTCAAGACGCTGGGGCTGACCATCCTGGCCCTGATCGCGCTCTGGTTCGGCATCCGCGAAGTGTTCGACTGGCTGGCCATGCCGTGGATCGACGCCATGCTGCCCGGCCTGCCCTCGTGGACCGGCTGGCTCGGCCTGATCGCGGCGATCGTCGCCGGCATGGGCCTGGCGCTCGGTCTGGCGCTGCTGGTCGCGCCGGTAACGGCAATCGTCGCCGGCCTGTTTCTCGACGACGTCGCCGAGGTGGTGGAGAAGACCAGCTATCCCGGCGACCGTCCCGGCCAGCCGGTGCCCGCCCTGCGCGCCATGGTGCTGGCGATCAAATTCTTCGGCGTCGTCATCCTCGGCAACATCGTGGCGCTGCTCCTGCTGCTCGTGCCGGGCGTCAACATCGGCGCCTTCTTCCTGGTCAACGGCTATTTGCTCGGCCGCGAGTTCTTCGAATTCGCCGCCATGCGCTTCCGCTCGGAAGAGGACGCCAGGGATATGCGCCGCCGTTACGCCGGCACGGTCTTCCTCGCCGGCCTGGTCGTCGCCGCCTTCCTCTCCGTGCCGGTCCTCAATCTTCTCACCCCGCTGTTCGCCGCGGCGATGATGGTGCACCTGCACAAGAGCCTGACGGCGACCGAACTCAGAGTAGCGGGCGCCAGAGCATGATCCCGAACCGCAGGACTGCGCCAGCGAAAAGTGGGGACCGGTTTTCGGAAAAGATCGTGATCAAAACAAAATCTCAGCCTTCGCGGCCGAACAGCGCCTGCAGCTTGGCGTAGGCCATGCCGTCGCGGGCGAACTCGAACGTGCCCTGGCCGAGCATTTCGCGCGACGCCCGCTCCATCATGCCGAAGGCGTAGGCGGTGAGCTTGGAGCCGAGCGAGATGCGCTTGGCGCCCGCCTCGGCGAGTACCGCGACCGAGAAGCCCGGCACGGCGAGCACGTTGACCGGCTTGCCGACCGCCCTGCACAGAGTGCGGATCATGCCGATGTCGCTGATGCCCGGCGCATAGAGCACGTCGGCGCCGGCCTTCTCGAAGGCCTGCAGCCGCTTGATGGTGTCGTCGAGGTCGGGCCGGTCCCAGAGGAAGTTCTCGGCGCGTGCCGTCAGCACGAAGTCATGCTTCAGCGCCCGCGCCGCCTCGGCCGCCGCCTGAACGCGCTCCACCGCATGCGAGAACTCGTAGATCGGACTTTCGGCCTCGCCGGTGTGGTCCTCGATCGAGCAGCCCGCGAGCCCCGCCGCCTCGGCCGCGAAGATCGTCTCGCCGGCACTTTCGGGGCTGTCGCCCTTGCCCTTCTCGAGATCGGCCGACACCGGCAGCCCGGTGGCGTGCGCCATGTCGCGGCAGTGGTGGATCATCGTCTCGAAGCCGACCTCGCCGTCGGGCAGGCCGCGCGAGAAGGCGAAGCCCGCGCTGGTCGTCGCCAGCGCCTCGAAGCCGAAGGAGGCGAGCAGGCGGGCGGTGCCGACGTCCCAGGGATTGGGGATGATGAAGGCGCCCGGCGCCTCGTGGAGTTTCCGGAAGACCGCGCCCTTGTCCATGTCAACACCCTCGAGCTGAACCGACGGGCCGATACTAGACCGGAGTTCGGAACGCCTCAAATCCGATTTCAGGCGATGGGGACAAGTCCTGCCAGCCTGCGCATGTCGTCGAACAGCGTGGCACCGCTCGCCTCGAGCCCGTCGCGGTCGGCATGCGGGTCGCCGTGATAGCCGAACACGCGCATGCCGGCAGCTCGCCCCGCCTGGGCGCCCGCGACGCTGTCCTCGACGACGATGCAGTCCGAAGGCTCGACGCCCATCATGCCGGCGGCATGCAGGAAGAGGTCGGGGAACGGCTTGCCGCGCTCGACCATGGTCGCGGAGAACAGCACGTCGCGGAAATGCGTGAGCAGCCCGGTCTGGCCGAGGGTCAAATGCATCTTTTCGATGCGCGCCGACGAGGCCACGCAATAGGCGATGCCGGCGGATTGCACCGCGCCGACGAAGGTCTCGATATGCGGGATGGCCCGCACGCCGCTCGCAAACAGGCCGGGCAGCTCCCGGTACCAGCGCTCGACGAAGTCTGGGCCGAGGCTGGCGCCGGTCGCCTCGACCTCCTTCTGCACCGATGTCAGGCTGCGCCCGACGAACTGGCGGCGGCAGTCCTCGTAGCTCACCGGATAGCCGGCCTCGGTCAGCCAGGCCGACAGCCGCCGGTTCGCCAGCGGCTCGGTGTCGACGAGCACGCCGTCGCAGTCGAAAATGACGAGTTTGGGCCGGCTCATGCCGTGCCGGTCGAGCCGAAGCTGCCATTGCCGCGCTCGGTCGAGCCGGCGAGGCTGCGCTCCTCGATCGCGGCGCGGGTCACCGGCGCGATCACCATCTGAGCGATGCGCATGCCGCGCTCGACATAGAAGTCCTCGTCGCCGTGGTTGATCAGGAGCACCTTGACCTCGCCGCGATAGTCGCAGTCGATCGTGCCGGGCGTGTTGAGGCAGGTGATGCCGTGCTTGTAGGCGAGACCCGAGCGCGGCCGCACCTGGCCCTCGAAGCCTTCGGGGATCTCGTACACCAGGCCGGTCGGCACCAGTGCGCGCCGGCCGGGCAGGATGAGCAGCGGCCGGTCGTCGGCGACGGCGGCGCGCAGGTCCATGCCGGCCGCGCCCGCGCTTTCATAGGCGGGCAGGGGCAGGCCTTCGCCGTGCGGCAATCGAACGATCCCGACGACGGGGGCGGAAGAGTTTTCGGTGGCGGATTTCATGGCGGCGATCCTATGGGACGGTGCTCGGAGAACGTCAATCCCGATCTCCGAGCGACGTGGCTGCAAGGGCAGGGCTGTGTGGTTTTTGCATGACGCTCCCACGTGAACCTTTGCCACAGCCGCGACACAAACGGATGGAGAAGCTTGGCGGCGTGCGATTCTGCACATTTACCATTTGTTATCCATGCTGGCCGAGTGTGGGGCGATGTCCCCGATGCGGACGGATATGAGGTCGAACAACCATGTGCCGGTGGGCCGCCTATCTTGGTGAAGAGGTCTTTCTCGAAGATATCGTTTCCGCGCCCTGCCACTCGCTGATCGCCCAAAGCCACTGCGCCCAGGAAGCCAAGTCTCCGACCAACGGCGACGGCTTCGGCCTGGCCTGGTACGGCGACCGGCCGGAGCCGGGTCTCTACCGCGACATCCTGCCGGCCTGGTCGGACCCCAACCTCAAGAGCCTGTGCCGGCAGATCAAGTCGAGCCTGTTTCTGGCGCATGTGCGCGCCGCGACCGGCGGCGGCACCAGCCGGGCCAATTGCCACCCCTTCGTCTCGGGCCGCTGGAGCTTCATGCACAACGGCCAGATCTCCGGCTTCGAACGCATCCGCCGCCGGCTCGAGGCGGGCGTCTGCGACACGCTCTACGAGCAACGCCAGGGCACGACCGATTCAGAACTGTTCTTCCTGCTGATGCTGGAGGAGGGGCTGGATACCGACCCAATAGGTGCGGTTGCCCGCGCTGCGCGCCGCATCATCGACGCATCGGAAGCCGCCGGCATGGCCGCCTCGTTCAAGCTGACGGCGGCGTTCAGCGACGGGGAGAACCTGTTTGCGGTCCGCTATGCCACCGACGCGCATGCGCCGACGCTCTACACACGCGACGGCGCCACCGGCCGCTGCATCGTCTCGGAGCCCTTCGATCGCGAGGGCGAGAGCTGGCAGGCCGTGCCGCCGTCGAGCTTCGTCACCATGACGCGGCAGGGCATGACGGTCAGCCCGTTTGCGCCCGCCGCCGCGGGCCGGGCGGCGGCCGCGGAGTAGACTTTTCTTGGATAGCCCAAGGCGGGGCGACCGCTCGGCGGAGCGCTCTGCCGTTGTACCCCCAACCCCTAACCCCTCCCCACGAGAGGGGGAGGGGACTTCTCTCAACCTGCGCCCAAGGCCATTCTTCGGCACTGCAGTGGCAAGGACGGTAAGATCGTCCCCCCTGGTGGGGAGGGGTTCGGGGTGGGGTGTCCTTCAACTTCGACTGGCCTCCCTAATGATGCGTGAGCGCCTTGTTCATCGGCTCCCAGTACATCTTCGACCAGCCTTCATCGAGGCTGGCATGAGCCGTCCGCGGATAGCCGTTCTGGTCGAAGACGAGCCTGGTGCCGCCGGCCTCGGCCTCGAGCTCGAAGCGGACGACCGAATAGATGCCCTCGGCCCAGTGTCGTGAGCGCCACGCCTGGACGATGCGGCGGTTGGGCACCAGCTCGAGGTTGCGGGCTTCGATATCGCCGCCGAAGATCGACACCTCGCCGCCCTCATGCGTCGAGATGTGGGCCGAACGCCCGCCCGACATCGCCTGGAACCGGGCGGAATCGAGAAGCAGGTCGTAGATGTCCTTCGGCGTGCCCTTGAGATGCACTTCCTGATGGATGGTCATGTCGACCTCCCTGGATGTGGACAGCGCGTTTGCCCGATATTTTCGACCTGTCCAGGGTGGCCGTCAATGACGACATGCGGCCGCGCGGAACCGCATGTCCAGGGACGAAACAGGCCAGGCGGCCGCCTCGGCCTGTCGCCTACGTTTTTCCAACTGCCGGCGTTCACTCGACCCCGCGTGCCGCCTCGGCGAGCGGCACCAAGCGGAGCTCAACCTCGCTGAAGGTCGGGATCGTGGTTCCGGCAGGCGCCGATGGCCCAGGCCGGCGACGCTGTCAGGCCCGAGCGGCGAACAGATCGGCGTACCGCCGCAGGTAGAGCGGCCAGCCATGATCGCCGGCGACGCCGTCGCGTTCGCTTTCCCATCCCTGACCGTGACGATCGAGTTTCCGATGCTCGATCTCGACGCGGGTCCGGTTCGCGGCTTCGGCGATGAAGCGCACCTCCCACTCGCTGGTCTTGTCCGGATCGCTCTCGATCTGCCAGCGTGGGCTGATATCCCAGCTCATGAGCAGCCGGGTAGGCGGCTCGTATGCGAGCACGCGTGCCCATCGGCACTCGCTGCCATCGGCGCCGCGATCGTAGATGTGCCCACCGACTCTGGGCTCGAACACGGTCTCGGCGATCGGCACGGCCAACAGGTTGTGCTCGCGCGGCTTGAAATTGCCGAACTCCTCCGTGAAGACCTTGAACGCACGCGCGATCGGTGCGTCGACCACGACGGACTGCCTTACGGCGGCGATCGGAACATGCTTGGTCATTTCTGCTCCTCTTGCGGTTGCTCGACGGCAGCCTTGTAGGCCGCCAGCGACTGGCTCCAGAACCCGTCGAGCCAGGCGCGCATGCGCCCCAGGCCGGCCGGGTCGACGTGGTAGATGTTGCGGGCGCCCTGCGGTTCCATGCGCACCAGCTGTGCCTCCTTCAACACCTTGAGGTGCTGCGACACCGCCGACTGCGACACCGGCAGCGTGCGCGTGATCTCGGCCACCGAACATGGCCGCTCAGTTACCCGCTCGAAGATGATCCGCCGGGTAGGGTCGGCAAGGGCGGTGATCTGTGAATAATCATAAGTCATGACTAATCATAAGTAAGAACTGATGACATGTCAATCGCAGTGCCGGCATCACCAATTTGTGCTGTAGGGCCGTCCACGGCGACGAGGCTCCTGACGCCTCGCTGGCAGCAGGCTGGTGTAGCGTGCCGCCACGATTCGTCGGGGCAGACGGGGCAGAACAGGATGAGCATATGGAAGACACTGCGACCCAGGCCGCGCCCGCGCTGAAGGAAATCTTCGACAGGGCCCGCTTCCAGCGCATCGCAGCCGAGATGGTGGCGATCGCGCCGGGCTTCGACGGCGAGCGTTTCATGGCGTTGGCCACGAACGATCTCGACGCGCTCGGCATCATGCAGCGGCTGCGGCAGACGGCCGAGGCGCTGCGCGGCGCGTTGAACTGCGACTTCGCCCGTTCGGTCGAGCTTTTGCGGGAACTGGCGCCGCGCATAGGGCACGGCTTCGCCTCGATCGTGCTGCCGGAGTTCGTGGCGCTCTATGGCAGGGCGGATTTCGAGCGCTCGATGGAGGCACTGCACTATTTCACCCGCTTCGGCTCGGCCGAGTTCGCCATCCGTCATTTCCTCGCCGACGATTTCGTGCGGACGCTCGACGTGATGCGCGGCTGGGCGCTCGACGACAACGAGCATGTGCGCCGCCTCGCCAGCGAAGGCTCGCGCCCGCGCCTGCCGTGGTCGTTCCAGCTGAAGAACCTGATTGCCGACCCGCAGCCGACGCTGCCGATCCTGGAGGCGCTGAAGGGCGATCCGAGCCTCTATGTGCGCAAGTCGGTGGCCAACCACCTCAACGACATCAGCAAGGATAATGCCGGGCTGTTGCTCGAGCGGCTGGCCGGCTGGGACATGGCCGACAGGAACACCGCCTGGATCGTGCGCCACGCCTTGCGGACGCTGATCAAGAAGGGCGATCCGAAGGCGCTGGCGCTGATCGGCACGACCGGCAAGCCCGAGGTCGACGTCGCGGGGTTTACCGTGACCCCCACGTCGATCGCGCTCGGCGGGCGCATCGCGCTCAGGACCAGCATCGTCTCGACGGCGGAGCGGCCGCAGCAGCTCGTGGTCGACTATGCCGTCCACTATGTGAAGAAGGCCGGCGGCACCTCGAAGAAGGTGTTCAAGCTCAAGGAGATCACCCTGCCGCCGGCGGCGCGCAAGGAGCTGGAGATCAGCCAGGCGGTGCGCGACTTCACCACCCGCAAGCACTATCCCGGCCACCATCGCGTCGAGCTGATCGTCAATGGCGAGACGGTTGCCGAAGGCGGGTTCGAGCTGCGGGGATGACACCTTTAGAAATGGCGCGACGTTGACGACTCCCTCCCCCTTGTGGGGAGGGAGGTATCGGCGCCACGCCTCGCCAATGGCAACGGTCCTGGATTCAGGACATCGCCTGCAGCATCGCCGCCGCGCGTCCATTTCCTCGACAGGCGCGACCACGGCTGTTAGAAGCCCGCCATCAAACGGGAATTCCTTGCATGACCGAGACGATCCAAGAGGCGGTGGCGCGCCGCCGCACTTTCGCGATCATCGCGCACCCTGACGCCGGCAAGACCACGCTGACCGAAAAGCTGCTCCTGTTCGGCGGCGCGATCCAGCTCGCCGGCGAGGTCAAGGCCAAGAAGGACAAGATCCAGACGCGTTCCGACTGGATGAAGATCGAGCGCGAGCGCGGCATCTCGGTGGTCACCTCGGTGATGACCTTCGAATATGGCGACAACGTCTTCAACCTGCTCGACACGCCCGGCCACGAGGATTTCGCCGACGATACCTATCGCACGCTGTCGGCGGTCGACAGCGCCGTCATGGTCATCGACGCCGCCAAGGGTATCGAGCCGCGCACGCTGAAGCTGTTCGAGGTTTGCCGCATGCGCGACATCCCGATCATCACCTTCGTCAACAAGATGGACCGCGAGGCGCGCAACACCTTCGAAATCCTCGACGAGATCGAGGAGAAGCTGGCGCTCGACACCGCCCCGATCACCTGGCCGATCGGCCAGGGCAAGACCTTCTCCGGCACCTATCATCTCGCCCAGAACGCCGTGCGCCATGGCGACGACGAGAAGGAGCGCACGCCCGTGCACGGCCCGGATTCCAACCGCGCCGCCGGCCTCTTGCCCGACAACGACCGCCCGGCCTTCATCGAGGAACTGGAGCTGGCGCGGGAAGCGTGCCGGCCGTTCGATCTGCAGGCCTTCCGCGAAGGCCATCTGACGCCGGTCTATTTCGGCTCGGCGCTCAGGAATTTCGGCGTGCGCGACCTGATCGAGGCTTTGGGCGAGTTCGGTCCGGCGCCGCGCGCCCAGGAGGCCGACACGCGCAAGGTCGAGGCGACGGAGGAGAAGATGACGTCGTTCGTCTTCAAGATCCAGGCCAACATGGACCCCAACCATCGCGACCGCATCGCCTTCGTCCGCGTCTGCTCGGGCGAGCTCAAGCGCGGCATGAAGGCCAAGCTCGTGCGCACCGGCAAGCCGATGAGCCTGTCGGCGCCGCAGTTCTTCTTCGCCCGCTCGCGCATCACCGCCGACGAGGCCTATGCCGGCGACGTGGTCGGCATCCCCAACCATGGCACGCTGCGCATCGGCGACACGCTGACCGAGGGCGAGGACATCCTGTTCCGCGGCGTGCCCAACTTCGCGCCCGAAATCCTGCGCCGCGTGCGCCTGGGCGACGCCATGAAGGCCAAGAAGCTCAAGGAAGCGCTGCAGCAGATGGCCGAGGAGGGCGTGGTGCAGCTGTTCCAGCCCGAGGACGGCTCGCCCGCCATCGTCGGGGTCGTCGGCGCCCTGCAGATCGACGTGCTCAAGGAGCGTCTCAACGTCGAATACACGCTGCCCGTCGACTTCGAGATGTCGCGCTTCTCGGTCTGCCGCTGGATCGGCGCCGACGACAAGAGCGACCTGCAGCGCTTCGTCGAGAGCCATCGCGGCGACATCGCCCGCGACCTCGACAACGACCCGGTCTATCTCGCCCAGCACGAGTTCTCGCTCAACTACGAGGCCGAGCGCTGGAAGACGATCCGCTTCGCCGCGATCAAGGACTACCAGGTGCGCGACAAGGCGGCTTAGGCCGAGCGCATGGCGTCTACCCGACCTGATCTTCTTTCGCCGGCCCGCCTGCCGGCGAATATTGCAAGGTCGATGCCTGTTTGGCGAAAATAAGGTCGATGTTTTGTCGCAAGTATCTTGAATATTTGGCTCTGGACCAAAACATTCGGAATTCTTGCGATGCCGAATATATCTTCGGGTATATCTAGCCGCTTGTCTTGAGTGTATGCAAATGTATTGATGTTGCATACATGCCCGCCCGGATGGGCGTGGCGGTGTTCCGCGGGGGGCGGCACATGTCAAGCATGAGGCAACAGGGCGGAATTGGCAGACAGAAACACCGTAGCATTGGCGCAGGTCGACGAAATCTGGCTGCGCGCCTGGGTCAACGAAGGCATTATCACGCCTGAGCAATTCGAAGCCGAGATGCGCCGTCGGCGGCTTGCGGCAACTCCAACGGAAGCCGCGGCTGACGATGAGCCGCTTCCTGAATAGCATGCCGGACGATCCGCTGTCGCCTGTCCGTCATCGCCGCTTCGTCATTCCGTCATGCAAATCGCCTATTCGGTCCCCGGCGCTGGCCGCCGGGGCACGGGGGCTGCTATTGGAGGAAATGACGTCGCATGATGGTTTCTGCATTGATCGAGCGTGAACTCACCCGCATCGGAACGCCCGTCCGCTACGGCGTTTTCGTCGCCGTCGTCGGCCCGAGCGGCGCCGGCAAGGACACGCTGATCGCCTATGTGCGCGAGCGCCTGGGCGACGAGGACCACGTCGAGTTCGCCCGCCGCGTCATCACCCGCCACAGCGACGGTGCCACCGAGGATCACGACACGCTGGCCGACGCGGCCTTCGTCGAAGCCGAGGAAGCCGGTGCCTTCGCGCTGTCCTGGGAGGCGCACGGCCTGCGCTACGGCATCCCGGCTGCCGTCGACGATGCCATCGCCAACGGCCAGGTGGTGGTCGCAAATACCTCGCGCGGCGTCATCCCGGCGCTGCGCGCGCGCTATGCCAATGTCGCCGTGGTCGAGATCACCGCTTCGCCCGAGGTCCTCGCGACGCGCCTCGCGGCACGGGGACGGGAATCGCGCGGCGAGGTGCTGGCGCGTCTCGCCCGCACCGCGCCGCACGACCTGTCCGGCCCGGGCCATGTTCAGATCGACAATTCCGGTGTGCCCGAGATCGCCGGCGACAAGTTCCTCGCCGTGCTGCGCAAGGCGGTCGCCCATGCGGACGTCTCCGGGTTGGTATAGGCTTATTGCGTAAGCGGTTGCTTACACATGCTGCATGTCGATGCGCAGCATGTGGTTGTCCCACACATGCTCGGGATCGTCGGTCTGGCCGCCGTCGGAGCCGACGATGAGGCCGGCGCCGGTCGTTGCCACGAAGCCGTCGCGGTAGGGCGCGAGCCCGCAGACCTCGACCAGATCGTTCTGCGCCACCACCTTGCCGCTCTTCGCCTCGATCGTCGCCCAGGCATTGCCCTGCGGCGAGGACACGGCGATCAGCCCGGCGTCGCGGTTGACCGCGACCGAGCCGATATAGTTGCGGAAGCCGCCGAGGATGTCCTCGGGCATGTCGAGCAGCTCGAGTTCCTTGCCGCGCGCGGCGCGGCCGACCAGCAGCGGCTTTTCCGTCGCCGGCCCCTCGTGCTGGCAGCCGAACCAGACGGTGCCCTCGGCGTCGATGTCCATGTGGCGGATCGACAGCTGGTGCAGCCTTTCAGGCAGTTCGTGCTTTTCGATGAGGTCGCCGGAAACGCGGTCGACCAGCACGAAGGACGGCTTCATGGTGGGCAGGTTGAGCTTGGCGCGGCCGAAATCCGGGTGGGTCTCGATGCCGCCGTTGCAGATCGCGAGCGTCAGGCCGTCGCCGAGCAGGATCAGCTCGTGCGGGCCGACACCGTGGGTCGGGAACTCTCCGATGCGGCGGAAGCCGTCGCGGGCGTCATAGACGCCGACCATGCCGGCGGCGTTGTCGAAGTCGTTTTCTGTGACGTAGAGCAGCGCGCCGTCGGGCGAAAACACGCCATGGCCGTAATAGTGCCGGCCGGCGATGCTCGGAATGGTCAGCGGCGCGTCGCGGCCGGTGTGGTCGAACACCGTCATGAAGGTGCCGGGCTGGCGGGCGAAGACCACCGACTTGCGCGAGTTCGGATCGAAGGTCACGTCGTGGCCGCGGTCTGGCAGGGCAACCGAATGCAGGATCTTGCCGGCCTCCGACAGAACCGCAACGCCATATTCGCCCGAACGCGCTTGGTAAGCCGTAGCGAACATAGCGTCGCTTTCGAGCGCCAGCGCGCGCTGCGCCGGCGCCAGCGACATCAGGAAGGTCGTGCCGGCGGCCTTGAGGAAGTCGCGGCGGTCGAACAGGGGCGTGCGCAGTTGTTGTTGGACCATGATCTTGTCCGAAAACCGGCGTCCACTTTTCGCTGCCGCGGACGTTTGGCTCGGGATCATGCTCTAGTCGCCGTCCAGCGATGAGAAACCGGCAGTGAGCCCGAGCGCGCCGGCGAGGCGGGTGCCGAACAGCTCCGACAGGCTGGAGGTGACGACGCCGAAATAGGCGAGCTTGCCGCGCTTTTCTGCGTCAGTGAGAGCCGCATCGACGGGACCGGTCACCGCCGATGCAGCGTTTTGTGCATTGGCGAACTCGAAGTCGATGGATAGTGCGATCCACTGGGAATCGGCCGGCAGCAGCGAGCCGAACTGCGAGGCATCGAACAGCGCCTTCATGCCGGCGATGTTGCCGCCGAGCGCGGCGGCGGTGCCCTCAGAGCGCCAGTAGAGCGCCTGCTTGGGCTTGTCGGCGGCGGCTTCCTTGCCGAGGAAGCCGTTGACCCGCACGTCGCGCACCAGTTCCAGCCCGTTGACATAGACCTCGAGCAGCTCGGTGACGGCCTCGGTGGCGTTGCGGTAGAGCGCATTGTCGGGGCCGGGCGTCTTCCACTGGCCGGCAAAACCCTTGTCGTCGCGCCAGGCGGCGTCGACGTCCGATGCGATCTTGCCGACATTGCCCGAAATCGCCTTGCCGTAGGAACAGCGATAGGCTGCGCCGGCCCCGGCGAGGTCGTCGGCGCCGGTGCCGAACAGGACGAATTCCAGCGCGCCCAGCCCCTGCATGGCCACGCTCTTGCCGCCGAGCCTGGCTGCGTCGGTCGCCGTCTCGTCCTTGTCGGCGACGGCCGCCTGCACCTGCTTGAGGCCGGTGCCCTTGCGGTCTGGCCAGAACAGCATGCGCTCGAGCCGGTTCTGTTCGGTGATCGGGCCGAAGCGGATGATCTCGACCTCGGACCAGCTTTCGGTGGTTTTCGAGAAGGCCTTCCGCGCGGCTTCGAGAGTGTCGGTGGAAGGCGCGGCGCAGAGCTTGTCCATCGACGCGCCGAGTGCTGCGGTCTGCTCGACCAGCCGGCCATAGGCGGGGCGGATGAAGCCGTCGATGGCCCCCGAGACCACCTTGTCGGAGGCCTCGTTGGCCAGGGCCGCCGCGGGGAGGGCGACCGAGACGGCGAGCGCGGTGGCGAGGAAGCGTCCGGCCATTACAGCGACTCCAGGAATTTGATCAGGGCATCGCGGTCGGCGGCGGGCAGGGCTGCGAAGCGGTCTCGAGAAGCCTGCGCCTCGCCGCCGTGCCACAGGATCGCCTCGGTGGCGTTCCGGGCGCGCCCGTCATGCAGGAAGAAGGTGTGGCCGTTGACGGTCTCTGTGAGGCCGATGCCCCACAGCGGCGGCGTGCGCCATTCGCTGCCGGTGGCGTCGCCGACCTGCTGGCCGTCGGCGAGACCGTCTCCCATGTCGTGCAGCAGGAAATCGGAATAGGGCCAGATCAGCTGGAAGGCCTGCGCCTTGTTGGGCGCGTCGCGGCGGGTGACGAATTTCGGCGTGTGGCACGAGGCGCAACCGGCCTCGTAGAACGCCTGCTTGCCGCGCAGCACTTGCGGATCGTCGATATCGCGGCGGGCGGGAACTGCGAGATTCTGGGAATAGAAGGTGACGAAATCCATGATCGGATCGGGCGCCTCGACCGGGCCGAGCCGCTCCTGCGCGCCGTTGGGCATGGCGAGGCAGTCGGCTTGCGCCTTGGTGCAGTCGCCCCAGTGCTGCGGCACATCGGGCGTGGAGATGCCGATGTCGCCGGCAAAGGCACCGGCCGATTGCTGGCGGATGGTCGGGTTCTGCGCCTTCCAACCGAAGCGTCCGAGGGCGAGCTCACCCGTCTTGTCGTCGCGGACGAGGGCAGGCTTGCCGGAAATGCCGTCGCCGTTGCCGTCGTCCGGATCCGCGTTGGCGAGGAGGTCGGCCGGGTGGATCTGCTCGACCAGCCCGAGGCCGATCATCGCCGGCGTGACGCGCGGCGACAGCGTCGTCCTGGGGTCCATTGGCCCGTAGCCGAGGTCGGCGACCGAATAGCTCGGCTTGCGCAGCGACAGTTTGGTGCCGTCGGCCAGTTCGACCGGCACCTCCTCATAGGCGATGACCATGCGGCCCTCGCCCTTGAGGCCGGGCACGGCGAGATCCTGGAACTGGCCGCCATAGACCGGATCGGGGAAGTTCGGCACCTTGCGGTCGGCGAGTGCCGCTTTTTCCTCGTCGGACTCCGCGGTGCGGGCCAGGCGCAGGAACATCGAGGTGGCGTCCGTATTGCCCTCGGGCGGATGGCCGCGGCCGTCCTTGAGGTGGCAGCTCTGGCAGGCGCGGGCGTTGAACAGCGGCCCGAGCCCGTCGGAAGCCTGGGTGGAGGAGGGCGAGGACACCCACAGCTTGCGGAACATACCGTTGCCGAGCTTGAAGGTGCCTTCTTCCTCGAAGGTGATGTTGGCCGAGGACTGCGAAAACGCATCCTGGTTGACGCGCTTCTCCGAGGTGCCGGCGCCGCCCTGCATGCGCTCGAACTGCTCGGGCTTGGAGAAGTCGGTCGTCGGCCTGACGGTCCTTTCGACGCGGGCCTTGTCCTTGGGATTGAGGTCGGTGCGCTCGGTGGGAAATTGTGCGGCATCGCTATCGGCGGCGGACGGGCCGGCCGTGGCGAACAGGATCAGATTGGCCGCGAGCGCGCCGAGAAATAGCTTGGCGCTACGCTTGTTCGTAGGCGGAAAGGTACCCCCACCCCTGATCCCTCCCCACAAGGGGGAGGGGAATTCTGTGGCGTCGCTGCCCAGCGCCAAACCCCGACAACTTTGGTCAAAGCTGGCGAGACCTCGTCCCCCTCCCCCTTGTGGGGAGGGGTCAGGGGTGGGGGTATTCATAGAGGCAATCGCCTGGCTGGTTGCAGGGGCGGGCGCACCCGCCAGGGCGCGGCGCGTCAGGGAGAAGTTGCGCCGCATTCCGGCATCCTATTCGGCCTCGTCCGCGGTCTCGGCGTTGAGCTGGCCATATTTCTCGTCGCCGATCTCCTCGAGGAGCTGCAGTTGCGTTTCGAGGAAGTCGATGTGACCTTCCTCGTCGGCGAGCAGCTCTTCGAAGAGCTTCATGGATACGTAGTCGCCGTGCTGTTGGCAGATCTCGCGCGACTGCTTGTAGGAGGTCCGGGCGTCATATTCGCCGGCGAGATCGCTTTCGAGCACTTCCTTGACGTTCTGGCCGATGCGCAGCGGCGCCACCGACTGCAGGTTGGGATGACCTTCGAGGAAGATGATGCGCGCCACGAGCCTGTCGGCATGGTGCATCTCTTCGATGGATTCCGCCCGCTCTTTCTTGGCGAGCTTACCGTAGCCCCAGTCTTCGAGAAGGCGATAGTGCACCCAATATTGGTTGACCGCGCCGAGTTCGAGGAAAAGGGCTTCGTTAAGCCGCTCGATGACCTGCTTTTCGCCTTTCATTGAATCTGCTCCCAAATTGGACCCGCAACTCTTTCACACGGTCCATGTGCGAAACGATATCCCCGCCGCTCGTCTCCGTACGAGCGTGGTAGGCTTCGGTAATCCGAATGATTGTTTCGACCACATTTGGGAAGCAGCCGCAACAACGTCCTCGATGCTGCAGCGTGTGATAGACCTTTGCCGGCACGATCAGCGACCAGGGATCCCGGTCGAGAAGCTCGATGATCGTGTCTTCGATCTCCTTCTGGGTGATCAGGTTGCAGTGGCAGATCAGCATGGCTTGCTCTGGGTGGCTGGCGGCGCGTCTTCCGCGCCGCGTGGCTTGGATAATCTAGGCGCTGGGGGCGCTCACTGGAAGACCTTGTCGGGGGCGTCCAGGCTGTCCGAGCCCTCGAAGGCGATGGCTTCGAGCTTGAGTGCCGAGACCGCGCGCTCGATCGACTTGGTCTGGTCGACGAGCGCATCGATCGCCGCCTGCACGGTGGCGTTGCCTTCGGCATTGCCCTCGCCGATCTGCTGGTCGTAGGACTCGCCGGCCTCGGCGCGCGCCTTGATCGCCTCCATCCTGGCGACAGTGGCGTCGAGCTTGCCGCCGAGTTCCTGGTCGAGCGCGGCATCTGCCTCCTTGACCAGGCCAGACACCGACGGGCCCTCGACGGTCGAGCCGTCGATGCGCTTGTAGCTGCCGAGATAGGCGTTGCGGATGCCGACCGCGTCGTAGAGATGCGAGATGTGGGTGTTGTCCGAGAAGCAGTCGTGCTCCTCTTCCGGATCGTGCAGCAGGAGGCCGAGCTTCATGCGCTCACCCGCGAGTTCGCCATAGGACAGCGAGCCCATGCCGGTGAGAATGGTGGAGATGCCGGCCTTGGGGTCGCCGTCGACGAGCGCCTTGCGGGCAGCGCCGTCGGCCTTCCAGTTGCCGACCATCTCTTCGAGGTCGGCGACCAGCAGGTCGGTCGCGGCCGCGAGATACTGGCCACGACGGTCGCAGTTGCCGCCGGTGCAGTTGGCCGCGTCGTAGTCCGTGTAGGGGCGGTTGCCGGCGCCGGGACCGGTGCCGTTCAGGTCCTGGCCCCAGAGCAGGAATTCGATGGCATGGTAGCCGGTGGCGACATTGGCCTCGATGCCGCCGGCCTCCTGCAGCGTGCCCGACAGGAACTCGGGCGTGATCTTGGAGGCGTCGACCTTCTGGCCGTTGATCTCGATCGAGGCGTTGGCGATCACGTTGGCGGTGTAGAGCGAGTTCTCGTCGGACTCTGTGCCGTAGCTCTTGTCGACATAGTCGATCAGGCCCTCGTCCAGCGGCCAGGCGTTCACGCGGCCTTCCCAGTCGTCGACGATCGCGTTGCCGAAGCGGTAGACCTCGGTCTGCTGGTAGGGGATGCGGGCTGCCTTCCAGGCCTCGCGGGCCGCCTTCATCGTCTCTTCCGAGGGCTTGGCGATCAGCGCCTCGACGGCCGCGTCGAGCGCCTTGGCCGTGACGAGCGAGTCCTCGTACTTGGCCAGCGCGATGTCGGCATAGGTGGCGATGACCGCCTTCGGGTCTGTTTCGGCTTTCGCCGGCAGGACGAAGACGGCGGCGGTCAGCGCCGTCGTGGCGGCGATGGCGGCGAGCCTGCCGATATGCCGGCTGCGCGTGATGGATGCAGGCATGAACGTCTCCTCAACGTTTCCGATGGCGCGGGGCCGCGCCGAAAACCCGTGCGCCGACCAGGAAGTGCCGGGCAGCGAACCGTGGGATCGAGGGAAGACTTCGGGGGCGGCCTCGGACGGTCGCAGCAATGCCCGGTCGGGCTCATGCGACAAAACCAGCGCCGGCGGGCGACGCGTCGAAGGCTTGCACCCGGCGCTCCAATCGAAAGGGTTCAAGGCCCAGACATCAAAGACAGGCGCTGTAAAGCACGGCGACATAAGGGGGTCTGGTGCCAAAAGTCAACGGCCGAGAGCGGGAAAATGCAGCCGGATCAATAGTTTAGAATTATTCTAAACTAATTTTGTCCAGTTTATCGGGGCGCGATTGCCGGCAAGCCGTTGATTTGCCGAGCGCTTGTCGTCGCGCGGGCCGGCGGGTGCCGCGCGTGAACTCCGGCCAGGTCGTCGCTGGCGCATGCGCGTGCTTGACAGCCGTGCTGCCGGCTGTCAGCCAGATATCCGTGCATGGCCCCTTGCGGTTCCCCGTTGCAGCGGCCATTTCCGCGTGTGTCTATTGCAGAGGCGAGCATGAAGAACGGTGTGGTGATTGTCGGTGCGGGTCATGCCGGCGTGCAGGCGGCAGCCAGCCTGCGCGAGGAGGGCTATGACGGCCCGGTCATCCTGCTCGGCGACGAGAGCGAGCTGCCCTACCACAAGCCGCCGCTGTCCAAGACCTTCATCAAGGACCCGGCCGCCCAGCCGCAGCCGTTGCGCGGCGAGGTGTTCTACTCCGGCCATTCGATCGATTTCCGCCCCGGTTCGCTGGTGGAGGGCATCGACGTCGCGGCCCAGCGCCTCGCGCTCGCCGGCGGCCAGGACCTCGCCTACGACCATCTCGTCCTCGCCACCGGCTCGCGGCCGCGGGTACTGCCGCTTCAGGGTTCGGACCTGGCCGGCGTGCTGTCGCTGCGCTCGGTGGCCGATGCGAGGCTGATCCGCGACCACAGTACCGCGAGCGAGGACGTCGTCGTCATCGGCGGCGGCTTCATCGGGCTCGAGATCGCAGCCACGCTCGCCGCCGGCGGCCGCCGCGTCACCGTCGTCGAGGCGCTCGACCGGCTGCTCGGCCGCGCCGTGGCGCCGCTGATCGCCGAGCACGTGCGCAAGCGGCTGGAGGCGTCGGGCGTGCGCATCCTGCTCGGGACCACCATTGAGCGCATCGAGGGCGACAACGGCCATGTCGCTGGTGCGATGACGTCCGCCGGCGAACGTCTGCCGGCGAAGATGGTCGTCATCGGCATCGGCGTCGTGCCCAATGTCGAGCTGGCCCAGGCAGCCGGCCTCGCCGTCGCCAACGGTGTCCGCATCGACGGCCGGATGCGCAGCTCGGTCGAGAACATCCTCGCCGTCGGCGACAACGCCAACTTCCGCCACTGGCAGACCGGCGCGGACGTCAGGCTGGAATCGGTGCAGAACGCCACCGACCAGGCCAAGCTCGCGGCGCGCACCATCGTCGGCCATGACGGCGACTACACCGCCGTGCCGTGGTTCTGGTCCGACATCGGCGACATGAAGCTGCAGATGGTGGGGCTGACCATGGGCAGCGACCGGCAGGTCCTGTCGGGCGACCCGTCGGAAAACCGCTTCTCGGTCTATCACTTCATCGCCGACCGGCTGGCGGCGATCGAATCGGTCAACCGCCCGGCCGACCACATGCTCGGCCGCAAGATGCTCGGCCTCGGCTTCTCGCCGACGGCGGAGATGGTGGCGGGCGGGGCGGAAGCGCTGAAGGCCGCACTCGCGGCGCTGCCAGTGCAGGGGTGAGCCCGCGCCCACTTCGAGCGCGCTTGTGGACGAGTTACCCCCACCCCTAACCCCTCCCCACAAGGGGGAGGGGGATTCTGCCCTCGCCACGGCCACGACGAAGCCATCTGTCCTCGAGGCACGGCGGTGGCGCAAGTCCCCCTCCCCCTTGTGGGGAGGGGTTAGGGGTGGGGGTGCAAGTTCGGCTCCCTCATGCCGACAAAAAAATTGCCGATGCTCTGTCGGCAATGCACATATCTGTTCGTCCTAGTCATGAGGAACCGAACCGATGCTCTATGCGATCCTTTGCTACAACAACGAAGACGTGGTCTGCGCCTGGTCGAAGGAACAGGACGACGAGGTGATGGCGCGGCTGGCCGTGGTCACCGGCAAGCTGCGCGACCAGGGCCGGCTGGGACCCGTGGCAAGGCTGATGCCGACGACGGCGGCGACCACGCTGCGCAAGACCAGGGACGAGCCGCTGGTCATCGACGGGCCCTTCGCCGAAACCAAGGAACAGTTCCTCGGCTTCTATGTCGTCGATTGCGCCAGCCTCGACGACGCCGTGGACGTCGCCAGGGAACTTGCCGAGGCCAATCCGGGCGGCGGCTCCTACGAATTGCGCCCGATCGGCGCCTTTTTCCCTGGACGAGAGGCAGCATGACAGACCCGGCCTGGATCAACACGGCCCTTTCCTCCGCCCGGCCGCAGGCCGTGGCAGCCCTGCTGCGCTATTTCCGCGACCTCGACACCGCGGAGGAGGCGTTCCAGGAGGCCTGCCTGCGCGCCCTGCGCACCTGGCCGAAGAACGGACCGCCGCGCGATCCGGCCGCCTGGCTGATCTTCGTAGGCCGCAACTCCGGCATCGATGCCGCCCGCCGCCGCGCCAAGCAGGCGCCGATGCCGCCGGAGGAGACGGTCTCCGATCTCGACGACGTCGAGGGCGAGGTCGTCGACCGACTCGACGGCGCGCACTATCGCGACGACATCCTGCGGCTGCTGTTCATCTGCTGCCATCCCGACCTGCCGGCCACCCAGCAGATCGCGCTCGCCCTGCGCATCGTCTCGGGCCTGTCGGTCAAGCAGATCGCGCGCGCCTTCCTCGTCGGCGAAAGCGCCATGGAGCAGCGCATCACCCGCGCCAAGGGGCGCATCGCCAACGCCAACGTGCCGTTCGAGGCGCCGGGACCGGTCGAGCGCTCGGAGCGGCTCGCGGCGGTGCTGGCCATGGTCTACCTCGTCTTCAACGAGGGCTACTCGGCGGGTGCGGCCGAGTTCGCCAACCGGGCGCCGCTGTGCGAGGAAGCGATCAGGCTGGCGCGGCTGCTGCTGCGCCTGTTCCAGACCGAGCCGGAGGTGATGGGACTGTCGGCGCTGCTGCTGCTCCAGCACGCCCGCGCCGCCGCCCGCTTCAACGCCGAGGGCGAGCTGGTGCTGATGGAGGACCAGGACCGCACGCTCTGGAACCGGGCGCTGATCGACGAGGGCCTGGCGCTGATCGACAAGGCGATGCGCCATCGCCGGCCCGGCCCCTACCAGATCCAGTCGGCGATCGCCGCACTTCACGCCCGCGCCGCGCGGCCCGAGGACACCGACTGGGCCGAGATCGACCTGCTCTATTCGGTGCTGGAATCGATGACGCCGTCGCCGGTGGTGACGCTGAACCGCGCCGTCGCCTTCGCCAAGCTGCGCGGGCCCGAGGCGGCGCTGAAGCTGATCGAGCCGCTGGAGCCCAAGCTCGCCGGCTATTTCCATTTCTTCGGCGTGAAGGGCGGGCTGCTGATGCAGCTCGGCCGCGACGAAGAGGCGCGCGAGGCCTTCGGGCGGGCGATCGCGCTGGCCAATACGGCGGCCGAGGCGGCCCATATCCGCATGCATCTCGACCGGCTGTCGGCCGAGAGCCGCCCGCGCAACGGCATGTCGGCCTAGCCACCCGCGCGGCGCTGCTCGGCTGCCTCGACTACCAGCGAAGCCAATATGGGAATCGTCCATCGTCCTCTTTACGAAGAGAAGGTGGCAGGGGTGTCTTCATGCCGACCGGTATTTCCACGACCTTGCGATAGAGGTGCCACGTCGCGTGGCCGAGCACCGGGATGACGATGGCGAGGCCCGCCAGCAGCGGCAGTGACCCGATCAGCAGCGCGACCGCGACGATCAGGCCCCACAGCAGCATCGGCACCGGATTGCCCAGCACCGCCCGCACCGAGGTCTCGATCGCGGCATAGGCGCCGACGTCGCAGTCGAGCAGCAGCGGAAAGGCGACGACGGTGGTGCAGAGCACCACCAGCGCAAACAGGAATCCGATCAGATTGCCGAGCACGATCAGCGTCCAGCCGCGCTGGGTGGTGAAGAGATCGCCGAGGAACGATGTCATCGACTGCGGCGCAGCCGGCCCGTAGAACCAGGTGTAGAGCGCCTGCGCGACCAGGAGCCAGGCGACGAACAGTGCGAGCAGCATGACGCCGATGACCGCCATCGCGGGAATGGCCGGCGAATGCCTGACATCCAAGGCATGCCACCAGGACGTGTCGAGGTTTTGCTCGCGCCTGCGGCTGATCTCGTACAGGCCTATCCCGGCGAAGGGTCCGAGCAAGGCAAATCCCGACATCAGCGGGAAAATGAGCTGCAGGGCGTTGCCGCCCGACGTCCAGGTGATGAGAAGCACCCCGACGATCGGGTAGATCAGGCACAGGAAAACGTAATGCGACGGCTTTTCCCAAAAGTCGTCGAAGCCCAGGCGCAGCGCGTCGAACACATCCGCCACCGTTATGCGGCGGATGGCGGGATGCTGGAGCGTCCTGGTGGCGCCCGAGTACACATGGAAAATTGCCATGACCACTCCTCCTGGAACAGGTTGGGTGGGGGTCACGGCCCGGGCTCAGCATGACTGGTCACGCCAAAGCCGCGACCTTCACCATGCCAAGGATAACGCGCTTCGAGTGATTTGGCGACCCTGGCCGCACTGCCCGGGACGCTGCCAGGCGCCGCAGCCGGCGGGTCCGGTCAGGCGCCGCGGCGCGCCACCACCGGCACATAGTCCTCCAGTTCGGGCGCGGGGAACGAGACCGAGCCGTTGATCTCGGCCGAGCGGTAGAGCCCCATCAGGATCTCGACCACGGCGAGGCCGTCATGGAAGGTTTCCATCGGCGTCTCGCCCTTGCGGAAGCACTCGACCATGTGGCGGTTCTCGTCGGTGTAGCCATAGACGCCGGCCTCGTCCTCCAGCACCGGCATCAGTCCCTGCTCGGCGTTCTGCTTCTCGACCAGGTCCTCGCCTTCCTCGCCCCTGACCTCGCGCGACATGAAGATCTTGAGACCGGTGTTGAGCGAGTTGAACTCCATCGCATATTCCGGCCCGAGCAGCTCGAGCTGGATGCGCAGGCCGGCGCCGACATAGGCCCAGGAGGTGGTGGCCTCGATCACCAGTTCGTTGCCGTCCTCGTCTTCCAGAAGCACCGTGCCGCGGGCAAAATCCTCCGACGGGCGGTTGCGGTAGTCGACCTCCGCGCCAAAGCGCTTGCTGAGCTGCTCGGCATAGTTGGGCCGCGTCCATTTGAGCGTCGCGACGGTGCCGTTGACCTGCTTGACGGTCAGCGACTTGCGGGAGGCTCCCGGCTTGGTGAGCAGGTGGCGGGCTACCTCGACGCTGTGGCACATCATGTCCGACAGCACGCCGCCGCCCTGCTTGTCGCCCTGCCAGAACCATGGCTCGTGCGGGCCGGAATGCTCTTCCGCCGCCCGCGCGAGATAGGGCCGGCCGGTGGTCGAGGCGGCGCGGCGCCAGACGATGTCCTTGCCGCGCAGCACCGGCGTGCAGAACACCTGGTTCTCCAGGTAGCCGTGGTTGAGGCCGGCATCTTCCGCCAGGCGCAGCATCTCGCGCGCTTCGGCGACGGTGCGGGCGAGCGGCTTCTCGCAGGCGACCGCGATCACCCTGCTTCGCCCAGCCTTCACCTCGGCGTGGATGGTGCGCATCACGTCGAGGCGGGTGTAGTTGGGCGAGAGAATCCAGATCGCGTCGACGTCGCCGGCGTTGACCAGTGCTTCCAGGCTGTCGTGGCTGGTGCAGTGGCCGAGGCCGAGTTCGGCGACGCGGGCGGCGAAGCGGGCGCGGTTCTCCGCCCTGCGGCTGAAGACGCCGGTGACGTCGACATTGCGCACGCCGAGCATGCCCTTGAGGTGGAACTCGGCGATGAAGCCGCTTCCGACGAAGCCTACGCGCAGGCGCTGTCTGGGCAGTCCGGTCATGGTCGTTTTCCCGTCGTCACGATTCTGCGGTCGTTTTCGCCGCGGCCGTGGTGCCACGCACCTTCAGCGCCGTCGGCAGCATCACCGGCTTGCGCGGCGTGGCACCGCCTGACAGAAGGTCGAGAAGCATGGTCATGGCGGCGCGGCCGATGTCGGTGCGCGGCTGGCTGACCGTGGTCAGCGGCGGATAGAAGGCCTCTGAGAGGAACAGGTCGTCGAAGCCGACGACCGAGACGTCGCCGGGCACGTCGAGGCCGAGGCCGCGCAATTCATGGATGACGCCGAAGGCCATCTCGTCGTTGGCGACGAAGATCGCAGTCGGCGGTTCCGGCAGTTCGAACAGGGCGCGGCACAGATGCTGGCCGGTGTGCAGCAGATAGTCGCCGCGCTGCTCGTAGCCGGCGGGGATGGCAAGGCCGGCGGCTGCCATCGCCTGGCGATAGCCCGCGCGGCGGCTGATGCTCATGAGCTCGGGAACCGGGCCGGAGATGTGGGCGATGCGCCGGTGGCCGAGCCCGATCAGATGTTCGACCGCGTTGCGGGCGGCGGCCTCGTTGTCGACCATGACATGCGGGAAGCCGGCGTTCTCGATCTCCTCCAGCGCCACCACGATGGGCGCGCCGCCGGCTGCCTGGCCGGCAAAGCCGGGGCGCTCGGGCAGCTTGCCGGTCATCAGGATCATGCCGTCGGCATGGCCGTCGCGCAGCATGTCGAAATATTCGATCTCGCGGTCGGAGTCGTTTTCCGTGTTGCCCATCAGCACCGAGTAGCCGGCGGCGCGGGCGGTCGCCTCGACCCCCTTGAGGATCTCGAGATAGAACGGGTTGCCGACGTCGCGCACCACCATCAGCACCGCCATCGCCTTCTGCGTGCGCAGGTTGCGGGCGCTGACATTGGGCCGGTAGTTCATCTCGCGCGCCACGTCGCGGATACGGCTGAGCGTCGGTTCGGCGACCAGTCCGCTGTCGTTGAGCGCCCGCGACACGGTGGCGGCCGAAACGCCGAGCCGCTCGGCGATGTCCTTGATCTTGGGACGTTCGTTCATCCGCGCATCGCCCTTCCGCGTCCGTAGAACAGCATCAGCAGGAGCAGGGTTGCGCCGAACACCATCTGCCTGCCGGATTCGTCGATGTTCACCGTGGTCAGGATGCCCTGCAGGATGACCAGCAGCAGGGCGCCGGCCATGGTGCCGGTGTAGCCGCCCTTGCCGCCGGCGAGCGGCGTGCCGCCGAAGACGACGGCGATGATCGAGGGCAGCATGTATTGCTCACCGACATTGGCGAAGGAGGTGCCCGAATAGCCGAGCAGGCAGATGCCGGCAATGGCGGCGAACACACCCGACAGCACGAAAAGCGAAATCCGTGTCGCCCTCACCGGCACGCCGGCCATGAAGGCCGCCTGCTCGTTGGAGCCGATGGCATAGATGCGGTGGCCGTAGACGGTGCGGGTCAGCATGAAGGCCATCAACAGCCCGATCGCCACCCACAGCCAGATGATGCCCGGCAGCCCGAGCAGGAACGGCCGGGTGACGAATTGCGACAGGCCGGGCGCGGCGAGGCCCGAGGGGATGCCGTTGCGCACCACCACCAGCAGGCCCTGCAGCACGCCGAGCATGCCGAGCGTCATGACCAGCGGCGGGATGCGCAGCAGGGTGACGCCGAGCCCGTTGAACAGGCCGATCAGCCCGCCGGCCACGACGCATGCGACGATCGCCGGCAGAATGCCGCCGTCGGCGCCGTTCATGACGTTGCCGGCGATGATGGCCGACAGCGAGATGACCCCGCCGACGGAGAGGTCGATGCCCTCGCGGCCGCCGAGGATGACGAGGTTCTGGCCGGCGGCGACGATGCCGAGCAGGGCAGCCACGATCAACAGGCGCAGGACCTGCTGGACCGAGGCGAAGCCGGGCGACAGCGCCTCGCCGAGCAGCAGCAGTGCCGCGATCAGGATCAGCGCCACCACCAGCGGCCGTTTGAGGAAGGCCAGCACCGGCGAGGTTCCGGTGGTGACGGTCATGCGCGTGCCCTCCGGCCGACGAGCACGCCCGCCATCAGCGCTACAAGGATGGCGAGGCCCTGGACCAGGTTCTGCCATTCCGACGGCGTGCCGACGAAGAAGACGAGCGAGTTGATGAGGCCGATGATCAGCGCGCCGATGATCGAGCCGACGACGGTGCCGTAGCCGCCCGACAGCGCGCTGCCGCCGAGCACCACCGCCGCCACCGAGAACAGGGTCATCTTGCCGCCGACCAGCGGGTCGCCGCTCGCCGTGTCGCCGGTGATGCAGAAGGCGGCGAGCGCTGCGAACAAGCCGCACAGCGCATAGCCCTGGATGCGGATTCTCGTCACCGGCAGGCCGCTCTGAAAGGCAGCCTGGGCGTCGTCGCCGACGGCGAGCAACTGCGTCGAAAGCCGCGTGCGGGCAAGCACGTAGAGCACGACGGCCAGCACGATCACGGCGTAGAAGACGAAGGGGATGTCGAAGAAGCGGCCGCCATAGGTGCGCCAGAAGGCGGCCGGCGCCGGCGTGCCGGCGACCGGCATGACGTAGAGCGCGAGCCCGGTGAAGAAGATCGAGGTGGCGAAGGTGGCGACGATCGCCTGCAGCCTGAGTGCGGCGACCACGAGGCCGTTGACGATGCCGCAGGCGAGGCCGGCGAGCAGGCCTATGCCGAGCGCGGCGACGACCGAGAGGCCGCTGCCGCCCATCTTCTCCATCAGCACGACGATGACGACGTTGACCAGCGACACGATGGCCCCCGCCGAGAGGTCGATGTCGCCGGCATAGACGACATAGGTCTGGGCGATGGCGAGCATCATCAGCGCGAGATAGGTCTTCACCAGCCCGGTGATGCCGATGAAGCTTACGCTGCGCGGCTGGTAGAGGCCGTTGAGGGCGAGCAGCACGATCGCGATCAGCAGCGCCGGCAGGAAGGGGTAGCGCTCGACGAGGCGCTTGAGCCCGCCGGATCTGGTCGTGGGAAGGGTCGCGGTTCCCATCACGCGGCCTCGTATGCTGCCTGGTAGAGATTGTAGCGCGTCCTGTCGGCGCCGGTGAGTTCGCGCCGCACCTGGCCGCCGTTGAAGACGAGGATGCGGTCGGCGTTGTTGAGCAGCTCTGCGTCCTCCGACGAATAGAGCACGATGCCCATGCCCTCGGCCGCCAGCTTGCGGATCAGCGTGAACAGGTCGGTCTTGGCCGAAAGGTCGATGCCCTTGGTCGGGTCGTCGAGCAGCAGCACGTCCGGCCGGTCGATCAGCCAGCGGGCGATGACGATCTTCTGCTGGTTGCCGCCCGACAGCGAATTGATCGGGTGGGCGAGGCCGCCGAACTTGGTGTGCAGGGCCTCGAGCGCCGGCCTGACGCGCTCGGCCAGCGTCGCGGGCCGCGCCAGCCTGAGCTTCCGGCGCAGATAGTGGATCGGCGTCACGTTCTCGAGGATCGGCCGGCCGGAGATGACGCCGTCGCGGCCGCGATCGCCGGAGACATAGGCCAGGCCGCGCCGGATCGCCTCGCGCGGGTTGCTGGCGGCGAACGTCTTGCCGTCGAGCGTGATCTCGCCCGAGCCGACCGGGTTGACGCCGAAGACGGCGCGCAGCACAGAGGACTGGCCCTGGCCGTGCAGGCCGCCGAAGCCGAGGATCTCGCCCCTGGCGACCTCGAAGCCGACATTGGCGAAACCCTTGCCGGAGAGGTTCTTCACCGCCAGCACCGGCGAGCGGTCGGTGGCGGCAATGGCCGGCGGCGCGGCGTGGCCGGGGGCGAGCTCGTCCTGCGCGCCGACCATCAGCCGGATCACCGCCGCCGGATTGGTCTCGGTGATCTTCTCGGTGCCGACGGTCTCGCCGTCGCGGATGACGGTGACGCGGTCGCCGATCGCGAAGATCTCGTCCATGCGGTGCGAGATGAAGATGATGCTGCGGCCGTCGGCCTTGAGCCCGCGCAGGATCTCGAAGAACCGGTCGACCTGGGCTCGGTCGAGCGCCGAGGTCGGCTCGTCGAAGATGAGCACCGGCGCCTCGGTGGCGAGCGCCTTCATGATCTCGACCAGCTGGCGCTGGTCGGCGCGCAGGTTGTCGACCGCCGTCTCGGCGGAGAAGCCTTCGCCGGCGACGGCGCCGAACAGGGCGATGTAGCGGGCGGCGCGCTTTTCCAGCGCGTCGCGGTCGACGAAACCTGCGCGGTTGGCGGGCAGGTCGGGCAGGCAGATGTTTTCGGCCACGCTGCGGTGCCGCGCCAGGCTGAGCTCCTGGTAGAAGATGCCGATGCCGTGGTCGCGCGCCGCGCGCGGGCCGCCAATGGTGACCGGCTTGCCGTCGATCAGGATCTCGCCGCCGTCGGGGCGGACGCTGCCCGCCAGGATCTTGCACAGCGTGCTCTTGCCCGACCCGTTCGAGCCGATCAGCACATGCACCTCGCCGGCGTCGATCGAGAGGTCGCCGCGGCGCAGGGCCAGGGTGGCGCCGTAAGCCTTGCTTACGCCGCGGAGCTCGATTTTGGACATGGCAGTGGCTTCCCGGTGCTTCGTCGGTCGCGGGGACGCAGGCCTGCGGGCAGGCGCGCGTCCCCCGTCCTGGGAGAAGCTTACTTGAACAGCTTTTCGGCGTCTTCGATGGAAAGCTGGCTGGTGTAGGAATAGTAGCCCGGCTTGCCTTCGACCGCCTTGGCGGCGTCGCCAAGGTTCTTGCCGTCGATGAACGGGATCGGCAGGTACATGGCGTTCTTGTACTGCCCAGCCGTCGCCGGCTCCTTCAGCTCCTTGCCCTGCAGCATCAGCACCGCGACGTTGAGCGCGGAAGCCATCACGCCGGGCGGGTTCACCGAGGCGCCCGAGTTCAGCTTGTCCTTGGTCCAGAGGTCGATGAAGTCCTTGCGGATCTCGCCCGTGGCCGCGATCGACGACTGCTTGCCGGCGTCGATGATCGACTTCCAGGCGCCGGCGGCCATGCCGTCCTGCACCCACACGCCGCTGATGTCGGGGTTGGTGGCGAGCAGGTTCTGCATCGCCTGCTGGCCCTGCGCCTGGTCCCAGTTGGCGTTGACTTCGTTGACGATCTTGATGTCGGGATACTGGCCGAACACTTCCTTGTAGCCGGCGACGCGCATCTCGTTGGCCGGGTGGCCGGCGACGCCGTTGATGGCGACGACGTTGCCCTTGCCGCCGAGCGTCTCGGCCAGCCACTTGGCGCCCGCCGCGCCCCAGGCCTTCTGGTCGATGCCGACATAGACGGCGTCGGGCGAGGACACTTCGGCATCGGTGGAGATCACCAGGATGCCGGCTTCCTTGGCCTGGGCGAAGACCGGATCGAAGGCCGTCGGGCTGTTCGGGTTGATGATGATGGCGTTGACGCCCTCGTTGATGAAGTTGCGCACATGCGCGATCTGGCCGGGCACGTCGACATTGGCGCTCTGCACCACCACCTCGACGTCGACGCCCTTTTCCTTCCAGGCAGCCGCGGCCGCCTGCGCTTCCTCGATCATCTGGGTGCGCCATTCGCTGCCGACCCAGCCGTTGGACAGGCCGATCTTGAAGCTCTCGGCCTGGACCGAGAACGCCGACACGGCGAGTGCGGCGACCGTGGTGAGCGCCAGTGCTGCAAGTCTCTTCATTTGCTCCTCCCGATGCAAAACTGCTGCAGAGTATCATAGGCAGATTATGTAATCGATTTCAATCGGCATTTTCCGGCCTTTTCCGGTGTCTGGCGGCCTTGTCGCGCCTGGGAAGATTCTCGCCGGCGACCCGCGATCCTCCTGAACCTTTGCGCCTGCCGGGCCGACCCAGGAGCCAGGCACCGCATGGTGCGGCGCCCCAACCAAGAACCAAGGAAAACCCATGACGGACTACAGCACATGTCACGGGTCACCGGGATCACCCCAGGCCCAGCGTGGCCACCGCCTCAGGCAGTGGGTGGACACGCGACGCCCGGGGGCACTTGCATTGACCCTAGGTGAACCCAAGCGTATCGTTCCAGTAGGGGACAATCGCAGGACTGCAAGGGAGGAAAGTGCCCGGTACCAGCGCTTGGCTCCTGCCTGCGCTCCGGCGCCTTCTTCCGCACTATCCGGGAGAGGTGTCATGGCGCGCTGTGGCGGCGGTAACGATGCACTCGAGACCCGATCCCCGGGTGCGCGCGCGCTGGCGCTCGATGCGGGCATGCTCGCCTTGGCGCTCGCGGCGAGCCTGTGGCTCCCATCGGCGGCCCGCGCACAGCAGACCCAGATCATCAACCCCGGCTCGATGGCCGTCACCGGCTTCTCCGGCACGCTCATCCCCGGCATCGAGGAAGGCCTGCCGCCGGGCGCCGACCCGGTCGACGAAACCTTCATCGACACCGGGCGCGCCACCTTGCGCGTCTTCGACGTCTCCGCCCTCGGCGGGCCGCCGGCAGGCCAGCTCGTCAACACGCCGTTGCCCTTCGAGGTGCTTGCCGGCCAGATCGGCCAGGTCTTCGCGCTGACCTATGACGACGGCGTTCGCGACGGTACGCCATCGGGCGTGCCCGACCTCTACGCGGGCGCGACCTCGCTGCACGGCCTCCGCATCGTCACCCCCGACGCCGATGGTGACGGCAGGCCCGAGCGCCAGCGCCGCGGCGCGGCGGGCGCCAGCTTCATGGCCGGCCAGTTCGGCGAGGAGAGCGGCGGCGGCCCCGGCACGATCTGGCGCATCGACGGCATCACCGGCGCGGTGTCGAAATTCGCCGACGTCGACAGCGACAGCGGCCCCGGCATCGGCGACGTCAGCTTCGACAAGGTGCACCGCCAGTTCTTCGCCTCCGACCTGGACGACGGCCTGATATACCGCATCGACGCCACGGGCGCCGTGCTCGACAGCTTCGACCACGGCGTCGCCGGCAGGCCGGCGCGCGGCCTCGCCGCGGTCGCCGACGACGGCTCGGTGATGGACATCCAGGGGGCCGCCTTCGATACCGAGGATCCGGACAGCTGGGGTTACACCCAGGACGAGCGCCGGGTCTGGGGCACAGCCTTCCACGGCGGACGCGTCTACTACGCGGTCGGCGACAAGGCCGAGATCTGGTCGGTCGGCATCGGCCGCGACGGCCGCTTCGGCGCCGACGCCCGCTGGGAGCTGACGGTCGTGGCCGACGAGGCGCTGCCGGTCACCGACATCGCCTTCGACGGCCGCGGCTTCATGTATCTCGCCCAGCGCGGCGAGGTCGACAACCGCTATGACTATTCGCGCTTCGCCGACGCGGGCAAGGGCGAGGTCGTGCGCTACTGGCGCGAAAGCCCGGACGATCCGGCGACCGAGAGCATCTGGGTGCCGGTGCCGCAGGAATATGCGGTGGGCTTCCCGGAAGGTAACCGCCAGTCGGCCGGCGGCATCGACCTGCAATATGGCTACGATGCGCAGGGGCTCATCAACCCCAACGCCTGCACCGACACCATCGTCAAGACCGGCGACCGGCTGAGGGACAACCCGGCGCTCGCCGACCAGCTGGCGCCGGGCGGACCGTTCGCGGTGCATGGCGTGCAGCTGACCGCCACCTCCCTGGTCAAGCCCGCCAACGTCCCGCCCTTCGGCTCGTGGTTCGTCGATTTCGACAGTTTCTTCGACGACGCGGAAGTCGAGGGCCATGTCGGCGACGTCGAGGTCTGGCGTCCCTGCGAGGGCCGCGCCGGCTACTATGAGCAGATCCCCTATCCGGGCGATTATCCGACGCCGTTGTGGCCGCCGGACTTCCCGCCGCCCGGCAACCTGCCGCCCTGCCTCGACATCGAGGCGGTCGAGTATTTCTGTACCCCGGCCGGGCTCGAGGCCGATCTCTATGTCCGTGACGTTGCAGGCATCGGCGGCGATTCCGTCAAGGCCGATTCCAGGACGCCGGGCGTCGGCATCACGCCGCTGCAGCAGACCAAGCCGGCGGGCGCGCCCTTCACCATCGGCGTGACCGGCAACTTCCCCGGCGACACCGTCAATGTCGGTCTGTGCTTCTACAAGAAGTCGGACGCCGACAAGGGCGGCTACTATCCGTGCTGCAAGGTGGTCGTGCCGCTCGCGACGCCCGCCGCAAGCTGCGAACCGTGAGGGAGGGAGAGATGAACGCTTTCGCTCCCACCCCGCTCGTTTCGCAGAGCAACCCAAACGTCATGGAGACGATCATGAAACCCCTGTCACTCGCCAGGCGCGGAGCGCGCTGGCTGGTGGCGGCAGGTGTCGCGCTCGCCGCCGTGCCCGCCGTTGCCCAGCCGCTTCCCGACGTCGTTCCGGACCTCAGGCTCGACCGCGTCGAGCCGCATCCCGGCCACGACGAGGTGGTGCCGTTCTTCACCAAGAAGGGCGCCCAGCGCAACTGCGACTACGTTATCTACAACCTGCGCTTCGGCGCCCGCGGCAATCCGGACAAGTTCTTCGATCCGGCCTTCGCCAACGGGCTGAAGTCGCTGCGCATGGACTTCCGCGACCAGCTGCCCCCGGGCCTCAGGATCGTCAACGTCCAGGCCTCCGGCGACGGCACCGACGCCGTCGGCGGCCCGCTGCCGGCCGGCGTGATCGGCACGACCGCCAACTCCAACGACACCGCGACGATTGCCGACTTCCGGCTTTCGGCCACCGACCTCGACGGCGTCGGCGGCCCGAACGAGCGCTATGTCGACATCCGCATCACCGCGCTGATCGACCAGGCTGCCTTCCCCGCGCCCGCGGTCGTGGACAACCAGGGCTTCGTCAAGCTGTCGGCGGGTCCGGGCTCGGTCGAGATACCCTCGCACGACCCGTCCAAGCCCGACGACGGCGATTTCCGCACCGGCGAGAAGACCTCGATCCGCATCGACGTGACCGACTGCGAACCGCCCCCGCCGCCGCCCCCGGGCGACAAGGAGGCCTGCTTCAAGGTCGAGCGCGGCGACGTCGACTGCGTGCCGGGCGGCGGCGCCTATATCTACAACATGCCGGTCGGCCCCGAACTCGCCGGACGCTGGGTGCAACTGCGCACCACGACGCCTGGCGTGACCATCGACCCGCCGCTGCAGCTCGTCCCGCCCGGCGGCGGCGTGCTGAACTGGAAGATCGAGGGCGCCGGCCCCGGCGATGTCGTGCATCTCATCGTCACCGGCATCGAGACCTATGCCGGGCCGGAGGAGGGCGTCGGGCTCTGCTGCACGCAGACCATCGACATCGTCATTCCGCCCGATCTGCAGTGTCCGCCCGAGAAGCGGCCCGACATCAAGATCGAAAAGCGCGCCGACGTGGCCCGCTGCACGCCCGAGGGCGGCTGCGACTTCACCATCCGCGTCAGCAATGCCGGCGACGCCCCCTACAACGGCAAGATCGTGCTCGATGAGGTGACCTTGCCCGGCAACGCCTCGATCGACTCCGGCCCGAATGCGCCGTGGACCTGCGTGCCCAACACCAGCCCGATGAGCTGCGAGCATCCGGCGACCACGCTCGACCCCGGCGAATGGGTCGATCTCAACATCGGCTTCAAGCCCGGGCCGGGCTGGGAGGCGCGCTACATCCGCAACTGCGCCGAATACGACTACACCGCAAGCGGCAAGCCCGACGTCTTCGGCCGCACCGACAACGACAAGGCCTGCGCCGCAGTCCCGATCTGCCGCCGCGGCGATCCCGATTGCCGTCCGCCGGTCGAGAAGAAGGTCGACCTGCGCATCACCAAGGACCCGCGATCCGTCGCCTGCACCGCCGATGGCGTCTGCAGCTTCCTGATCCGCGTCCAGAACAACGGCACCGAGACCTATGTCGGGCCGCTGACGGTGATGGACGACTACCCGACGGGCGCGCCGGCGTCGTCGACCTTCGGGCCGACGCCGCCCTGGAGCTGCGGTCCCGCCGGCCCCGGCCAGTTCCGCTGCGACCATCCGGGCGTGGCGCTGGTGCCGGGTGCCTCGGTTCCGCTCTCCGTGGTCGCCATCGTGCCGCCCGACTACCAGTCCGACATCATCCGCAACTGCGGCGAGGTGCGGGCGATAGCGGGCGAGACGGTGCTGGCCAACAACAAGGCCTGCGCCACCATGCGCATCCCGAACCGCGACCCGCAAAGGCCGAACCTCACCGTCGAGAAGACCGGGGACCTCAGGTGCGAGGTCGGCCGGCCCTGCACGTTCGAGATCACGATCCGCAACGGCGGCACGGCGCCCTTCGCCGGCCCGGCCCGCATCGGCGACGCGATCGGCGTGGACGGGCTCGGCCGGCTCGAGGGGGTGACGATCGCCGAGATCAGCCCGCCCTTCGGCTGCACGCCCGAACCGACGACGCTGCCGTCGTCCTGCATTGCCAATGTCAGCCTGGGCGCCGGCGAGAGCCGCGTGCACCAGGTGACGGTGGTGATCCCCGACGACGCCCGCCTGGCCAACCGCAACGCGCCGACCCCGGCACAGAACTGCGTCGCGGTGCTGTCGCCCGACACGCCGGTGCGCAGGCTCGAGCTCGGCGGCGGCGGTGCCGGCCTGCCGGGTGCCGGTGGTGCCTCGGCCTATGCCTGCCACCGCTTCACCATCGCGCAGGAAGAGAAGAAGCAGTGCTCCGAAGGCTTCGTGCTCAACGCCGACGGCCGCTGCGTCTGCCCCGAGGGCAAGACGTTCCGCAACGGCCAGTGCACGAGCGGCGGCGGTTCGGTGACGCCGGTGCCGCCGCCGGTCAGGCCGCAGTGCCGCCTGCTGCCCGGCCAGATCCGCACCCAGGACGGGCGCTGCGTCTGCCCGCGCGGCACGGACCTGTCCAAGGGCAAGTGCGTGTCGACCGAACCGCCGCCGGCACGCCAGTGCAAGCTGCTGCCGGGCCAGGTCCGGACGCAGGACGGGCGCTGCATCTGCCCGCGCGGCACGCAACTGTCCAAGGGCAAATGCGTGTCGACCGAGCCGCCGCCGGCACGCCAGTGCAAGCTGCTGCCGGGCCAGGTCCGGACGCAGGACGGCCGCTGCGTCTGCCCGCGTGGAACGCAGCTGATCCGGGGCGCATGCCGCAAGCCGCCGACGGTGCAGTGCCCGGAAGGCACGTCGCTGGTGCGCGGCCGCTGCGTGCCCGACCGGCAGGACACCGTCTGCCGCCGCGGCGAGGTGCTGATCAACGGGCAGTGCGTGACCATCGAGCGCCAGTGCCCGCGCGGCACGGTCGGCCGGTATCCGAACTGCCGCCCGGTCCGCCAGCCGCCGACGCTGCAGATCCCGATCAACCCGGATGTGTTCCGCGGGCTCATTCCGCAACGGCGTGAGCAGCCGAGGACCAACAACATCATTCCGCAGTGATCGGCCGACCTCATGGAACCCCGCCGGATTTTTCCGGCGGGGCTCTGCTTTTCAGGCCGCCGTGGCGAAAAGGGCGGCATTCCTTTCTCGACATTCGCGCCGCGCGCTATTAGGCAGTCGGAAAAATCGCTCTGCCCGCTGAAAGGCCTGGACGTGACCAACAAGACCCTGATCGCCCCTTCGGTGCTGTCGTCCGACTTCTCCAAGCTCGGCGACGAGGTCGAGGCGGTCGTCGCCGCCGGCGCCGACTGGATCCACCTCGACGTCATGGACGGGCATTTCGTGCCCAACATCACCTTCGGCCCGCCCGTCATCAAGGCGATCCGCGACCGCACCGACAAGGTGTTCGACTGCCACCTGATGATCGAGCCCGCAGACCCGTATCTCGCGGCCTTCGCCGATGCCGGCTGCGACATCATCACGGTGCATGCCGAGGCCGGCCCGCATCTCGACCGCTCGCTGCAGACGATCAGGAATCTCGGCAAGAAGGCCGGCGTGTCGCTCAACCCGTCGACGCCGGAATCGGTCATCGAATACGTACTCGACCGGCTCGACCTGGTGCTGCTGATGACGGTCAATCCCGGCTTCGGCGGCCAGGCCTTCATCCCGGCGGTCATCGACAAGGTCAAGCGCGTCAAGGCGCTGATCGGCAACCGCCCGATCGACATCGAGATCGACGGCGGCGTGACCCCGGAGACCGCGCCGCTGGTCACCGCCGCCGGCGCCAACGTGCTGGTCGCCGGCAATGCCGTGTTCAAGGGCGGGCCGTCGGCCTATGCCGCGAACATCGAGGCGATCCGGGCCGCGGCGGAGAAGGCTGCGATCTGAGCTAAGAAAATTGCCCCTCACCCTTACCCTCTCCCCGTGAAGAACGGGGCGAGGGGGCGTCGGCGTTGCGGCCGGCTTCCTTCTCCCCGTCATTGCGGGGAGAAGGTCCGGCAGGGGATGAGGGGCGGCGGCGAAATTTGCGGAGGTAGTGTGCTGAGAGTTCTGCAAATTCGCTGAGAGAGGGCGGTCATGGCAGGCTGGTGATGTTCAAGGTCACCTGA
>NZ_JARDJI010000027.1:0-42244 GCF_039907765.1 Mesorhizobium sp. CC13 | reverse complement strand
CCCCTTGTGGGGAGGGGTCAGGGGTGGGGGTCGCTTCACATGCGATTGGCCGGCCAGGCGTGGTCGCCGAAAGGGCCAAAGGAATGGCGCGCTGGAGAGAAAAAAATCTCCCGGCGTGGAAAAGATGTCCACGCGCGAACAGAGATCACGGCATGGATCCCAGGTCTCCGCGACGGCGCTGGCGCGCCTACTCTGCCCTGGGATGACGAACGCAAGAGGCAGCGCCTCATCCCTTGCCCGTTCTGTCCTGCCGGACATCTCCTCCCTGCGGGGGATCGCCGCTGCCGTCGTTGAAAACCTACGCCGCGACCGCGGTGCGGCGGCGGTCGTAGGAGCGGCCGTCGGCGTCGAAGATGTGCAGGTCGTCAGGGCTGGCGGCAAGCCGGATGACGGTGCCGCGCTTGATCTCGACATTGCCTGGCAGCTTGGCGGTCAACGGCTGGTCGCCGCGGCCGATGTCGACATAGACGAGCTGCACCTCGCCGAGCTGCTCGATGTAGTCGACCATGCCCTCGAACAGGAAGTCGTCCGACGTGGCGACAAAGAGATCCTCGGGGCGGACGCCGAAGCTGACGGCCTTGCCCTGGGCATCCGCCGGCGTCGCGATCGGCACCGGCGTCTTGCGGCCGGCGACGTGGGAAACCAGGCTCGTCTCGCCGGCGCGGTCGATGGTGGCCGGCAGGATGTTCATGGCCGGCGAGCCGATGAACTGGGCGACGAAGAGGTTGCCCGGGTGCTTGTAGAGCTCCATCGGCGTGCCGACCTGCTCGATGCGGCCATCCTTGAGCACGACGATGCGGTCGGCCAGCGTCATCGCCTCGACCTGGTCGTGGGTGACGTAGATCATCGTGGTCTGGGGCATCGATTCCTTGAGCTTGGCGATCTCGATGCGGGTGGCGACGCGAAGGGCGGCGTCGAGGTTGGACAGCGGTTCGTCGAACAGGAAGACCCTGGGATTGCGCACGATGGCGCGGCCGATGGCGACGCGCTGGCGCTGGCCGCCCGACATCGCCTTGGGCAGGCGGTCGAGATATTTGGTCAGCTGCAGGATCTCGGCCGCGGCACGTACCCGCTTGTCGATCTCGGCCTTGCTTTCCTTGGCGATCTTCATGCCGAAGGCCATGTTGTCGTAGACCGTCATGTGCGGATAGAGCGCGTAGGACTGGAACACCATGGCGATGCCGCGCTTGGACGGGGGCACGTCGTTGACCCGCTCGCCGGCAATGTGGAGTTCGCCCGAGGTGATCTCCTCGAGGCCGGCGATGGAGCGCAGCAAAGTCGACTTGCCGCAGCCCGAGGGGCCGACGAAGACGATGAACTCGCCCGACTTGATGTCGAGGTCGATGCCATGAAGGATGTTCAGGTTGCCGTAGGACTTCGTGACGTCCCTGAGCGTTAGATCGGCCATGGTTTCCTCCCAGAATCTATCTTGAGCCGGTCAGGCGAAGCGCCCGAACCAGGCGCCGTAGCCACCGAGCCGGACCGTGCCGGCGTCCGTCTTGCCGTCGAACCCGTGCCCCGGCAGTGCCTGCAGACCGCGGCCGCCGAGATCGACGGTCGCCGGCGCGCTGCCGAGGTTGAAGGCGCAGACGATCTCCTCGTTGCCCTCGCGGCGGCTGAAGGCGACGGCATCGCCCTCGACGTCGAAGAAGCGGATGTCGCCCTTGGCGAGCGCCGGATGCGAACGGCGGAAGGCGAGGAAGCGGCGGTAGTGTTCGAGCAGCGAGGCGGGATCGCCGGCCTGCGTGTCGACGGCCTTGGCGACGTGCTCCTGCGGCACAGGCAGCCAGGGCCTGGCTTTGGAGAAGCCGCCATTGGCGGCATCCTTGTTCCAGACCATCGGTGTGCGGCAGCCATCGCGGCCCTTGAATTCCGGCCAGAAGCGGATGCCGTAGGGATCCTGCAGGTCCTCGAAGGCGAGGTTGGCCTCGGTCAGGCCGAGCTCCTCGCCCTGGTAGATGCAGACCGAGCCGCGCAGCGACATCAGAAGTGCGGAGACGACCTTGAGATATGCGGTGCGGTCGGCCTCGCCCATGCCCCAGCGCGAGGCGTGGCGGACGACGTCGTGATTGGAGAAGGCCCAGCACGACCAGCCGTCGCTGGCGACGCGGCCGAAATCCTCCAGCACGGTGCGGACCTTGGCGGCGCTGATCTTCTCAGGCGCCAGGAAGTCGAAGGCGTAGCACATCTGCACCTTGTCGCCGCCGCCGGTGTAGGAGGCGACGACCTCGAGGCCGCGCTGGGAATCGCCGACCTCGCCGACGGCTGCCGCCGCCGGATACTCGTCGAGCACGGCGCGGAAGCGGGCGAGGAAGTCGAGGTTTTCCGGCCGGCTCTTGTCGTAGATGTGGTCCTGGAAATTGTAGGGATTCACCGCCGGCGCGGTCTGGTCGTTGCGCTGTTCCGGCGGCAGCGGCGGATTGTCCTCCAAGCCGGCGGAGTGGAAGTAGAAGTTGATGGTGTCGAGGCGGAAGCCGTCGACGCCGCGGTCGAGCCAGAAGCGGGTGACGTCGAGCAGCGCGTCCTGGACGTCGCGGTTGTGGAAGTTGAGGTCCGGCTGCTCGGCGAGGAAGTTGTGCAGGTAATACTGCATGCGCCTGGTGTCCCACTGCCAGGCCGAGCCGCCGAAGATCGACAGCCAGTTGTTGGGCGGGCTGCCGTCGGGCCTGGCGTCGGCCCAGACGTACCAGTCGGCCTTGGCGTTGTCGCGGCTCGAGCGGCTTTCCTTGAACCAGGGGTGCAGGTCGGAGGTGTGCGAGATGACGCCGTCGATCATCACCTTGAGGCCGAGGCGGTGCGCCTCGGCGATCATGGCGTCGAAGTCGGCGAGCGTGCCGAACATCGGGTCGATGTCGAGATAGTCCGAGATGTCGTAGCCGAAATCCTTCATCGGCGACTTGAAGAAGGGCGATATCCAGACCGCGTCGGCGCCGAGTGCCGCGATGTGCGGCAGGCGGGAGATGATGCCCTTGAGGTCGCCGATGCCGTCGCCGTTCGAGTCCTGGAAGCTGCGGGGGTAGATCTGGTAGATCACCGCCCCCCGCCACCAGTCGCGATCCACTGCGGGAACGGGATTTTCGATTTTGCGCACGGCGGACTGCATTGGAGCTAGCCTCCCTTGACCGAGCCCGCGAGCAGGCCGCGGACGAAATAGCGTTGGAGCGAGAAGAACACGACCAGCGGCACGATGATGGTGACGAAGGCCGAGGTGGTGAGGATTTCCCAGTCGCCGCCGCGCGAGCCGAGCAAGTTGTTGAGCTTGGCGGTGAGCACGATCTGGTCGGCGTCGGCGCGCAGGAACACCATCGCCACGAGCAGGTCGTTCCAGACCCAGAGGAACTGGAAGATGGCGAAGGAGGCGAGCACCGGGAAGGACAGCGGCAGCACGATCTTGACGAAGATCTCGAAGTCGCTGGCGCCGTCGATGCGGGCCGATTCCATGATCTCGCGCGGCAGGCCGGCGATGTAGGCCCTGAGCAGGTAGATGGCGAAGGGCAGGCCGAAGCCGGTATGCGCCAGCCAGATGCCGAGATAGGTCTTGGCCGGCACGCCGAAGAACAGGCCGACGCCGTTGTAGAGCTTGAGCAGCGGGATCAGCGACATCTGCAGCGGCACGACGAGCAGGCCGATGATGACGGCAATCAAGAGCGCGCGGCCGGGAAAGCGCATCCAGGCGAGCGCATAGGCGGCGAAGGCGGCGATCAGGATCGGGATGATGGTGGACGGGATCGTCACCGTCAGGGAATTGATGAAGGAGCGGCCGATGCCTTCCGAGAACAGCACCGACTGGTAGTTCTCGGTGGTGAAGCGCGGCGGCATCGACGCCGAATAGTAGACGCGCTGGCCGCGGCTGCCCTCGAAGGCCCTGGGCGAGGACATGACGTAAGCGCCGTCCTCGCCGACCTGCAGCGTCACCCCCTCGCCGAGATCGGCCGTCTCGCCGGCCGCGTACTGGGTCGGCTGCTGGGCGCGCGTGCCGAAGGCGGTCAGGGTGCGGGCGTCGCCGGCGCCGAACAGATTGCCCATGATCAGGAACCTGCCGTCCTTCTCGACCTGCTTGTCGGCGGCGTCGGTGCGCCCCGCCTGGGTCTCGGAGGAGGTGGACAGCGCCGTCCACCAGCCGGAGACGACGAGCTGGTCCTTGTCGCGCAAGGAACTCACCAGGATTCCGAGCGTCGGGATGGTCCAGATCGCGACGAAGACGAACACGGCGATGTGGACGCCGAAGCGGCCCAGGAAGGACTTTCCGCTTGGACTGGACATGTCAGTGCCCTCCCCCGCCTTCGCGATTGGCCTGGCGGATGTTCCAGACCATGATCGGCACGACGGCCAGCATGATGATGACGGCGATCGTGGCGCCGCGGCCGAAGTCGCCGCCGCCGCGGAACATCCAGTCGAACATCAGGTTGGCGAGCACCTGGCTGTTCCACTGGCCGTTGGTCATGGTGAGCACGATGTCGAAGACCTTGAGGACGAGGATGGTGATGGTGGTCCAGACAACGGCGATCGTGCCCCAGATCTGCGGCACCATGATCTTCCAGAAGATCTGGAACGGGTTGGCGCCATCGATGACGGCGGCCTCGATGGTCTCTTCGGGGATGCCGCGCAGGGCCGAGGACAGGATGACCATAGCGAAGCCGGTCTGGATCCAGATCAGGATGACCATCAGGAAGAAGTTGTTCCAGAAGGGCGTCGAGATCCACACCTGCGGGGCGCCGCCGAAATATTGCACGACGGCGTTGAGGATACCGATCTGCGTCTGCCCCTCGGCGCGGTATTCGTAGACGAACTTCCAGATGACGCTGGCGCCGACGAACGAGATGGCGAGCGGCATGAACACCAGGCTTTTGGCGATGTTGCCCCACCAGATCTTGTCGGTGAGGACTGCGATGATCAGGCCGAGGAAGGTGCAGGCCGCCGGCACGACGATCAGCCAGAGCAGGTTGTTGAAGATCGAGTTGCGGAACTCGCGGTCGCCGAAGGCCCAGCTGTAGTTGGCGAGGCCGACCACGTTCTGGCCGGTGCGGTCCATGAAAGACAGCCGCAGCGTGTCGATCACCGGATAGATGAGGTAGACGGTGACGATGAGCAGCGCCGGGCCGACGAAGAGCCACGGACGGATCATGCCCTGGCGGCGGAGATTGTCGACCGCCGCCGTGCCGGACACGCCGCGCGAGGGGAAGACGACGTCGAGGAGCTTGTTGGCGCCCCAGAAATAGGCGACGCAGCCGCCGACGCCGACGATGACCGTGAAGATGGCCGAAAGTATCTGTGCCGTCATGGGATCAGTCCCTTTTCAACGGGCTGGTTCGTGCGCGGGATACGTCAGAAGGACCGAGCCCCTCCTCCGGCCGCTACGTGGCCTCCTCTCCCCATCGGGGGAGAGGGTGTCCCTGAGCTTGCCGAAGGGGCGAAAGCGGAGGGCGGATGAGCGGGTACTGCTCCAAGCCCGCCGGCGCCCTTACTTGATCGCGTCCCAGCTCTTCTGGATGTCGGCGGCGACGTCGGCCGGAGCCTTGCCGCCGACGAGATCGATCATGCCGGTCCAGAAGGCGCCGGCGCCGATCTTGCCGGGCATCAGGTCGGAGCCGTCGAAGCGGAAGGTCGAGGCGTTGACCAGGATCTCGCCCTGCTTCTTCAGCGCGTCGTTGGCATAGGCCTCCTTGTTGGCCGTCTTGAGCGGGGTGAGGAAGCCCGACTGCGCCATCCAGACCTCATGGGCGAGCGGCATCTTCAGGAAGTCGATGAAGGCGCGCGCGGCCTTGGAGTCCTTGGCGATGGTGAACAGCGTACCGCCGCCGAGCACCGGATTGCCGAGCTCGGGCTTGGCGGCCATCGGCGGCAGGTAGAAGAAGTCGGCGTCCTCGCCGAGCTTGGTGCCTTCGGGGAAGAAGGACGAGATGAACGACGCCTGGCGGTGCAGGTAGCACTTGGGCGGAACGGCGAAGAGGCCCTTGGGGCTGTCGCGGAAGTCGGTCGCGGCGACCGCCGCCTTGCCGCCGTCGACATATTTGTCGTTGGTGGCGATCTTGGCGAAGATGTCGAGGGCGTTGACCACGGCCGGATCGTTGAACGGGATCTCGTTTCGGGTCCACTTGTCGTAGACGTCCGGCGCCTGCGTGCGCAGCATGATGTCCTCGACCCAGTCGGTGGCCGGCCAGCCGGTGGCGCCGCCGGAGCCGAGGCCGATGCACCACGGCACGCCGCCGTCGGCGACGATCTTGTCGGTCAGGGCCTGCAAGTCCTCCCAGGTCTTGGGAACCTCATAGCCGGCTTCCTCGAAATTCTCCGGCACGTACCAGACCAGCGACTTCAGGTCGGCCTTGAAGGGGAAGCCGTAGAAGCCCGGCTTGCCGTCCTTGTCCTTGTAGGTGCCGAGATCGACCCAGGACTGGCCGGCGCCGTAATTCTCCTTGACGAAATTGGCGGTGCCCTCGTCGAGCGGGGTGAGCAGGCCCTTGGAGGCGAGATCCTGGATCAGGCCGGGCTGCGGCAGGATGGCGATGTTGGGCGGGCTGCCGGCCTGCGTGTCGATGACGATCTGCTGTTCGTAGTTCTCGGACGAGGAATATTTGATCTCGGCGCCCGTGGCCTCGCTGAAGTAGACGAGCACCGAGCGGGCCAGCGCCTCGTCCTCGCCGCGCCACGGCCCGAAGATGGTCAGCGTCTCGCCCTTGAGATCGACCTTCTTGAGTTCGTCGAAATTGGTCCAGGTGAAGCGGGCGTCCTCGCCCGGCTTGAATTTCAGCTCCGCCGACGCGGGCGCCGTGTAGGCAAAGGCCGCCAGCGCCACCCCCAGCATCAGGGTCTTCTTCATGGTCTTCCTCCCAGTGAATAGAAAACTCCGGACGGAACCTCCATTCCGCCCGCCGACACCGCCTCGAACAATGCTCCAGTATCGCGCCGCCTGCAACTCGCTGACGTTAGGGCATCTCAAAGCGCTTTGGCTTCTTTCATCACGCCATCGAAATGACCGCGAGTCAAGAGCTGCGCGCAATTAATCGATTTAAATTCGGCCGGCATGTGCGCCGCAGCACGGTTTTTTGGCATTGCAGCAGCAAATTTTGCTTCAAAGCGGCTTTCGACGCGCCTATCGTGACCGCATGCAGCCAGCATCCGCCCGACAAGGCGAGCGGCACGATTTAAAGCGCTTTGGAATTCGAGGCCACGGTGAACCTCAAACAGCTGTCGAAAATGCTCGAACTTTCGCAGACGACGGTGAGCCGTGCCCTGAACGGCTATCCCGAGGTCAGCGAGGAGACGCGCCGGCGGGTGATGGACGCCGCCAAGCGCCACGGCTACCGGCCGAATCCGAGTGCGCGGCGGCTGGCGACCGGCAAGGCCGGCATGATCGGCTACGTGCTGCCGACGGGCGCCGCCGTCGACATCGATCCGCATTTCGTCGAGTTCCTGTCGGGGCTGGGCGACTATGCGCGCGGCCACGAGCTCGACCTGGTGCTGAGCCCGGCCGACGCCGCCGAGGAGGAGACGACCTACCGGCGGGTGGTGGCGAACAAGCAGGTGGATGCGCTTTACATCTCCGCCCCGCGCCGCGCCGACCGGCGCATCGCGCTCGTCCACCAGCTCGGCATCCCCTTCATCGTGCACGGCCGCAGCGAGGGGCTCGACTTCGACTACCCCTTCATCGACATCGACAACGAGGGCGCCTTCCACGACGCCACCCGGCTCTTCGTCCAGCTCGGCCACAGGCGCGTCGGCCTGATCAACGGCGACGACACCCAGACCTTCGCCATCTTCCGCGAACGCGGGGTGAGCCGTGCCCTCGCCAGCAGCGGGCTCGCGCTCGAGCCGCGGCACGTCCGCTCGGCGGTGATGACCGAGGAGAACGGCTACCGTGCCGCGCGCAGCCTGCTGGAGACCGCCGACGCCCCGACCGCGATCGTCTGCTCGAGCCTGCACATGTCGCTGGGCGTGGTGCGGGCAGTGCGCGACCTCAATCTTTCGATCCCCGGCGACGTGTCGCTGATCAGCCACGACGACGTCTTTCCGTGGCTGAAGCCGGAGAATTTTCCGGTGCCGCTGTCGACCACGCGCTCGTCCATCCGCGCGGCCGGCGCGCGTGTCGCCGAGCGGCTGGCGGCGCGGATCTCGGGTCTGGAGGACGGGGCGCGCGGCGAGGTCTGGCCGGTGGACCTGGTGGTGCGCGGGTCGATCGCGGGGGCGCGGCAGGTCGTTTGAGTTCGAAAGGGAAGTACCCCCACCCCTAACCCCTCCCCACAAGGGGGAGGGGGATTCCGACGACGGCCGCCAGGCTTTACGAAGCGGCATGACACCAGCCCCTACTTGTCGGCAGTTGCGGGCTCAGGCGCTTGCGGTCCCCTCCCCCTTGTGGGGAGGGGTTAGGGGTGGGGGTAGGTCATCGATTGGACCGACGAGTGCCTTCAGGAGCCTCGCGCTGCCCCTCATCCCCCTGCCGGGACCTTCTCCCCGTGAACGGGGAGAAGGAAGCCGTCACTCCTTCGCCGCCTGCGCCGCCTTGGTGTTGATGAGCCCGAAGCCGAAGTCGGTGTCGCGGCCCTTGTCGCCGAGGTCGGTGGCGGTGTCGGCGAGCGCCTTCTCGACCCAGGCGGCCGAGCGTTCGGGCTCGCGATGCAGGAGGTTGGCGATGGCGCCGCTGACGACGGCTGCCGCGAAGGACGTGCCGGTGACGAGATCGGTGCCGCCGCCGACGGGCGCGAGCACATCAACGCCGGGGGCGGAGACATAGACATAGGGACCGCGGTTGGCCTGCTTCATCAGCCCGTCCTTGGCGTCGGTGGCGGTGACGGCGATGACGCCATCGTAGGCGGCCGGATAGCCGTAGGGCGCGCCTGGGCCATTGTTGCCGGCGGCGGCGACCAGGATCAGGCCGCGGGCGCGCGCGGCGAGGCAAGCCTGTTCGAGCAGCGCGTTCTTCGGCCCGACGAAGCTCATGTTGACGATGCGCACGTCCTGCTCGGCCGCCCAGTCCAGCGCGTTGAGGATGGTCTCCATGTTGGACTTGCCGCCCTCGAAGGCGCGCGCGTGGAAGACCTTCGAACCCGGCGCCATGCCCTTGAAGCTGCCCGTGCCGGCAATCAGCCCGGCGACCGAGGTGGCATGGTCGCGGGCGGTGACCTTGACGCCGGGCATGGCATCGAAGCTTGCGGCGATCACCCCCTCGAGCGCTGGATGGGTGTCGTCGATCGCCGTGTCGATGACGGCGACACCGACGTTCTCGCCATTGGCCTCGGCCTCGTCGAGCGAGATGCGCTGGAAGGCAAAGCCCGGGGACGCCGCCGCCTGCTGCAGGTCGTAGATGTGGTTGGGCTCGCGCGAAGTCGTACGGCCGTCGCCGGCGAGCTGGGCGAGCACGACGCCGACGGGGCGGCCGTCGGGAATGCCGAAGCGCACGAGGCTGGTGCCGAGCAGGACCGACTGGCGCTGCGACCGGATCTCGAGGCCGAAATCGGCGGCGACCGCCTGCGCCACCGCCGGGCCGCCGTCGATAGTCGCCAGCACCTCGTCGGGCACGAACGCGCCGGAGACGGCGCGCGGCGGCGCGGCCAGCACGCTGGTCGCCAGGCTGCCGGGCGGGGTGCCGCCGGGCGATGCCTGCGGGGTGGCGGAGGCGACGGCCGGGGCGCCGCCGCCTGAGGGATCGGCAGGCGCGGCGGGGTCGCGCTGCGGATTGGGCGTGGGCAAGGGCACGGCGGACTGGCCGCCCGAGGGCACGCCGGGGAAATCGCCGGGATTCGGGAACAGGTCGACCAGGAGTTCGGGCAGGCTGACGGCGCCGGGCAAGCGGCCGCCCTCCGGCGCGGGGCCGCCCGGGGCCGGCCGGGCGCCGGGCTTCAAACAGTCGCCGCCGGTGGCGGCGGTGGCGCGGCTGAGGCAGTCGAGCTGCTCGGGCGTCAGGTTCGGGTCGTTGGTCTGGGCACGCGCGGGGGCGGCGGCGAGCAGGCTCGCCGCCAGCAGGAACCGCAGAACGTGCGCGCCCGGGCTCATTCGGCCGGCTTCCTCCCGATCGTTACCGTATCGGCAAAGGACGCCGAGGAAATCGCCGCCACGACGCGGTCGAAGTCGGCTGCCTTGTCGGCGGCGATCGCGACGCGGAAGACGCCGCTCGCCGTCGGCCCGCCGATGATCGAGGCGCCGTTGTCGCCGAGAAGGGCGGCGATGTCGGACATCCTGGCATCCGGCTTGAAGGTGACCAGCACGAAGGGCTGCTTCGCGGTCTCCTCGCCGGTACCGGCGACCTCGACGTCGTTGCCCGTGCCCGGCCGCTCGATCGCGCCCTGCACCACGACGAAGGCGAGCAGGGCAGCGGCCGCCGCCCAGGCGACGCCGACCGGCAGGCCCATGAAGCCCTGCCAGGCACGCGACAGCAGCGACTGCGCGCGCGGTTCGCGCACCGGCCCGGCCTCGGCTTCGAGCAGCTTCGAGAAGCGGCTCAGCGCATCGGCCGGCGGCCGGATCGCCTCGTTGGCGGCGAGCGCCCCGGAAAACTCGGCCTCGGCGGCCTCGAGTGCCGCGGGCGCCGCCGGATCGGTGGCGAGCCAGTCCTCGACGGTGGCGAGCTCGGCGCCTTCCAGCGTGCCGTTCAGATAGAAGGGCAGCAGCGTCTCGATCTCGTCGCGGCGGGTCATCTTTTCGGCAGCGCTCATGGCCACCCCCTGTCGTATCCGGCGGCCTTCAAGGCCTCGCCCAGCTTCTTGCGGGCGTAGAACATCCGCGTCTTCACGGTGGCGACGGGAATGTCGAGGATGTCGCCGATCTCGGTCACCGATTTGCCATGGTAATAGGCGAGGTCGACGACGGTGCGATGCTCCTCGGCGAGCGCATCGACGCAGCGGCGCAGCGCCGCCCCCTTGTCCTGTTTCATCGCCGCGACCTCGGGCGTGTCCGCGTCGTCGGGCACGGCCGCCGCATCGTCGTCGTCGAGCCAGTCCTCCTTGCGCTTGCGCAGCTGGGACAGCGCCTTGAAGCGCGCTATGCCGAGCAGCCAGGTCGACACCTCCGACCGGCCCTCGAACTGCGGCGCCTGGCGCCACAGCTCCAGAAACACCTCGTTTGCAACATCATCCGCCACGGCTTCGGACCCCGTCTGGCGCGCCACGAAACGGTAGACCCGTGCGTGGTGACGCGTGAACAGGAGCCGCAAAGCGGCGCGGTCGCCGTTTGCGACCCGGCCGACGAGCTCGCGATCTGACAATGGATCGGATGCGATGTTCATGGCCGGAGCAACCGCCGGGCTCCTGTCTGCATAGTCGCTGGTCGCCGCAAAAAGGTTCACCGGTTTGTTTCGGACACCACCAAGCTAACCGAACTGACGCAACGTTGCCAGTGGATCGGGCAACCCTGGCGCGCATGGACGCGGCGACGGGAGGAGGACTTGCACCTTGGTCAATTTGGTATATAGTATTCCAAAATTACCGTGCCTTAGGAGCATCCGCATGACCGTCGCCATGAACCCCGACGAATTCCGCACCGCGCTCGAAAATGCCATCAGGAGAAAGAGCGCCAACTAGTCGCCCTTCAGCGTCGGCTGGGCCAGCGGCAAGCTGAGCCGCGAGCACCTCGCCCGCTGGGCGGAGAACCATTACCACTATGTCGGACCGTTCGCGGATTACCTCGGCTACATCTACGCGCGCATGCCGGAGGGCTACACCGAGGCCAAGGATTTCCTGCTCGCCAACATGTATGAGGAGGAGATCGGCGGCGACCGCCACACCGATCTTCTGATCCGCTTCGGCGAAGCCTGCGGCACGACGGCCGACAGGATGCGCGACCCCGACAACATGTCGCCGACGACGCGGGCATTGCAGAGCTGGTGCTACGCGGTAGCCATGCGCGAAGACCCGATCGTCGCGGTCGCCGGCCTCGTCGTCGGCCTCGAATCCCAGCTGCCGTCGATCTACCGCAAGCAGACGCCGACGCTACGCGACAGGTCAGCCTCTACTGGGGCATGCGGACGGAGAAGGACCTCTATTTGCACGACGAGATCCGGTCCTGGGGCGACCGTCTCTGCGACTTCCACTATGTGCCGGTGCTGTCGCGTCCCGGGCCGGACTGGACCGGCCGGCAGGGCTACGTGCAGGAGGCGGCGGCCGAGGACATCGGCGACTTCTCCGATCACGCCATCTACATGTGCGGCTCGCCCGCCATGATCGCCAGCGCCAAGAAGCTGTTCGTCGAGCGCGGCGCCAACCCCGGCTTCATCTATGCCGACGCCTTCAACTTCCAGCACATGCTGGCGCCGGCGGAATAGGAGATCGCGGCATGATCGGCCGGGACCGGGCAAAGCGCCGCAGCGGATTGGATATTGTAATCAATCCTTGCCCGGCTGTATCATCCTCCAGTAGGAGCTGCTTCCGCAGGTTGAATCGCACCGCTACCAGGAAGTGCACATGACCGCCATTTTGGGTGAAATCCACGCCCCGCTGACCAAGCTGATCACCAACGCGCTGCGCGAGCGCATCGTCAGCGGCGAGATCGCCGTCGGCGAGAGGCTGGTCGAGGGCCGCCTGTCCGAGGAGATGGGCGTGTCGCGCATGCCCGTGCGCGAGGCGCTGCGCGAGCTCGCCGCCGAAGGCATCGTCACCATCGAGCCGCGCCGCGGCGCCTCGGTCACCGTGTTCAGCGAAGAGCAGAAGCGCGAACTGGTGGAGGTGCGGGCGACGCTCGAGGCGCTGAACGCCAAGCTCGCCGCCAAGCGCCACGATCCACAGCAGATCGCGGCGCTGCAGAAGATCCTCGACGACGGCGCCAAGCTCGCCGACACCGACGACCCGGTGATGATCTCGCGCCGGAACACCGAGTTGCACGAGGCGCTGGCGACGGTCGCCGCCAATTCGGTGCTGCAGGACATGGTGCGCTCGCTGCGCGACCGCACGGTGATGCTGTTCGCCCCGATCAGCAGGCGCCGCGGCCGCCAGACCTGGGAAGAGCACGCCGGCATCCTGCGCGCCGTGATCGCCGGCGACAGCGAACTCGCCGCGCTATTGGCGGCGCGGCACGTGTACAATGCCGCGGAGATGCCGCAGGAGTAGCGAGGGGACATAGTCCGGCCCGAGTCAGGCTGCCGGAAGCGTTCGTTTCAGCATGACTTCATCGAGCAACTGACGAAGGTACGGCGCCACCGTCTCTCCGTCCTCCCTGAGTTGTTGAGCATACGATCGCATTGCCTCAGGCACGACCTCCGCGAGCTTTTGGTCCACAAGGCCCTCCCCAAGGCCCACTCGCACCGTGCGCTGACCCTGCTGCCTGAGAATCAGGCTGGCGATCACTCTGCTATTCTTCCTCCGCTGGTAGCGAAGAGTAGCTGACATCTCGGCCCGATCAAATACTGCCCGGAAAGGCCGAGCCAGCACACAGCCCTGGACTTCGATCTGACTTCCGTTGGCTACAAGGGACGTGTTCGACTGACCAAGTGCCATCGCAAATGCAGGCGCAGCGATAGCCAGGGTTACTAGAGCCAAGATCGAATAGGTGGCGAGTCGATCAACTCCCTGCGGAAATGTCGGAGCGATCTTTTCTTCTGGATCAATCGGCGGCGACCGACGGAACGCGATGATCACGATGAAAGTCAGAAGCAGCGCCATGAGGATGAATGTCCCGATGCTGCGAATGCCGCAGCCATATGTTGAGAAGACTATCTCGACGCTGTTGCTCAATTGTCGACACTACCATTGAACATTCGAAACCGGCTGCCAACATTCTTGGTCTTGCATGCAATGTCCAGACATGGCGAAGTCCTGCTTGACCTGCATCAAGGCCGGCCGCCGCCCATCGGCATAGATGGCAGGCGAGATCCACGGAACCACGCCCCGATGTCCTTCCTGCCCTTCGTCGCCGCGTCGCTTGCCGTCCTGCTGACCCCGGGGCCGACGAACACGATCCTGGCTGCGTCTGGCGCGGCGATGGGATTGCGCAACGCGCTTCACCTGCCGCTCGCCGAGGCGCTCGGCTACGCCGTCGCGGTGAGCCTCTTCCTGGCGCTGCAGGACCAGGTTCGGGACGTGCCGGCAGCGCTCGCCGTGATGAAGGCCGTCGCTGCGGCCTGGCTGCTCGTTTCGGCCGTCAGGCTGTGGTCGCAGCCGGTGGTGCCGGGCATCGACGCCCGTCAGGGCGCATTCTGGCGCGTGCTTGCGACGACGATGCTGAACCCGAAGGCGATGCTGGTCGGCACCATCGTCATCCCGAGCCTGATGGCGGAAAGCCCGGCCGGAGGGGTGGCCGGTTTCGTCCTGCTCTCGACGCTGGCCGGTATCGGCTGGACGGCGCTGGGCGCGGCACTGCCGGTTTCCCTTCGCCAGTATTCCTACAGGGCGGCGGCGCTGATCGTCGGCTCCTTCTCGGTCGCGGCCGCAATCAGTGCGATCCATGCCTGACGCCCGGCGATCGGTCCGCAACGGCTAGAGCGGCGGGCATTCCGACGAATGCAGCTCCGCCGCCCGAGCTGATTTTCCCAGCCGCATTCGTGCGACGCCAGACGATTCCGTCCGGCTGCAAAATGCCCTACCCGCCCACGATCCACCTGTAGGCCAATCCCGCCAGGGCGATGTCCTGGAGGCCTACCCCGACGGACTTGTAGATGGTGATCTCGTCCTCGCCGGTGCGGCCACGCGCCTTGCCGGCGAGGATCTCGCCGAGTTCGACGATCTTGGATCGAGGCAGGGCCGCGGGGTCGGCGAGCACGAGGTCGCCGGCTTCGCGCAGGCTCTGCTCGCACCATTCGACGGCGACGAGCGAGGCACGGGCGATCGCGCGATCGTCGAGCTCGCGCGTGTTGGGCAGGCTGGAGCCGACGGCAGCGATGAAGCAGCCGGGTGTCGCCCACCTTCCCCTGACAGGAATTTGCCGATGCTCAACCCCGTGCCAGCCGCCTCGCCAGCACCGCCGCCGCTGCTCAGCGTGCAGTGCCTCGACGTGACCTACGAAACCGGGGCGCAGGGGTTCTGCACGGAGGGAAAGCCCAGGGTCAGTTCAGCCCGAGGAAGGCGCGCACGTCGCCCGCACTGCGCGCAACCAGGGCGCCGTCGGGGCCGTCGACCGGATCCTGCGGCCAGAAGATGGTACGCATGCCGGCGGCCACGCCGGCGCTCGCCCCGGTGAAGCTGTCTTCCATCACCACCGTGTCGGCAGGATCGATGCCGGTCAGCCAGGCGGCACGCAGATAGGGCTCGGGGTCGGGCTTGCCGCAACGCACGTCGTTGCGGCTGATGGTGCGCATCGCCGGTTCGTGCAGGCCGACGGCCCTGAGATTGGCGTCGACCACCATGCGGTCGGAATTGGACACGATGGCCTGCACGGCCCCGCGCGCCTTGAGGTCGCCGAAGATCTCCATCGCGCCCTCGCGCGGCAAGAGGCCGGGGGCGTGGCTCATGTAGTGGTCGTATTTGCGGGCGATCCATTCGTCGAACTCGAGCGCCAGCCCGAACTGGTCGCGCAGCACCTCGTAGACCGGCCGCGCCGCCTGGCCGACGACGCGGGCATGCAGGTCGACCGGCGGCTCGATGCCGACGCTGCGGAGGGCGGCAATGAGCGACCGCTCGTGCAGCGGCTCGCTGTCGATCAGCGTGCCGTCCATGTCCCAGTACACTGCCTTCGGAATCATCGGACGTGCCCCTTTCGTCTGGTTCATAGAGGCTTCGGAGGTCGACTTGAACCGGCCAATCGTCGAGGGCGGTCAGGCCAGTCGCACCATAACACAGCAAGTGCGCAATGAACAAATGACGCATCAATCGGGCAATTGCGCAATGGCCAAAAGCCTGCGAAACTGGCGAAGCAGGTCGATTGAGAGGCATAAAGCATGAGCGCCCGGCAGGAAAGCGCCAATCCCAGGCTCGACGACGCCGCCCGCGCCGGCTGGCTCTATTACGTCGCCGGCAACACCCAGGACCAGATCGCCACCAAGCTCGGCGTCTCGCGCCAGACGGCGCAGCGGCTGGTGTCGCTGGCCATGTCGGAAGGGCTGATCAAGGTGCGGGTCGACCACCCGATCGCCAGCTGCCTCGACCTCGCCGAACGGCTGCGGTCGCGCTTCGCCCTGGACCTGGTCGAGGTGACGCCGAGCGATCCGGATTCGTCGTCGACGACGATCGGCATCGCCCAGGCGGCGGCGGCCGAGATCGAGAAGTGGCTGCGCTCGGCCGAGCCCATCGTCATGGCGATCGGCACAGGCCGCACGCTGAAGGCGGCGATCGAACAACTGCCGCCGATGGAATGCCCGCAGCACAAGGTGGTTTCGCTGACGGGCAACATCTCGCCGGACGGCTCGGCCGCCTTCTACAACGTCATCTTCACCATGGCCGATACGATCAAGGCGCGCAGCTTCCCGATGCCGCTGCCGGCGATCGCCTCGTCGGCCGAGGAGCGCCGCATGCTGCACGGCCAACCGCTGATCCAGCCGACGCTGGCGCTGGCCGCACAGGCCAACGTCACTTTCGTCGGCGTCGGCGACATGGGCCCGAAGGCGCCGCTCTACGAGGACGGCTTCATCACCGAAACGGAACTGAGGGCGCTGCAGAAGGCAGGCGCCGTGGGCGAGATCGTCGGCTGGGCCTTCGATCGCGACGGCCGGCTGATCGAGGGAATCACCAACGACAGGGTCGCTTCCGCTCCCCTGCCGTCACGCGAAAGGTCGCTGGTGGTGGCGCTGGCGATGGGCGAGCGCAAGCTGCCGGGCATCCTCGCCGCCGTCACGCGCCGGCTGGTCAACGGCCTCATCACCGACGAGCGCACCGCAGCCGGACTGCTCGCGGCGGGCTAGAGGCGCCGGCCGCAGGGGTCGTTGCCGTCGAGCACGCCGATGTCGCGCTTGAGATGATCCGACAGGTCGCGCGGATCGAGGATGCGCCGGGAGCGGGTGCGCCAGCCGAACGCCAGACTAAGCCTTTCGGTCCATGATGCCGGCTGGCAATGGTTGAGCCTTGCCTGTGCTGCGCTCATGATCGTGAACCTCCGTCGATGCTTAAGCCTGCTGATGGGTTTACCAGACATTTGGTTCATGAAAGCCTTGAATTCCAATCGAATATCGACCTGGACCCATTAAGCGAGCTTATGCATCATGGCCCTGCAACTGCCGCCATTGACCGCGATCAGGGTGTTCGAGGCGGCGGCCCGGCATGCGAGCTTCACCAAGGCGGCGGCGGAACTGGGCATGACCCAGGCGGCGGTGAGCTACCAGATCAAGCTGCTCGAGGAGCGGGTCGGCGCGCCGCTCTTCCTGCGCCGCCCGCGCCAGGTCGCCCTGACGGAGGTGGGCCGCCGGCTTGCGCCGGCCGCGAGCGAGGCCTTCGCGATCCTCGGCGAGGCCTATGCGGCGGCGCGGGGCGGTTCGGCGGGAACCCTGTGCGTGTCGACCGTGCTGACCTTCGCCTCGAACTGGCTGGCCCGCCACATCGGCTCGTTCCAGATGCGCCATCCCGGGATCGCGGTGAGGCTCGACACGTCGAGCCGGATGGTCGACTTCGCGCGCGAGGACGTCGACGTCGGCATCCGCTCGGGCGACGGCACGTGGCCTGGGCTGGTGGCGCACCGGCTGTTCCGCGCCCAGTACACGCCGATGCTCAGCCCGAAGCTGGCCGAAAGCATCGGCGGGGTGAAGGAGCCGGCCGACCTTCTCAAGCTGAACATCCTCGATCCGGGCGACATCTGGTGGAAGCGATGGTTCGCGCTCGCCGGCCTGCCGGCCGATAGCCTCGCGGGGCGGCCCGACACCAGCATGGGCTCCCAGGCCTATGAGGCAAGCGCCGCGATGGCCGGCCAGGGCGTCGCCATCCTGACCCGCGCCTTCTTCACCAGCGAACTCGCCGAGGGCCGGCTTATCCAGCCCTTCGACCTGATCGGCGACGACGGCCAGGGCTACTGGCTGGTCTATCCCGAAGCCCGCCGCAACGCACCCAACATCCGAGCCTTCCGCGACTGGATCCTCGCCGAGATCGCGCGGCCCGGCTCGATCGGATAGGCGGCGCGCCCCTCCACCCCTTCCGTTTTCACGTCCTGCCCCACCGTCGCCGGCGGCGCCGCGCGATGCGGCGTGGCCGCGCAGATTCACGCTTGACATAAATCATGCCGAGTGAATAATTGCTCACAACCAAGGCAAATGCTCACCTTGGTCCATGGGAGGATTTCGATGAGACTGACCACGCTCTTTTTGGGCCTGTGCGGTGCGAGCGCGCTTGCGTTCGCCGCGCATGCCGAGACCATCACGATCGCCACGGTGAACAACGGCGACATGATCCGGATGCAGAAGCTGACGGACGACTTCAAGGCCAAGAACCCCGACATCGACCTGCAATGGGTGACGCTGGAAGAGAACGTCCTGCGCGAGCGCGTCACCACCGACATCGCCACCAAGGGCGGGCAGTACGACGTGCTCACCATCGGCACCTACGAGGTTCCGATCTGGGCCAAGCAGCAATGGCTGCTGCCGCTCGACAACCTCGGCGCCGACTACGACGTCGACGACATCATCCCGGCAATCAGGGGCGGCCTGTCGGCCGACGGCAAGCTCTATGCCGCGCCCTTCTACGGCGAAAGCTCCTTCGTCATGTACCGCAAGGACCTGATGGAGAAGGCCGGGCTCACCATGCCCGACGCGCCGACCTGGGAATTCATTGCGGACGCGGCGCGCAAGATGACCGACCGCGCCAACGACATCAACGGCATCTGCCTGCGCGGCAAGGCCGGCTGGGGCGAGAACATGGCCTTCCTGACGGCCACCTCGAACTCGTTCGGCGCGCGATGGTTCGACGAGAAGTGGCAGCCGCAGTTCGACCAGCCGGAATGGAAGTCGACGCTCGACTTCTACGTCAAGCTGATGAACGACGCCGGCCCGCAGGGCGCCTCGTCCAACGGCTTCAACGAGAACCTGGCGCTGTTCCAGCAGGGCAAGTGCGGCATGTGGATCGACGCCACCGTCGCCGCCTCCTTCGTCTCCGACCCGAAGAACTCGACCGTCGCCGACAAGGTCGGCTATGCGCTGGCGCCCGACACCGGCCTGGGCAAGCGCGGCAACTGGCTGTGGGCCTGGTCGCTCGGCATCCCCGCCGGCACGCAGAAGGCGGAAGCGGCGCAGAAGTTCGTCGCCTGGGCGACCAGCAAGGGCTATCTCGACCTCGTCGCAGCGAAGGAGGGCTGGGCCAACGTGCCGCCCGGCACGCGCACCTCGCTCTACGGCAATCCCGAGTACCAGAAGGCGGCGCCCTTCGCCAAGATGACGCTGGATTCGATCAACTCGGCCGACCCGACCAAGCCCACCGTCAAGCCGGTGCCCTATGTCGGCGTGCAGTTCGTGGCCATTCCCGAGTTCCAGGGCCTGGGCACGACGGTCGGCCAGCTGTTCTCGGCAGCACTTGCCGGCCAGATGTCGGTCGACGACGCGCTGGCCCAGGCACAGCAGGTCTCGGTGCGCGAGATGACCCGCGCCGGCTACATAAAATAGAACCTCCCGGAGCCTCGGCCGCCCGTTTCCCAGTCGGGCGGCCGCCTTTTCCGACCGGTTCGACCGAAGGGGTGCTCGCATGGCTACTCGACAAACCCGGACGCTGGCACGCCTGATGATGGCGCCGTCGGTCATCCTGCTGTTCGTGTGGATGATCGTGCCGCTGGTGATGACGCTGTGGTTCTCCTTCCAGAACTACAACCTGCTCAATCCCGCCAATGTCAGCTTCGCCGGCCTGTTCAACTACACGTACTTCTACACCGACCCGGCATTCTTCCAGTCGATCTGGAACACGCTCGTCATCGTCGGCGGCGTGCTCATCATCACCGTCGTCGGCGGCACCGCGCTGGCGATGCTGCTCGACCAGCCGATGTTCGGCCAGGGCATCGTCCGCATCCTGGTGATCTCGCCCTTCTTCGTCATGCCGCCGGTGGCGGCGCTCGTGTGGAAGAACATGATCATGCACCCGGGCTACGGGGTACTGGCCGACATCAACAAGTTCTTCGGGCTGAGGCCGGTCGACTGGTTCGCGCAATATCCGCTGCTGTCGATCGTCATCATCGTCGCCTGGCAATGGCTGCCGTTCGCAACGCTGATCCTGCTCACCGCGCTGCAGTCGCTCGACGAGGAGCAGAAGGAGGCGGCCGAGATGGACGGCGCCAACTTCGCCAACCGGTTCTGGTACCTGACGCTGCCGCACCTGGCCCGCGCCATCACCGTCGTCATCCTGATCCAGACCATCTTCCTGCTTGGCGTCTATGCGGAGATCCTGGTCACCACCAATGGCGGCCCGGGCTACGCCTCGACCAACCTCGCCTTCCTGATCTACCGCACGGCGCTGCTGGGCTACGACGTGGGCGGGGCATCGGCGGGCGGCGTGATCGCCGTCATCCTCGCCAACATCGTCGCCATCTTCCTGATGCGCGCCGTCGGCAAGAATCTCGACAAGTAGGAGGGGGCGATGAGACCCGTTTCGCCGAAGCCCGGCGTCGTCCTTACCCCCACCCCCGACCCCTCCCCACAAGGGGGAGGGGGAATTGGCGGCGCGGCCATCCAGCATCGGTCTTCGATGGTCTTGGTCACAGCCGCGGCGAGTTCGTCTCCCTCCCCCTCGTGGGGAAGGGTCAGGGGTGGGGGTCTCCATCCTCGTCGTGGGCGTATCCATCCTCGCCATTCGTTCCGAGCCAGGGAGGTCTAGTCATGGCACGCGCAATCTCCACCAGGCGCAAGATCGGCTTCACCATCGCGGCGTGGGCGGTCGCCTTCGTGATCTTCTTCCCGATCCTCTACACCGTGCTCACCAGCTTCAAGACCGAGGCCGAGGCCATCGCCGGCATCAGCCTGGTGCCGTCCGGAACCTTCGAGAACTACGTCGAGGTGCAGTCGCAGCGCGACTACTTCAAGCCGTTCATGAATTCGGTGGTGATCTCGGTCGGCTCGACGCTGATCGCGCTGCTCATCGCCATCCCGTCGGCATGGTCGATGGCGTTCTCGCCGACCAAGCGCACCAAGGACGTGCTGATGTGGATGCTGTCGACCAAGATGATGCCGGCGGTCGGCGTGCTGGTGCCGATGTACCTCTTGTTCCGCGACACCGGCCTGCTCGACACGCGGCTCGGCCTGACGATCATCCTGACGCTGATCAACCTGCCGATCGTCATCTGGATGCTCTACACCTATTTCCGCGAGATCCCCGGCGAGATCCTCGAGGCGGCGCGGATGGACGGCGCCACGCTGTTCAACGAGATCGTCTACGTGCTGACGCCGATGGCGGTGCCCGGCATCGCCTCGACCTTGCTGCTCAACATCATCCTGGCCTGGAACGAGGCGTTCTGGTCGATCCGGCTCTCGGCGGCGAACGCAGCACCGCTGACCGCTTTGATCGCGTCGTTCTCGAGCCCGCAGGGGCTGTTCTGGGCGAAGCTTTCGGCGGCCTCGACGCTGGCGATCGCGCCGATCCTCATCATGGGCTGGTTCTCGCAGCGCCAGCTCGTCCGCGGCCTGACCTTCGGCGCCGTCAAATAGAAAAGTCCCCGGGAGGAAACGATGGGCAACATAGTTCTCGACAAGGTGTCGAAGTCGTTCGGAACGACGACGATCATCCCCAAGATCGACCTGGAGATCGAGGACGGCGAGTTCGTCGTCTTCGTCGGCCCCTCCGGCTGCGGCAAGTCCACGCTGCTGCGCCTGATCGCCGGGCTCGAGGATACGTCCGCCGGCAGCATCAGCATCGACGGCCGCGACGTGACCGCCGAGGCGCCGGCCAAGCGCAAGCTCGCCATGGTGTTCCAGTCCTACGCGCTCTACCCTCACATGACCGTGCGCAACAACATCGCCTTCCCGCTCAAGATGGCGGGCGAGGACAAGGCGGCGATCGACCGCAAGGTCAACGACGCGGCGCGCGTGCTCAACCTCACAAACTATCTCGACCGGCGGCCGGGCCAGCTGTCGGGCGGCCAGCGCCAGCGCGTCGCCATCGGCCGCGCCATCGTGCGCCAGCCCTCGGCCTTCCTGTTCGATGAGCCACTGTCCAACCTCGACGCCGCGCTGCGCGGCTCGATGCGGCTCGAGATCAGCGAACTGCACCACCAGCTCAAGACGACGATGATCTACGTCACCCACGACCAGGTCGAGGCGATGACCATGGCCGACAAGATCGTGGTGCTGAACGCCGGCAACATCGAGCAGGTCGGATCGCCGCTGGAACTCTACCGCTCGCCGCGCAACCTCTTCGTCGCCGGCTTCATCGGCTCGCCGAAGATGAACTTCATCGAGGGCGCGACCGCCGCCAGGCAGGGTGCCGCCACCATCGGCGTGCGGCCGGAGCACATCAACATCTCGACCACGGCCGGCGACTGGCAGGGCACTGTCGGCGTCGCCGAACATCTCGGCGCCGACACCTTCCTGCATGTCCACACCAACGGCCTCGGCACCCTCAACGTGCGGGCCAGCGGCGAGGTCGGGGTCAAGCACGGCGACACGGTCTATCTCACGCCCGACCCCACCAAGCTGCACCGCTTCGGGGCCGACGGGAGGGCGCTTTGACCGGCAGGCTCGCGGGCAGGTCGGCGCTGATCACCGGTGCGGCGCGCGGTATCGGCCGCGCCTTCGCCGAGGCCTATGTGCGCGAGGGCGCGACGGTTGCCATCGGCGACATCAACCTGGAAGCGGCCGATCGCACCGCCGGCGAGATCGGCCCCGGCGCCTACGCCGTCAGGCTCGACGTGACCGACCTCGATTCCATCGAGGCCGCGGTGCGGACCGTCGAGGCCAGGACGGAAGGGCTCGACATCCTCGTCAACAACGCGGCGCTGTTCGACCTCGCGCCGATCGTCGAGATCGGCAAGGCGAGCTACGACAGGCTGTTTGCGGTCAATGTCGCCGGCACGCTGTTCACGCTGCAGGCGGCGGCGAAGGCGATGATCGCGCGCGGCCAGGGCGGCAGGATCATCAACATGGCGAGCCAGGCCGGCCGGCGCGGCGAGGCGCTGGTCGCCGTCTACTGCGCCACCAAGGCCGCCGTCATCAGCCTGACCCAGTCGGCCGGGCTCGACCTCATCAAGCACCGCATCAACGTCAACGCCATCGCGCCCGGCGTGGTCGACGGCGAGCACTGGGACCATGTCGACGCGCTTTTCGCCAAATACGAGGACCGGCCGCTCGGCGAGAAGAAGCGCATCGTCGGCGAGGCCGTGCCCTACGGCCGCATGGGGCGCGCCGAGGACCTGACCGGCATGGCCGTCTTCCTCGCCAGCGACGAGGCCGAATACATCGTCGCCCAGACCTACAACGTCGATGGCGGCCAGTGGATGAGCTGAAGATGGGCCGGTACCAAGCTTCTCCGATTCACGCCAACGCACTTGCCTGTCTATGCCGCGAGAGATCCGACCGGATTTGGACCCCCACCCCTAGCCCCTCCCCACAAGGGGGAGGGAGACCCATCCGCCGCCGTTGCGACCAAGATCAACGATGATCGCGATCGGCGGCCGTGGCGCCAATTCCCCTCCCCTTGTGGGGAGGGGCTAGGGATGGGGGTAGCTTCACATGCAACCGCCCTGCCGTTCTCGCAGGGCATCGCCACCGTCAGTGCCAACACGGCGAAGGCAGAAAGGGGTAAGTATCCCATGAGCATCAAACTGTCGGCCCAGGCTCTTGGCCACCTTCCCGCCAGCGTCGCGCGCCCCGCCTACGACCGCGCCGCGCTCAGGGCCGGAATCCTGCATTTCGGCGTCGGCAACTTCCACCGCTCGCACCAGGCGGTCTATCTCGACCAGCTGTTCGACGCCGGGCTCGACCACGACTGGGCGATCGTCGGCGCCGGTGTCTTCCCGGCCGAGGAGGCGGGCCGGCAAAAACTCGCCGGGCAGGACTGGCTGACGACGGTGGTCGAGCAGGACAGCGGCCACATGAGCGCGCGCGTCACCGGTGCGATGATCGACTTCATCAGGCCGGGCGACACGGCGGCCGTGATCGACCGGCTCGCCGATCCCGCGATCCGCATCGTGTCGCTGACCATCACCGAGGGCGGCTATTTCATCGACCCGGCATCGGGCGCGTTCAACCCGACGCACCCGCAGATCGTCGCCGACGCCGCCGACATCGCCGCTCCCCGGACCGTGTTCGGCCTGATCCTCGCCGGCCTGATACGCCGCCGCGACGAGGGCACGGTTCCATTCACCGTCATGTCCTGCGACAACATCCCCCACAATGGCCGCGTCACGGCCGATGCCGTGATCGGCCTGGCGCGGCTGATCGACGAGCGCCTTGCCGACTGGGTCAGGGAACATGTCGCCTTCCCCAACAGCATGGTCGACCGCATCACGCCAGCCACCACCGATCGCGAGCGCACGATCCTGGCGGAGCAGTTCGGCGTCGACGACGCCTGGCCGGTGTTCTGCGAGCCGTTCAAGCAATGGGTGCTGGAAGACCGTTTCCCCGCCGGACGGCCGGCGCTGGAAAAGGTCGGCGCGCAGTTCGTCGGGGACGTCGCGCCCTTCGAGCTGATGAAGATCAGGATCCTCAACGGCGGGCACGCGACGATCGCCTATCCCGGCGGGCTGATGGACATCCACTTCGTTCACGAAGCGATGCAGCACCCGCTGGTGAGCGCCTTCCTGGCCACGCTGGAACGCGACGAGATCATGCCGACCGTGCCGCCGGTGCCGGGCGTGGTGCTTGAGGACTACTGCAAGCTCATCGAACGGCGCTTCGCCAACCCCAAGATCGGCGACACGGTGCGGCGGCTCTGCCTCGACGGCTCGAACCGCCAGCCGAAATTCATCATCCCGACCATCGCCGACCGGCTGAAGGCCGGGGCCGGCATCAACGGCCTGGCGCTCGAATCGGCGCTGTGGTGCCGCTACTGCTTCGGAACCACCGATTCGGGCGCCGTCATCGAGCCGAACGACCCCAACTGGGACCGGATGCAGGCCACCGCCAAGGCCGCGAAGGACGACCCGCAGGCATGGCTCGCCATGGAAGACATCTACGGCGAGGTCGGACGCTCGCCGGTCTTCGCGGCGGCCTTCGCGCATGGCCTGCGCACGCTCTGGAGCCTCGGCACCAGGGAAACGCTGACGCGCTACCTGGACGGCGCGCTCTGAGCGAGGCGGCCAGCGCTGGAATTGCCCAGGGCGCGCATATAGACTGCGCGCCATGGTCTCAATTGCGGCGCTCCGATCGACAGCGAAACTGCAGGCCGCCGAGCGCGGCCCTGCTGCCCTTGCCGGACGCGGCCTCGCCACGGGGGCGAAGTCGTCCTGATGGCTGAGCATCTCTGCGCCGTCGACGTGGGAACGGGAAGCGCGCGCGCCGGCATCTTCGACCGCCAAGGCACGCTGATGGGCCGGGCCGAGCGGCCGATCGCCATGAACCGCTCGGCGGAGAGCCATGCCGAGCACGATTCCGAAGACATCTGGGCCGCCGCATGCGCAGCCGTGCGCGCCGCACGCGACGCGGCCGGCATCGCGCCCGACGACGTCGCCGGCATCTCGTTCGACGCCACCTGCTCGACCGTGTTCAGGGGCAAGGACGGTGAGCAGATTTCGGTGTCGAGCGACGGCGACGACCGCTGGGACACCATCGTCTGGCTCGACCACCGCGCGCTCGCCGAGGCGGACGAATGCACGGCGACCCGGCACGAGGTGCTGAACTATGTCGGCGGGGTGATGTCGCCGGAAATGGCGACGCCGAAGCTGATGTGGGTGAAGCGCAACCTGCCTGGAAGCTGGGCCCGCACCGGCAGGCTGTTCGACCTCGCCGACTTCCTCACCCACAAGGCCAGCGGCTCGCTCGCCCGCTCGCAATGCACGCTGGCGGCCAAATGGACCTATCTCGCGCATGAGCGCGAAGGCTGGCGGCACGACTTCTTCGCAGCCGTCGGCCTCGCCGACATCTTCGACCATGCCGGCCTGCCCACACGCGCCAGCCCGGTCGGCTCGGACCTCGGCCCGCTCTCGAGCGAAGCCGCCGCGGCGCTGGGGCTCACCACCACCTGCCGCGTCGGCGCCGGGCTGATCGACGCCTTCGCCGGCGCGCTCGGCGTGATCGGCGGCCGGCCCGGCATAGAGCGCCACCTGGCGCTGATCGCCGGCACGTCGAGCTGCCTGATGGCGATGTCGGCGGCGCCGCGCGCCTTCGCCGGCGTGTGGGGGCCGTATTACGGCGCTGCCCTGCCCGATCTCTGGCTGAGCGAAGGCGGCCAGTCGGCCACCGGCGCGCTGCTCGACCACGTCATCCGCTGGCACGGCGCCGGCGGGGAGCCCGACGCTGCGATGCATCGCAGGATCACCGACCGCATCATGCAGCTGCGCGCCGCCGAAGGCCTCGACCTGGCCGGACGGCTGCACGTGCTGCCCGACTTCCACGGCAACCGCTCGCCGCTGGCCGACCCGCATGCCGTGGGCGTGATCAGCGGTCTGACGCTGGACGCCTCCTTCGACAGCCTGTGCCGGCTCTACTGGCGCACGGCGGTGGCGATCGCGCTCGGCATCCGTCACGTGCTCGAGGCGCTCAATGCCAACGGCTACGGCATCGACACGCTGCACGTCACCGGCGGCCACACCCGCAACCCGCTGTTGATGGAGCTCTATGCCGATGCCACCGGCTGCACCGTCGTCGAGCCGCTCGGCAGCGACGCGGTGCTTCTCGGCACGGCGATGGCGGCGGCGGCCGCGTCCGGGCTCTACCCCGGCCTCGAGGCGGCCTGCACGGCAATGCGCCAGGAAGGCCGGGCGCGGCGGCCCAACGAGGCGGCACGGCCGCGCTTCGACCGCGACTACCGGGTGTTCCTCGAGATGCACCGCCAGCGGCAGGCGCTCGACGCCATCGGCTGAAGCCTGCGGCCCGGTCTGGTACAATCCTTGGCGGCCGTGACGGCTTGCCTCATCGGGCGCTTTGATTCAAATACCCGGACGGCTGCGAGGCAATCCGCGGAGTTTGCGGCCAGAACCAACGATATCGGCGCTCGGATTCGCGATATCGCACCGAAAGACGGAAAGATGTCTGTGATCGAAACCGGCGCGCAATCACCGGCTAACCCTTGGCGTGGCGAGCTCCGCGCGATGCTGGCGCTTGCCTGGCCGATGGTGCTGACCAACCTGGCGCAGACGGCGATGACGGCCACCGACGTGATGATGATCGGCCGCCTCGGACCGGACTCGCTGGCTGCCGGTGCGCTCGGCTCCAATCTCTATTTCGCGCCGCTGATCTTCGGCCTCGGCCTGATGTATGCGACCTCGCCGATGATGGCGGCCGAGCTCGGGCGCATGCGCCATTCGGTGCGCGACGTGCGCCGCACCGTGCGCCAGGGCCTCTGGCTCGCCGTCATCGTGGTCATCCCGATCTGGATCCTGTTGTGGAACGCCGAGGCCATCCTGCTCGCCATGGGCCAGGAGCCGAAGCTCGCCGAGCAGGCCGGCATCTATGTCCGCCACCTGCAATGGGCGGTGCTGCCCTTCTACGGCTACATCGTGCTGCGCTCCTTCATCTCGGCGCTGGAGCGTCCCGGCTGGGCGCTGGCCATCATGGCCGTGGCGGTGGTGGTCAACGCCGTGGGCAACTGGCTCCTGGTGTTCGGCAAGTGGGGTTTCCCGCAGATGGGCATCGCCGGCTCGGGCCTCGCCACCAGCGTCGCCAGCGCGCTGATGTTCTTCGGCATGGTCGCCGTGGTCACGCTGGAGAAGAAATTCCGCCGCTACCACCTGTTCGGCCGCTTCTGGCGGGCCGACTGGCCGCGCTTCAAGGCTCTGCTCAAGCTCGGCGCGCCGATCTCGGGCATCCTCGCCTTCGAGGTGACGATCTTCAACGCCGCCGCCTTCCTGATGGGGTTGATCAATTCGGCCTCGCTCGCCGCCCATGCCATCGCCATCCAGATCTGCTCGGTGACCTTCATGATCCCGATGGGCCTGGGACAGGCCGTCACCGTGCGCGTCGGGCTGGCCTATGGCGCCAAGGACCGCGAGGGCATCACCCGCGCCGGCTGGACCGCCTATGCGCTCGGCGTCGCCTTCATGGCGCTGATGGCCCTGGTGATGGTGTTCTGGCCGCGCGTGCTGATCGGCGCCTTCATCGACATCGACGACCGGGCCAATGCGGAAGTGATTTCGCTGGCGGTCACCTTCCTGGTCTTCGCGGCGCTGTTCCAGGTCGCCGACGGCGCCCAGGCGGTGGCGTCGGGCATGTTGCGCGGACTGCAGGACACGACCGTGCCGATGATCCTGGCGGCCATCGGCTACTGGGGCATCGGCCTGCCGTTCGGCGTGCTGCTCGCCTTCCGCTTCGGCTTCGAGGGCCGCGGCATCTGGATCGGCCTGTTCTCCGGCCTCGCCGCCGTCGCACTGCTCCTGCTGTGGCGCTGGCTGCGACGCGAGAAGCTTGGCCTCATGGACAAGCCGGTGATCTGAGAAGCGAGGCCGCGGGCCCGCGGCCTCGTCGCTTCAGCTCTCCGACGACATCGCGCCCAACAGCCGCCGGATGTCGCCGAACCTGGCGATCAGGCCGAAGACGAGTGCCGCCACCGCCACGAAGAACACCGACACCGAGGCCATGGTCGGCGTGTAGCCGTAGCGCAGGGCGTTGAAGATCTTGATCGGCAACGTCTCGATGGTGAAGCCGACCGTCATGTAGGCGACGATGTACTCGTTGAGCGACAGCACGAAGGCAAACGCATAGCCCGAGACGAGATAGGGCCGGATCAGCGGCAAGACGACGGTCTTCAGCACCGTGCGGTCGTCGGCGCCCATGGTCGCGGCGGCCTCGACCAGTGATCGGTCGATCGAGGCGAAGCCGAGCGACAGCGTCACCAGCGGCAGGGTGACGAAGAAGATCGCGTGGCTGATGACGGCCGTCCACGGCTGGCCGTAGAAGCCGGTCGTCGCCCAGAAGGTCAGCATGCCGAGCGCGGTGATGACCGGCGGCAGGATGAAGGGGGCGAGGCCGAGCACCTGGAAGACGTTGGCCCAGGGCGCGATGCGCCGCCACAGGAACCAGGCAAGCGGCAGCGCGATGGCGACCGCGAGTGCGGCCGCCGTGACCGCCAGGGTGACGGAGGCGAAAAGGGCCGCCCGCCATTCCGCGTCGAGGAAGATCTGGCCGTACCAGGCGAGCGAGAAGCCCTTCGGCGGGAAGGCGAGATCCTGCTTCTCGTTGACCGAGACGCCGGCCACGACGACCAGCGGTGCAGCGAGGAACAGGGCGACTGCGACGAAATAGAGCCGGCGAAGGAAAGCCTCTTTCACAGCGCGTTCTCCTTGCGTCCGACAAGCAGGGTGAGCCCCACCAGCGCCAGCGACATCAGCACCAGGAACACGGCCATCGCAGCGGCGAAAGGCATGTTGGACTGGTAGATGGCCTGGTCGGTGATGAGCACCGAAAGCGTCCAGTGCGACGGCCGGCCGAGGATCTGCGGCAGCAGATACGAGCCGAGCGCGAAGACGAAGACCATGATCAGGGTTGCGACGATGGTGTTGCGCAGCGCCGGCACGACGACGTTGAAGAAGGCCTTCATCGGCGAGGCGCCGAGGGTGCGGGCGGCTTCCGTCAACGTCGGGTCGAGGCGCACCAGCGCCGGATAGAGCACCAGGATGGTATAGGGCAGCGCCTGGTAGACCATGCCGGTGAGCACCGCCCAGAAGCTCGGCAGCAGCGCCACCGGCTCCTTCATCAGGCCGATGGCGACGAACAGGTTGCTGATGCCGGCGGTGCGCGAGAACAGCGTCGACCAGGCAAAGCCGATGATGACTTCCGAAAGCGACAGCACCGACAGCAGGCACACCAGCCACACGGTCTGGACCTTGCGCGGCCGCTTGGTGAGCAGGAAGGTGAAGGGGAAGGCGATCGCCACGCAGACGATCGCCACCATGACCGCGAGCATCAGCGAGAAGCCGAGCACCTTGCCGAAGAAGGCGGAGAGGAAGCGGGCGTAGTTCGAGAACACGAAGTCGGGCGTGTAGAAGCCCGACGGATCGCGCTGGAAGAAGCTCACCGCGATCATCGTCGAAAACGGGATGACGAAGAAGACGATCAGCATCAGCCCGGGGAAGAACAGCGGGCTGTAGTCGGCCAGCGATTTCGGCGCCTCGCGTTTCATGACTTGAGCACCACGCAGGCTTCGGCCGGAAGCGTCACGCCGACCTGTTGGCCGGCGGCGACATCGGGGCGCTCGCGCGGCGTGGCGACCGCGACGATGCTCTTGCCGCCCGCCTCGACGAAGGTCTCGATGGTGCCGCCCAGGTCGCGCACGAAGGTCACCGTGCCGGTGATGGCATTGCCGCCGGCCGGGCCGAGATGGACGTCCTCGGGACGGATGGACAGCGTGGCCTTGGCCGTGCCGCCCGGCATGGCGAGGCCGGGGATCGCCTGGCCGAGCACCGACACCCGCCCGGCACCGTCCATGGTGGCGTCGAGCAGGTTGGTCATGCCGATGAAGTCGGCGACGAAGGCATCGGCCGGCTTGCGGTAGATCTCGATGGGCGGTGCCGCCTGCAGGATCTTGCCGTTGCCCATGACCACGACGAGGTCGGCCATGGTCATCGCCTCGCGCTGGTCGTGGGTGACGACGAAGGTGGTGATGCCGAGCCGCTGCTGCAGCTGGCGCAGCTCCACCTGCATGGCCTCGCGCAGCTTGGCGTCGAGCGCCGACAGCGGCTCGTCGAGCAGGAACAGCCGCGGCGCGAGCGCCAGCGCGCGGGCGATGGCGACGCGCTGGCGCTGGCCGCCGGAGAGCTTCGACACCGGCCGGTCTTCGTAGCCTGACAGATGGATGAGCCTGAGCAGGTCGCCGGCCCGCTTCTTCTGCTCCTCGCGCGAGGCTCCGCGGATGCGCAGCGGATAGGCGATATTGTCGCCGACCGTGAGATGCGGGAACAGCGCCAGCGACTGGAACACCATGCCGAGGTTGCGCTTGTGGGTCGGCACCGGGGTGATGTCCTCGCCGTCGAGCAGGATCGCGCCGCCGGACGGATCCTCGAGGCCGGCGATCATGCGCAGCAGCGTGGTCTTGCCGCAGCCGGACGGGCCGAGCAGGCAGACGAACTTGCCATGCGGCACCGACAGGTTGGCATTGTCGACCGCGGTGAAGTTGCCGAACGACTTGGTGATGTCCTTGATCTCGAGTCCGGACATGAGGGGCACCTGCTCGTTTGAAGGTTCTACGAATTGCAACAGCTCTGCCAGTCGACAGCGAAGGCGCGGTTACCCTCCCCCTTGTGGGGAGGGTCGGCGCGAAGCGACGGGGTGGGGGTCGGCAGGCATAGAGTTTGGCAAGTACCCCCACCCGGCCCTGCGGGCCACCCTCCCCACAAGGGGGAGGGTAATCCAGATCAGCCGACGATCAGCTCGGTCCACTTCTGGTTAATCCAGTCGGCCTTGGTGGTGTAGAGGTCGTAGCGCGGGATGATCGGCACAATGTCCGACGACACGGCGGCGAACTCCTCCGGCTTGAGATCGAGCAGCTCGCGCTTGACCGTGGGCGAGGTGCCGACCTTGCGCGACATCAGCGCCTGCACGGCGGGCTGGCACATGTGGTCGATGAAGGCATGCGCCTCCTCGGTCTTCTTCGACGCCTTCGACAGCACCCAGGAACCGGAATCCTGGATCCCGCCTTCCTTCGGGAAGGTCGAGCGCACCGGCTGGCCGTCGGCGGCCGCGAGGCCGGTGACGTCGTGATAATACTGGCCCATCGGGATCTCGCCCGACTTCAGCGCCTGTTCGAACTGCGCCTCGTCGCGATACCACAGCCGCACGTTGGGCTTGACTTCGGCGAGCTTGGCGAAGGCCTTCTCGATGCCTTCCTCGGTGTCCAGCGCGTTGGTGCCGCCCATGAAGGTCTTGGCCGTCACCTCGAGCAGGAACGAGTTCGAGGCGAGCGCCAGCAGGCCGAGCTTGTCGGCGTTGGCCGGGTCCCAGAAGGCCGCCCAGGTGTCCGGCGCGGTCGGATAGACATTGGTGTTGGTGACCAGCGTGATGTACCACGCCACCGCCCCGATGCCGGCGACGCGGCCGTCCGGATACTTGTTGACGAAGTGCTCGATCAGGTTGGCGCTGTTCTTGATCTTGGCGAGGTCGAGCGGCGCCCACAGCTCCGTCGACTGGCCCTTGAGCAGCGAGGTCTGCGACATCATCGACAGGTCGGCCGGCGCCTGCCCGGCCTTGGCGGCCTGCTCGAGCTGCACCAGCCAGGCTTCGCCGGTCGGCTCGGCGACGGATTCGACGGCGATGCCGGTCGCCTTGGTGAATTCGGGGAAGATGTGCTCGTCGAAGGACTTCTTGAAGTAGCCGCCATAGACGCCGATCTTGAGCGACTTCTCCTGCGCCCTCAGGATCGAGGGCATGGCGAGCAGGCCGGCCGACGCGACGCCGGCGCCCAGCACGGCGCGGCGGCTCATCCGGCTATCGAGTATCTTGGACATCTTCGTTCTCCTCATTTGTTGCCGGCTTTGTGCCGGTTGTTCCCATTGATTGTTCGAGATGATGGACTGTCGTTTCAGCGAGCTGCGGCACGGGCCTCCAGAAAGCGGGCATACTGTGTCAGCGGGTAGCAGAGCACAAAGAAGATCAGCGCCACCAGCCCGTAGACGGTGAACGGCTCGAAAGTCGCGTTGTTGATGGCGTTGGAGGTCCGGAGCAGTTCCTCGAAGCCGATGATCGAGGTCAGCGCGGTGGCCTTGATCAGCTGGACCAGGAAGCCGACCACCGGCGCCCGGGTGATGGCGAAGGCCTGCGGCAGGATGACGAGGCGCAGCTCCTGCAGGCGGTGCAGGCCGAGGCTGGCGCCGGCATCCCACTGGCCGCGCGGCAGCGCGTCGACCCCACCGCGCCAGATCTCGGCGAGATAGGCGCTGGCAAAGAAGGTCAGGCCGAGCACGGCGGCCGTCCACGGGTCGATGCGGAAGCCGAGCATCGGCAGGCCGAAGAACATCAGGAACAGCTGCATCAGGAGCGGCGTGCCCTGGAACAGCGCGATGTAGCCGCCGGCGAAACGGCGCATCCAGCCAGTCTCGGAAATGCGCAGGAACAGGATGGCGATGCCGACGATGCCGCCGCCGACGAAGGCCGCGACCGACAACAACACGGTCCAGCGCGTGGCGAAGACCAGGTTGCGCAGGATGTCCCAGAAGGTGAACTCGATCATGACACACCCGCCGAGAGCGTGCGGCGGCCGACGCCGACGAGGATGCGGCGAAGTGCGACCGAAAGACCGAGATAGACCATCGTGACGACCAAATAGGTCTCGAAGGCGCGGAAGGTCCGCGCCTGCAGCATGTCGGCCTCGTAGGTGAGTTCACGCACTGCGATCTGCGAGACGACCGAAGACTCGAGCATCATGATCACGATCTGGCTCGTAAGCGCAGGGAAGATGACCTTCATCGCCTGCGGCAGCACGATCTTGACGAAGACCTGGCGCGGCCGCAAGCCCAAAGCAAAGGCCGCCTCGCGCTGCCCCCTCGGCACGGCGTCGAGGCCGGCGCCGACGATTTCGGTGGTGTAGGCGGCCATGTTGAGCGTCATCGCCAGGATTGCCGCGACGATCGGGTCGAGCCGGATGCCGAGGCTCGGCAGGCCGAAGAAGATGAAGAACAGCTGCACCAGGAACGGCGTGTTCCTGATCACCTCGACATAGCCGGTGATTGCTCGCTTCAGCCATTTCGGCCCGCTGCGCCGCCCGGCGGCGGCCAGCACCGAGATCACCGTGCCGGCAATCGTCGTCACCGCGATCAGCAGGATCGTCATGGCGGCACCGCGGGCTATCGCACCCGCGGCACCTTCAAGCCAGCCGAAGTCGAGGCTGTAGCCCACCGATCAATCCTTGAGGTTCTCGGGGTTGAGCGGGGTCTTGAGCCAGGCTTCCGACGAGGTGTTGAGGCGGCCGTCGGCGAGCATCGCCGAAACCGTGTCGTTGATCACCTTCTTCAGGCCTTCCTCGTTCTTGTTGAGGCCGATATGCGAGGGCGAGGTGAGCAGCTGGAACTTCTGCTCCGGCTTCAGCGCCTCCTGGCGGGCCAGCACCTGGGCACCGACGTCGTTGCCCACCACCATCAGCTGGGTCTGGCCGGAGATGAAGGCCTGGATGACGGCGTTGTAGTTGTCGAAGCGGCGGATGTCGGCGGAAGCCGGTGCTGCCTCGGTCAGCGACGTGTCTTCGAGGGTGCCGCGGTTGACGGCGATCGACTTGTCGCCGAGGTCTTCCTTGCCCGCCACCTTGAGCTCGGCAGGGCCGATCACGGCGATGTAGTAGGGCGCGTAGGCGGCGGCGAAATCGATGACCTCCTCGCGCTCCTTGGAGTAGCCGACGCTCATCAGCAGATCGACACGCTTGTCGGTCAGGTAGGGAATGCGGTTCTGGCCGGTCACCGGCACCGGGTTGAGCTTGACCTTGAGCGCATCGGCGATCGCCTGCGCCACGTCCATGTCGTAGCCCTTGAGGCTCATGTCGGCGCTGGCCGAGGAAAAGGGCGGGAAGTCGGCGAAGACGCCGACATTGATCTGGCCGGCCTTGGCGATGTCCTCCAGCGCATCGGCATTGGCGGCCGACAGTCCGAAGGCAACGGTGCCGGCGAAGACGAGGGCGGCAGCCGTCGTTTGCAAAACGCTCTTGATGTTCATTTTTCGGTTCCCTCTGGATTGATTGATTTTTGCAGTCGCGGTCGTTGCCGCCTGGCCGCCGCCTCCAGTCGCGACGGCCAGTCCGTATCGGGTCCGGTCAGTCCTTGTTGCCGGTGACGAAGGGGCTGAACACCATCAGGCTCAGGATCTCGAACAGCACCTGGGCGCCGGCATGCGCGGTGTTGGTGGTCGAATCGTATTGCGGGGCCACCTCGACGACGTCGCCGCCGACGAAGTTGAGCCCCTTCAGCCCGCGGATGATCTCCAGCACCTCGCGCGTGGTGAGGCCGCCGACCTCCGGCGTGCCGGTGCCGGGCGCGAATGCCGGATCGAGGCTGTCGACGTCGAAGGACAGGTAGGTCGGGCCGTCGCCGACGATCTTCTTCGCCTTCTCGATCACCGCCGGGATGCCCATGCCGGTGATCTCCTCGGCATGGATGACGGTCATGCCGGACTCGTAGGAGAACTCCCAGAGATACTCGGCCGAGCCGCGGATGCCGATCTGGATGACGCGGGTGGGGTCGAGCACGCCGTCGAGCACGGCGTTGCGGAACGGCCCGCCGTGGTGGAACTTGGTGAGGTCGTAGGCGCCGCCGGTGTCGCAATGGGCGTCGATGTGGATCATGCCGACGGGGCGCTTCTTGCCGACGGCCTTGAGGATCGGGTGGGTGATCGAGTGGTCGCCGCCGACCGAGAGCGGCACCACGCCGGCGTCGACGACCTGACCCACGCGGCGCTCGATGTCCTCATGGCTGAGCTCGAGGCGATAGCGGCTGCGGAACGGCACGTCGCCGATGTCGGCGACGCGCAGTTCCTGCACCGGGGCGCATTCGAGCACGTGGTTGTAGGGGCCGATGCGCTCGATGGCGCGCAGGGCGCGCGGGCCGAAGCGCGAGCCCGGGCGGTTGGTGACGCCGAGATCCATCGGCACGCCGATCATCGCCACCTGCAGGTCGCCGAAGTCGGGATTGTCGTTGTCGACCGGCAAATAGGGCGCGGTCAGGAAGGTCGGGATGCCGGAATAGGGTGCGAGGCGCGTGCCGCTCTTGGTGAAGATCTTGTCGGCGACGCGGCGGAACTTCGGATCGAACAGATCGCCGCCATGGCCCTCGCCATATTTCTTGCGCAACTCGTCGAGTTTTTTGACGTCGAAACCCATGATCGCCTCCTGCGCTCAGCTGCAGCAATCGGGAAACGGATTCGTCGGCCGCCCCGGTTCGGCGCCCGATCAGCTGAATGTTCCCCGTGTGCTTATGGTTGTTTTGTCGCGAGTTTCCGGCAGGGCCGTTGAAATGGCAATTGATATTGTTAAGCTCTCGGCTGTGAGATTTTCTCACAACAAGACAACCTCGCCGGAGCCCGCGATGTCCAGGCGCCTGCCCCCGCTCAACCCGCTGCGCGCCTTCGAGGCGACCGCCCGCCACGGCTCGCTGACCAAGGCCGCCGGCGAGCTCAACGTCACCCACGGGGCGGTCAGCCACCAGATCCGCGCGCTGGAGGCGACGCTGAAGGTCAAGCTTTTGGAGCGCGCCGGCGCCCGGCTCAAGCTGACGCCGCAGGGCGCGGAACTCTTGCCCGCCGTCTCCGGCGCCTTCGAGAGCATCGCCGCCGCCACCGAGCGGATGACGCGGCCGACGAGCTCGGGCAAGCTCGCCATAAGCTGCGTGCCGGCGCTGCTGTCGCTCTGGCTCATCCCGCGGGTCGGCAGCTTCATGGGGCAGTATCCGGGCATCAGCCTGACCTTCAACGCCTCCAACGATCCGAGCGACATCCACGACGGCGACGTCGACATCTGCCTGCTCTACGGCGACGGCAGCTGGACCGATTGCTGGCTGAAGAAATGGTCGGGCATCGAACTGTTTCCCGTGGTCAGCCCGACGCTCATCAACAACCGGCCGATCCGCAGCGTGCGCGACCTCACCGACCATGTGCTGCTCTATGGCGACGACGGCCATGAGTGGCAGACCTGGCTTTCGGCGGCCGACGCGCTCGACGTCAAGCCGCTTCAGCGGCACCGCATGGCCGACGCGCGGCTGGCCACCGAAGCCGCGATCCACGGCCACGGCGTGGCGCTGGGCGACAGCGTCACCGCCTCGGCGATGCTCGCCAAGGGCCAGCTCGTCACGCCCTTCAACCTGTCGGTGCCGGCGGTCGACGCCTTCTACGCCGTCTGCCGCAACGAGGTGCGCTCGGCGCCGATCGTGCAGGTCTTCATCGACTGGCTGTTCGCCCAGCGCGAGGAGCTGTCGGCGCGGCCCGACCAGGCGGTGACCGGCCAGATCAGCATCCGCAAGCGCCGGGGAACCAGGGCGACGGCGGCCGGATGAGCCGCGCTCAGCCTCGCCGCAGCCGCTCGGTCGCCGCGACGTCCACGCCGCCGTCGCCGATCGCCACCCCGAACAGCTCGGCCGCCTGTTCCCTCGTGTAGTAGCCCAGCGCCACGTCGCGCAGCACGAACTCGGGATCGCGCGCCAGCGGGTCGCCGTAGCCGCCGCCGCCGGGCGTGCCGACCAGCACGCGGTCGCCGGCCTTGAGCGGGATGTCCTGCTCCTTGGAGAGATGCGGCGGCACGTGCGGCTCGCCGCCTCGGAACACGGTGACCGAATTGACCATGCCGTCGGCGCCGCCGAGCGCGCCCTGCGGCCCGAAGCGGCCGTGGTCCATGACGAAGGAGGCGCGGGCCTCGCCGCGCAGGAGCTCGATCTCGTAGGCGAGGCCGAAGCCGCCGCGCTGCTTTCCGGCGCCGCCCGAGCCCTCGCGCAGGGCGTATCGGCGGTAGAGCACCGGATAGGCCTGCTCCATGATCTCGACCGGCGGCGACTTGGAGATGCCGATGGTCGAGCAGCCGTTGGAGAGCCCGTCATGGCCGGCATTGCCGCCATAACCGCCGCCGGAGATCTGGTACATGACATAGTCGCGGCCGCGCGCCGGATCGTTGCCGCCGAGCGCGAAATTGCCGCTCGAGCCGGCGGGAGCCGCCGTCACCTTGTCGGGCGCGGCCTGCACCATTGCCGCGAACACCGCTTCGGCGATGCGCTGCGACACCTCCGCCGCGCAGCCCGAGACGGGCCGCGGATATTTCGCGTCGAGGAAGGTGCCTTCCGGCCGCCTGACCGCCAGCGGCTCGAAGGCGCCGGCGCTGATCGGCACGTCGGGGAAGATGTGGCGCATGGCGAGGTAGACTGCCGACAGCGTCGTCGCCAGCACGCTGTTCATCGGCCCGGCGCAGGGTTTCGACGAGCCGGCGAAGTCGAAGACCAGCGCGTCGCCCTGCTTCTCTACTGTGAGCGCGATGGTCAGCGGCGCGTCGACCACCCCGTCGGAATCGACATAGGCCGTCGACCGCCAGCTGCCCTCGGGCAGCGCGGCGATGTGGGCGCGCATCTGCTCGGCGGCGCGGCGGCGCAGCTCGGCGATCGCCGCGACCACGGTTTGGTCGCCGTAACGATCGAGGATCTGCAGGAGCCTGTCCCGGCCGACATGAAGGGCTGCCGCCTGGGCGCGGATATCGCCGATGCGCTGGTCGGCGACGCGGATGTTGGAGCAGATGATGGCGAAGATCTCGGGGTCCATCACCCCCTTCTTGAACAGCTTGACCGGCGGCAGCCGCAGCCCCTCCTGCTCGACCGCCGTCGCCGAGGCCGAGAAGCCGCCGGGCACCGCGCCGCCGATGTCGGGCCAATGGCCGGTGTTGGACAGCCAGCAGAAGATCTTGCCGCCACGCCACACCGGCATGGCGAAGCGCACGTCCATCAGATGCGTGCCGCCGAGATAGGGGTCGTTGACGATGTAGATGTCGCCTTCCTCCGGCGGCAGCACGCGGCCAGCGGCGATCATCTCGATGATGGTTTTGGTCGAGTGCTGCATGACGCCGACGAACACAGGCAGGCCCTCCGACCCTTGCGCAATCAACGCACCGTCGACGGCGGAATAGATGCCGTCGGAGCGGTCGTTGGCCTCGGCGATCACCGGCGAGAAGGCGGCGCGGGAGAAGGTCAGGTCCATCTCGTCGCAGGTCTGCTGCAGCGCTGCCTGGATGACGGAAAGGGTGATGGCGTCGAGGGTCATGGTGTGGGGCCCGTCCCTTTCGGAGGCATCCCCCTGCCAGGCTTGTCGCGCCTCATACCCCCACCCCTAGCCCCTCCCCACAAGGGGGAGGGGGATGCCGTCGCCGCCGCCTCCCTTGCTCTTCGACGTTGACGTGCAATGACGGTGCCGCAAAGTCCCCCTCCCCCTTGTGGGGAGGGGTCAGGGGTGGGGGTACCTTCGGCCGGTCGCGAAAGAGCGATCATGGCACCCCCACCTTCACAACAATGTTCCCGTCCACGTCCGACCTCGCCTTGTCGCCGGGCTCGAGCACCGTGGTCGCGTCCATCTGCTCGAGGATCGCCGGCCCTTCGAGCACCGCCTCCAGCGGCAGCTTCTCGCGCTCGTAGACCGGCGTGTCGTGCCAGGTGCCGTCGAACCAGACCGGCCTCACTTCACGCAAGGCACCAGCAAGCGTCGCCGCCCGCCCCGCGGGGTCGATCAGCCGGCAGAGGTCGATCGCCGGGCGCACGCCGGTGACGGAGGTGTTGAGGTTGACGAGATTGGCGCGGATCTCGGGCAGCTCGACCTTGAAGCGGGCGAAATAGGCCTTCTCGAACAGGTCCTGCAGCATCGCGCGGCCGATCTCGGCCGAGGGCAGCGGCACGTTGATGAGATGCGTCTGGCCGAGGAACTGCATGTCGGCGGAATGGCCGACGCGGATGCGCTCGGGCCTGATCGCCTCCTTGGCGATCAGCGCCTCGCCCTCGGCCCTATGCCGGGCCAGCACCGCGCGCATGCGTGCCTCGTCGAGCGCCGCGACAGGCTGGTTGACCGTGTTGACGAAGTCGTGGCGCATGTCGGCCACCACGCAGCCGAGCGCATTGGTGATGCCCGGCCGTGCCGGCACCAGCACCCGCGGCAGGCCGAGCTCGCGGGCGAGCGCGGAAGCATGCAGCGGGCCGGCGCCGCCGAAGGCGAACAGGGTGAAGTCGCGCGGGTCGTGGCCGCGCGACACCGACACCATGCGGATCGCGCCCGCCATCTTGATGTTGCCGAGTCTCAGCACCGCACCGGCCGCGGCGACGCCGTCGAGGCCGGTGGCGCGGCCGATCCTCTGCTCGAACACCGCGCGCACGGCTTCGACGGTGACGGGGTCTTCGACCGACAGCAGCTTCGCCGGGTCGAGCCGGCCGAGCACCAGATTGGCGTCGGTGATGGTGGGTTCGGTGCCGCCGCGGCCGTAGCTGATCGGCCCCGGATTGGCGCCGGCACTTTCGGGTCCGACCTGGATCAGCCCCGAGGCATCGACGCGGGCGATCGAGCCGCCGCCGGCGCCGACCGTGTGCACGGCCACCATCGGCAGATGGATCGGCATCGCATATTCGATCTCGATCTCGTTGGAGACGGCGGGCTCGGCGTGGCGGATCAGCGCCACGTCGGTGGAGGTGCCGCCCATGTCGTAGGTGACGAGGTTGTCGTAGCCGGCGCGGCGGCCGGTATAGGCGGCGGCGATGACGCCCGAGGCCGGGCCGGACATCACCGTCTTCGCCGACTCGGCGGTGACGAAGCGGGCCGAGATCATGCCGCCATTGCCGTTCATGACGAGGAAGTCGCGGCCGTAGCCGCGCGCACCGAGTTGCTGCCTGAGCCGCGCCACGTAGCGTTCGAGGATCGGCTGCACGGCGGCGTTGACCGAGGCGGTGACGCCACGCTCGAACTCGCGCGCCTCCGAAAGCAGCGAATGGCCGGTGGTGATGTGGCCGTTCGGCCAGGTCTCGGCGGCGATCTCGGCGGCGCGGCGCTCATGCGCCGGATTGGCGTAGGAATGGAGGAAATGGATGACCAGCGCTTCGCAGCCGGCGTCGAGCAGCCGGCGCACCGCGGTGCGCATCCCCTCCTCGTCGAGCGGCTCGCGGACCCGGCCCGACGCCTCGACCCGTTCCGTCACCTCCAGCCTGAGGTCGCGCGCAATGACCGGCACGAAGCTGCCGGTCATGCCGTAGGCCTGCGGCCGCGTCCGCCGGCCGAGTTCGATCACGTCGCGGAAGCCCCGCGTGGTGATCATGCCGGTGCGGGCGAGCCGGCGCTCCAGGACCGCGTTGGTGGTGGTGGTGGTGCCGTGGACGATGAGGTCTATGCCGGCGATCGGGAAACCGGCCTGGTCGAGCGCCGCAATCACGCCATGCGCCTGGTTCTCGACCGTGGTGGGGGTTTTTGCTATGCGGACCGAGCCGCCGTCGGTGCCGTCGAGAAGCAGCAGGTCGGTGAACGTCCCGCCGACGTCGATGCCCGCCACCACGTCTCCCGCCTTAGCGGGAATTTTCTCGACCATGGACTAAACCCGAAACGTGCGGACTACGTTCATGTGCCAGTTTGGAAAGGCGTTTTAAGCCAAAACCTTGACGTTCATATCATTTGTATACTAATTAATATGCTCGACAAGGCCCCACTAATTGCCTGTTTTTCCGCAGCGCGCCGGATGAAAATCGCCGCCGCGCCGACGAGCATGATTGCCGCCCGCTGGCGAGAGGTTGATCGATGAACACCCAAGCTGCGCTGAACACGGCCGAAGCCAAGCCGCTTCAGTTCCCCATTCCGGCCAACGTCTACGCCGAGACCGTGGTGTCGGTGAAGCACTATACCGACCGCCTGTTCGCCTTCCGCGTCACCCGTCCTCAGTCGCTGCGCTTCCGCTCCGGCGAGTTCGTCATGATCGGCCTGCCGAACGCCGAGAAGCCGGTCTACCGCGCCTATTCGGTCGCCAGCCCCTCCTGGGACGACGAGCTCGAGTTCTTCTCGATCAAGGTGCCGGACGGTCCGCTGACCTCGGAGCTGCAGAAGATCCAGCCGGGCGACACCATCCTGATCCGCCAGAAGGCCACCGGCACGCTGGTGCTCGATGCGCTGACCCCGGGCAAGCGCCTGTTCATGATCTCGACCGGCACCGGCATCGCGCCCTTCGCCAGCCTGCTGCGCGACCCCGACACCTACGAGCGCTACGAGCACGTCGTCCTCACCCACACCTGCCGCGACGTGGCCGAGCTCGACTACGGCCGCGAACTGGTGGCCGATCTCGAAAACGACCCGCTGATCGGCGAACTGACAAAGGGCCGCGTCACGCTCTACAACTCGACCACGCGCGAGGAGTCCGAGCGCATGGGCCGCATCACCGCGCTGATCTCGTCGGGCAAGTTCTATTCGGACCTCGGCATCGACAAGCTCGATCCCGAAACCGACCGCATCATGATCTGCGGCTCGATGCACATGCTCAAGGACGTCAAGGAACTGGCCGAAAGCCTCGGCTTCGTCGAGGGCTCCCTGCACGAGCCGGGCAGCTTCGTCGTCGAGCGCGCCTTCGTCGGGTGACGCCTCCATCGACGCCGGATCGACTGTCGGTCCGGCGTTTTGACCATCCGGTCAAAATAGCGCTGCGCGTTTCCGAATTTTCATCTATCTTCCGCCCCGAGGACTCGTGGAGCTTAGCACCACGAGCTATTCTTTGTCGTGCCGCTGCAGGCGGTGCCTGAGATGTCACGCCGGTCGAACGGCGCCCGGAGGAAAGGCAGTCAGATGAGCGGCAAGCTGCGCGAAGCCGAGACCCAATCTTCAGCCATCGTGACGCCGCTGGCGTCGCGGCAGGCTGCGAATGTCTCGGAGGGCCATGGTGTGGTGCGCAATCCGGGG
>NZ_JARDJI010000026.1:0-49612 GCF_039907765.1 Mesorhizobium sp. CC13 | reverse complement strand
ACTCTGGGCCGACGCGCTCGATGGCTTCGGCGAGTGTGTAATGCATTTCGGCCAGCCAATCGGGCCGATTAAGCACGAGGGCGGCGGCCAACTTCTCGCTGGTGGACAGGACTCCAAACCCGCCGTGCTTGGCGTCACGAGCTTTGGTGATGATGTGCTGCAATTCGCGGTCGGTCACGGATCGTCCCCTCTGGCCATTTTGAGTATACTCCAATGCACCTAGCTTAAGCTCCTAGCTCAAAATAGGAAGGTGCAATCTTTATGAGCCAGGTCGATTTGCACCACCTATTTGAGCCGTCGATTTCAGAAGACGGCTTCAGTTTCATTAAGGTGGGTGTGGGGGCGATATGGGAGGCTAAGTGGTCCTTAGATAAATGCCTGGGGGGTCGACTGCTGCCGACCCTTTCCTGCCGTCTGCCCGGGACGCTGACCGTTCTTGCCGACGAACCGGAAATCCTGAAAATATTGCGTCGCCACTCTTTGGGCGTTGCCACATGACCGAAATCACACTCCGTGACCTCTACTACTGCACAAGCGCCGGCTTCATACGTGTCGCAGAAAGCAAGACAGACGGTTCGCCGGTCCACATCGACGACGTCTTGTCAGGCCTCACATGCAATTGCATGTGCCCGGGATGCGGTCGCGACATGGTCGCAAGAAAAGGCGAGCAAAGAGCGCACGTATTCGCTCACCGTGCACACCAGGCCGAGAACTGCCGATCGCCTGGTGAAACTGCCCTGCACAAGTTCGCAAAGATGGTACTCCGCGACCGGCTGCGACTGAAACTACCGGCCATCACAATGTCGGACCAGAACGGCGTAGTGGAGGTCTTCAAAGAAGCCGTTTTGGAGTTCGAGGAAGCGGCTCTTGAGAAAAGGGCGGGCGAAGTCGTTCCTGACGTTATCTGCCGCCGCGGAGGCCGCGACCTTCACGTGGAATTCGTTGTGACGCATGCTTGCGACCCGACGAAGCTCGCCAAGCTCAGTGCCATGGATGTCGGCGTACTCGAAATCGATCTCAGAAGATACCGCAACAAGCCGCTGAAGCACCTCGATGACGCGATTCTCTTCAAGGCGCCCAGAAAGTGGCTTCAGACGCGCATGTTCGCCAAGGGCGCGCGGATGATGGAGGAGCGAAAAATCGCGATCGAACGCGAGAAGGACGATAAAGCAAGAGCGCTGTGGCAAATCTATACCGAGCGGCCGGCGGAAAGCCAATTCTCGCTAGGGCCATGGCAGGAAAAGGCAAACGAATACGGGCTCGGAAAAGCGGTCTCTGGTGGTGGTCAACACAAGACATGCTTCGAAGTCCGTGATGCCGAGTGGAAGTCGTTTATTCTGCTGGAGATCGCCTGTCGAAGAGGCCATTGGCCTTTCGATGCCTTCATGGCCCTGTGCAGCAAAGGATGGGTGCACCAGGCTTTCGTCTTCCGAGATAACGACATGGCGTCCAGAATGCGAAAGCTCGAACGCGCTTACCACTCTCCGTATGAACAATATTCGGACTTCTTGAAAGACATGACAAAGGCGGGACTGTTGGGACAAACGGAATCAGGGATACGTGGGTCGATGCGCCTATGGAAAATTGTCGACAAAACGGCGCTCAAAGCGCATTTGCCTGACATAGGGCGGGCAGTTGTGGAACAGCGCATTGCCGATGACCGCGCGAATTCGCTTTTCAGGCACCCATCAGTCGCTTCCTTCGGCGACGTCTCCGGCCAGAACGATTAGCGATTTGCGCGACGATAACGGTGACTATGCTGACTGTCGGGAGCCGCCGTCCTAGAGGTTGAGGTCGTCTGCAGCGACGAGGACAAGCATCGACGGCGCGTGGAAGCGCGGTCAGCGAATATTGCCGATCTTGAACTTCCTACATGGGAAATGGTCAAAACCCGCGACTACGCGCCATGGGCGACCACCCGACTTGTGATTGATACGGCCCGTCTCAGTCCAGAAGAAGCAGTTGCAGAGATCGGAAAGCGGATCGATGCCGTACCCTCGATCAGGAATTCGGACTGATGGTTCCACCAGATCCCGGGGCGGGGACATGAGCTACCTCACAACATTCCGGGAATCTGGCTTTCGATCCCTCCGCCAGATTAGAGAACCCATTGAAGCTGCGCCTTTGGCCGCGGTTGTGTGTCCCAGGGGTCGGAGCCATAGTCCTGCGTCACATAAGCATGCAACGCCCTCAGGGCAGCCAAAACAGCGCTCGCCTTAATGCGACAATCTTCCAGGTCATAGACCTTGATTCCGTGCACAAGGTCATTTCGCATTTTCTTGGCTTCAGGGATCGGCGGCCAGTTTTGCTCGAGGATTTCCGGAAGGGTGCGATGCTGCCGCTCGAAAACTGGCCACTTTTCTTTGAGGGTGTCGAACCCATCGCGACCTAAAATCGTATCCGCCTGATCTCTCGTGAATCCGCGTGCTACAATGGCTTTCCGAAGACTTCGCTTGATGAGCTTTTCAAGTGTGAACATGGACGTCACGAGTGCTTCGGCGTGATGCCCATTTCTCAGCAAACTCTCGATGCGTTCGAGAGCCTGATCGAAGCCTATTCTAACCGGATACATGGTTCCCCCCTTTCGTCATCGTTCTGCCCTCACCCCTTTGCCGATAATTACATCTTCAATTCCCATTCTCATAGATGCGCTCTCGCTTGACTTTTTGTTCTCATTTTGTTCCAATCCCGTATGGGATAGGAGTGCGCGCTATGAAACACGAGCGTATTGAGCGGGAATTCCCGCTGATGAAGATTTCGATCCCCAAGGCTACCGCCGAAGAGCTGCAGCGTGGCTTGGAAGCCGCGATCGCCGTATTCCGGCGCTCCGGCGTAGACCCTCAAGATGCCGCCGACGGCGTCAACATCCGCGGGGCCTGGGACATCACCGGCTTTCCGGAAGGCTTCGACATCACCGATGAAGAAATGGAGGCTGCTGCCATATGGGACGCAGCCGACTCCGCCGCGCTCGATGCCGCTTGCGCGGAATGGGATCAAAAAGGCAGGCAGCGTCCGGACAGCGCTCACCTTCAGCTCATTACCGATCCCGCGACACAGCTCGTCGATCGCGACACCGCACTTGCCATGCTCCGATCGCGCGTTCAGGATTCGCGCGATCGGAGCGAATATCTCGATAGCGCTGTTGGAATTCTTTCCTGGATCGTCGCCGCCGACCTCGAAGACCGGTGGCGCGCTCGGGAGCTGGTCAGCGCCGTGACAATCGCCTTCACTGCACTAGAGCTTTCCGGCTTCAGACCGGGTGAGCCAATCGAACCAAAACGGCAGGCCGTCTTCCATGCGATCAATGCGCTGGAACGGGCAACGACATGAAAAATGACCGCTGCGCCGGTCTAACGGAGATTGAGGAAGCCTATGTGCGGTCGCTATACCCGATATCTTCCCTGGTCGGAGATCCATCGCCTCTGTCGGTTAACCGCACCGGCTGACGCCGGTCGCAACCTTGCGGGTCGTTTAAAAAGCTGCCAAACAGCGCCATTAGGGCAAACAAACCGGCCCGTCATTCGCGCAGGAGTGGCGGCCGTGGGTTGGTTAAAGCATGTGCTGTAATCAACGTGTGGGGGACATTTTTGGAACAGCCGGCGCTTAAGCTTTCTAGCCATGTCAGCTTGGATCTAGACGGTCTAGAGCTGCTGGATCGGGACGACCTGATCGCAACCATTAAGAGAATGGTGAATGGGGGCGTCTCTCTCAGCTTCCACGGCAAGAGAACCGCGATGGAAATCGCCCGGAAGGTGCGTCCGCGCATTACGCGTCGCATCTCCGATCTTCACGTAGGCACGCCCGAAGAGCAGAGCCAGAATCTCCTGATCGAGGGTGAAAACCTGCAGGCGATGGTGACTCTCTACAAGTACCGAGGACAGATAGATCTCATCGTCGCGGACCCGCCTTATAACACCGGCCAGTATTTCCGATACAATGACCGTTGGGACGAAGACCCCAACGACCCGGACCTCGGCACGCTAGTTACGCTCGAGGATGGCTCGCGGCACACGAAATGGATGAAGGCCATGTTGCCGCGTCTTCAAATCATGAAGGCGATGCTGAAGCCCAACGGGGTCGTCGCGATGTGTATCGACGACAACGAACTCTTCCACCTCGGGCTTATGATGGACGAGGTGTTCGGCGAGCATAATCGTATTGCCATTATCAACTGGCAGAAGTCGTACGCTCCCAAGAATGACAGCACCCACGTCTCCACCGCAACGGAGTATGTGCTGGTCTACGCCAATGACAAGGAGTTGGCGAAGACGGCGCTGACTCTGCGCACCGAAGCGATGAACGCCCGTTATAAGACGCTCGACGGTGACGTGGAGCCATGGACGAGCGACAATCCGGTCCGCCGGGAAGCCCGCGAAAGGGACCGGTATGCCATTCAATCGCCCTTCACGGGGGCATTGCACTATCCGGGTGCGAACTCCTGGCGAATTCCTCGTGCTGACCTCAAGAAATACCTTGAGCAGTGGGGGTCGGAATATGTCGAGAAGGACGTAGGCGACGGCCGCGTGAAGGCCCTGATGATAAAGGGTTCCCCAGCCGTCAGAATGAACCAGGGACAAAACCTCGATAGCGATCCGGTTGTCGAAGGATTGGACCTCTTAGAACACCCAGTCATCCGCAAAGCCCGAGCGAAGGCCGAGAAGGTGCGCAATAATGAAGTTTGGCCGTTCCTGCACTTTCTCAAAAATGGCGATGGCCGTCCTCGAGTGAAGCGCTACTTGAGCGACGTTAAAAAGGGGAAGGTGCCTCTCACCTATTGGGCAGATGAGGACTACGAGACTCCCTTCGAACTGGGCACCCAGTCATGGGATCACGAGGAATCGGGTCACAGTCAGGCCGGCATTACAGAGCTGAACGCCATCGTAGGCAAGGGGCATCGTTTCGACACGGTAAAGCCCATGAAGCTGATGATGAAGATCATTCAGCTATGGTGTCCACCGAATGGGCTCGTTATGGACCCCTATGCTGGGTCCGGCACCACCGGACACGCGGTTCTGGAGCTGAACAAATCATCGGGAGCGAACAGAAGATTCATCCTTGTCGAGCAGGGTCGGCCCGATAACGGGGACAAGTATGCCCGCACACTGACCTGGCAGCGCCTGCGCAACGCGATCACAGGGGAGAGACCTGATCAGAATGGGGAGCTTAGGGGGACGGCGGAGCCGCTTGGGGGCGGCTTTGAGTTCAGGGCGCTGACGACCCAGATTGATGCGAAGACGGTCCTGACGATGAAGAAGGACGAGCTCATCGATGTCGTCATTACGTCCCACTGGCAGACCGGAAGCCGCAGCGCGCCGAATCTGGTGCGTATTGAAGACCCGCGCTTTACTTACCTTGTCGGGAAAAACGAGCGAGATGAGCCCTATTTCATCATCTGGAACAATGGGACAGGGCCAGTCGGCCAACTCGATAAGGACACCTACAACGTCGTCTTACAGGACGCCAGAAAAGCCGAGCTGAAGCAACCCTACCACGTCTATGCGCGCTACGAGCTCTACCAGTCGAAGAATGTCCGCTTCTATAAGATCCCGGACAAGATCCTTGCGCATCTCGGTCTCAACGAGAACAGCGACCCTTTCAATGACGAGGGGGAAAACTGATGGAGTTGCTCCCCTTTCAGCTAGCGGCTTCCACACAGATCGCTGACCGGTTTCAAGAGTATATGGAAGACCCCCTCACGATCACGCGCAGCCGGATCGTGCCATTCTACCAAAACCTGTCATCGATCACCGGCAGCGGCAAGACGCTGATCCTTGCCGACGCCGTGGAACAAATCCGAAGCCGTCTTCCGGTCGAGCCTATCGTGCTCTGGCTTTCAAAGGGGCGTATAGTCGTCTGGCAGACGCTCAACAACCTAGCGAACGGGAAATATACCGACCTTGTTGGCGGCTTCGACGTGAAGCCACTACTTGATTGCAAGCCCGCTGATGTCGAGGACGGAACGCGCGGTCTGATGCTGGTCGCGACCGTGGGCAAGTTCAACCAAAAGGACAAGGAGCAGGGCGATCGGAAAATTTTCCAGGTCGGCCTCGATGTGGCGGATCAGTCGCTCTGGGACATGCTGCGCGCGCGCAAGGACTCACGGGGGGCCAGGCGACCCTTTCTGGTTGTCTACGACGAAGGGCATAACCTCTCGAACCAGCAGACGGAGCTTCTGCTGGACCTGCATCCCGACGCATTGATCGCGGCGAGCGCGACGCTGCGCATCCCGCCGGCGCTTGAGAAGATCATCGACCGTCTGAGGGCCGATAAGGGATGGAGAGAGGCGGATTTCGTCACGTCCGTTAAGAGCTCCGAAGTCGTGAAGTCAGGCCTGGTCAAAAAGCAGATCATGCTGTGCGGTTATCTTACGCCGATGGAGATCGCCATCAACGAGCTCCTCGCGGATTTTGCGAAGGCAGAGGCCGCCGCGTCTCGCCTCGGTTTTGATTTCTCGCCGAAGGCGATTTACGTCGCCAATACCAATGTCGCCGACGGCACCTCAACAAAGGAGGACGCGGCGCGGCCGTTTAAGGAGCGGCAGGCACGCCCGATCCTGATCTGGCGGCATCTAGTTGACAACGTGGGTATCGATCCCGCCGAGATCGCGGTCTATTGCGATTTGAAGTTCGACTCGAAGTTTCCGCCTCCATGCGGGTTCAACCTCTTCTCGGGCGGTGACAACGACTACGATCAATTCATGGCCGGGGGCTTCCGGCACATCATCTTCAATCTCGGGCTGCAAGAGGGGTGGGACGACCCGTCTTGCTGCTTCGGTTACGTCGACAAGGACATGGGTTCGGCCGATCAGGTCACGCAGATCATTGGCCGCGTGCTTCGCCAGCCTGGGGCGCAGCACTATCCCGTGCCTGTACTGAATACCGCGCATTTCTACATCCGCACGGACGAGAAGGGTGTCTTTGAAAGCATCATCACCGACGTCCGGCAGAAGATCACGGGTGATGCACCAGACATTACTCTCACCGTTTCTAAGAGTACACGCGGAGGCGATCGGCCGACGAGGCCCCCGCAAAAGCACCGTCAAGCACCAACGGCCTCGATAGACTCCTCGGATGCAAAGCAGCCCATCGACGACATAGTGAAGCTGATCCCGAACTACCAAGGCAACACCGAGGACACGATCGGAACGGGCGGGCGCATACAGGTCCTGCAGACTATCGGCAAGAATGCGGCGGCCAAGGAAGAGTGGATCGATTTCGACCACAGCAACAAGGTGACGGCCCGGTGGGTCTTCCTGCGAGAGCTGCAAAAGCGGCATCGTAAGGCCGCTCATCTTTGCGATATAGAGCACCCAAAGTTCGATGTGCTTGTTGAGTACAACAGCCCGGCCGCGGCGCTTATTCGCGAGCAGGCTGATAAGGTTGCGGATGCTTATATCGAGCACTCCATCATTGTGCAGAATGCGCTCGATGATCCCTATGTTGTCGATAGCGTCTTTGTTGATGAGACTAAGTTGGTCAAGTTCAGCAACGCCCTTCACGAGGGCTATAGCGGTCTCAATGAGCTCGAGAAGACCTTTGCCCTCGCGCTCGATAAGACGAAGAAGACTTGGTGCCGCAATCCTTCCCATGGCGGCTACGAGATACCGCTTCTAGATCGCGGCAGCACCCGCACCTTTAATCCTGACTTTCTTGTCTGGGCTGATGCGAAGCACGTTGTGGCGATCGACACTAAGGGCGATCATCTCATCGTGGAGGACGCCGGGCGAAAGCTCTTTCACATCGAGCCGGTCTCGCCCGGTGCTCAGGTTTCGGTGCGCCTGGTGACGGAAGGCCATTGGAGCGTGATTAATGGTCTTCCTAGCAAGTCAAAAGGGAAGTCGGGTTTCACCGTGTGGAGCCTCAAACAGGGTAAACTTCACCCGAATGCGTGTATTGATGTAAATGCGGCGGCGAAGGCCTGTCTGCAGGTCTAGACGGCCATTAGCATTGTGCCCCGAGTTCACGGCTTTAGGCTCCGGCTCCATGCCGACAGGCGGCGTGAGGAAGCCGGAGAGCTCAAGCCGGCTGTGGCCGTCCGGCGTGCGCATCATGGCAATCTCGACGCGCTGATCGCCCAGTCCAGTGACACGTCCGGCCCATTCTCCTTCGATCGTGGCCCGCCCTTCGAGCTCAAGGCCGAGACTCCAGGGTGACTTTGCTCGCTTAATTGAAGGAATACACCGTCGCTTCATCAGCGCGTTCTCTAACGCCCTTAAACGACGGGTGCCGGAGTTTCTGGTCGTCGGTCCAAGCGCGATATTCGATCTCGGCGATCAGCAGCGGTTCGGTAAAGACGGCATTCTTCCGCCTGAGGCTCACCGCCGGCGATTTCGTCACGATGCCTTCGAGCAGCTTGCGCAGTTCGGTCGACATTTCGTGAGTGAAGCCGGTCCCGACGCCGCCGACATAGACAAGCCCGTCGCCCTTACGCGCGGCCAGCAGTAGCCGGCCAAGCGCGCGAGGAACGGCCTCTGACGGCTCGAAGCCAACGATGATGAAGCTGTCGCGGCGATTGCAAGTGATCTTCCGCCAATTATCGTTCCGGCCGGAGCGATAGGGCCGCTCGCGATGCTTCGCTATGATCCCTTCGAGGCCATGCAAGCAGGCGATGCGGAAGAACTCTTCCCCGTCCACCGCGACCTCCTCCGAAAGCCGGATCGCGCCATTGCGTCCGGCGACGATCGGCTCCAGCAGACGCCGGCGCTCGTGCTGTGGCAGCCACCGCAAATCGCGGCCGCCAAGGTAGAGGAGATCGAAAGCATAGAAGATGATTTCGGCCGCTTCGTGCGCGGCCGGCCGGCGCCCGAGCGCGCGCTGGAGCATGCCGAAGTCAGAGCGCCCCTTGTCGTCGAGCACGACCGCTTCGCCGTCAAGGATGGCGGTCTTGAGGTTGAGGCGGCGCGCCTCGGTCGCGATCGAGGGGAACCGATCGGTCCAGTCGTAGCCGCCGCGTGTGATGATCCGTACCCTGTTCGGCTCGATGTGGACGGCGAGCCGGTAGCCGTCCCATTTCACCTCGAAGGCCCAATCCGCCCCCTTCGGCGGCTTGTCGAAGAGCATCGCCAAGCATGGATCGACTCGGGCCGGCATTGGGTTCGGCGGAGGCGTGTCGGGCGGCTTCTTCGGGGATGCTCTTGCCATTCGGCCATTAATGCACAAATCCTCGAAAAATGCCGCAACAGCGGGGTAGCACTACCCTTGAGCGGCGAGCGTTTCGACCAAGCTTGCGAAGCGCCGACGAACTCTCATGTCGCGAATTCGTGCGAATGCCCGGTTCAGGGCAAGGCCCTCCTCGCTGGACAGAAATTCCGTCAGCTCTTTATTCGGATTTGGCTTGTCAGATGTGTCGTCCTGGTGGCCGGACATCTCTTCGAAGAAGTACGAAGGCGGTACGCCGAGCGCGGCCGCTATCTCATTGAGGCGGCTTGCACCAACTCTATTGGTCCCCTTCTCGTATTTCTGCACCTGCTGAAACGTCACTCCGATTGCGTCGGCAAGCGTTGTCTGCGTCATGTCATTCCAGACGCGCCGCATGCGGATTCTGCGGCCTACATAAATATCGATCGGGTTGGGGGTCTTTATTATGGGACGACTGAGCACTCGATTCTTCCTACTGTATTTTCATGTTTTCGGTCCAATGCGTCGCCGGCGAGCCGGGATCCAGATACCGGCCGATCGAGCGCAGATAGGCGACGATCTCTAGCTTGAGGAAATCGCGATCGCCGAACTTTTTATCTATGCGCTCGAGCTCATCGGCAGCCGTATCCATCTCCTCGAGGTCGCCGAGAACATAGCTTTCATGACCGACGGCGCAGATTTCGCAGCCGGCCTTGATCACCGCGTCGACGAAGGTGGATATCTCGCTCGCCTGCATTAGTCGCTTCTTATTTGCCACCATGCAGATCACTCCCGTTCGCGGAGCCAACAGCGACCGAGAATGACGGCGCGGCTTGCGCCGCGCGGTCATGGTCTTCGCTGCCTGTTCCATTCGGTTTCGTCTGCACATGCAGCAGAAAGTCGAAAATGGCCGTCAAGGTAGGGCCGTCGAACAATTCCAGCTTATCAATGATCGACTTTCGGGCCTCAGCCTCCCCTAGTTCCTCGCCCCAAAGATGCGGCGCTACCGGGTACAGGATCTCCACCGGAGAAATATCCAGCACCTCGCAAATGTGGAGCAGTCGGCCGACGGTTAGCCGCGAAACCGCGTTTTCGTAGCGATTATAAACCTGGTCGCTGAGCCCGAGCATCGGCGCCAGCTTCGATCGCGGGATTTTCCGTCGGTCGCGAGCGTTGCGAAGGCTGGTGCTGATCTTTTTTTCGATTTCGGCGCTTAGCTCCAGTTCGCCGAAGCTGGTTTTCCGATAGATCGGCTTGTCAAATTGTGGATCGTTGATCTGCTGTAAACCGAGGTGAGAAATCCATTCTTCGAAAGAAGGTCCTGCCATTGCTCCTGCCAAGTGACGTTGATCTTCGGAGTTCGTTCGAATCAATGTAACCGAATTGGTAGACTGGATGCACTTGAAATCTCGTGATCGTGGCAGAATTTATGGCGCGTCGCTTCGCGAAACCGCTCTATGCCTTCGGCACGGAGCCTTGCCTACAGCCAGTCTCCGCCCATCCGGGTGACGATCGGACGCGCGGGCCGCTACGCGGCCAGAACGACGTCATCAGTACACCAAATTGGGCTATCGCCCGTTTACAGAACGGCCCGAAATCAGCATAGTGCGCCGGCTCGGGCAATACGAGTTGGTGATGGTAAGTCGCTAGCCCTTCTTGCCACTCACCGCGGGAGCCGTCCTGGCGCTAGCCAGTGACGGCTCCTTTCATTTGCGAGTGACGGCCGCGATGGCGGCCGACTTTGTCGCCTCAGAGAGGGAAAGAGGGCCCTGCCCTCTCTCCCTCGCAAGGAAAAAAACGGTCTCCCCGTCCTTCCTCCGCGCGACCAAGTCCGCGCTCCGTGCAGGATCGACGCGGATCCGCCTAGGCGGATCATGCGTCGCCCCTTCGGCTTCGCCTCGGGCGGGCGAACCCCCTCCGTTTTTTCCCTTGCCTCCCTCTCTCCCGCTGCTCCGCGCGAGCTCGGGAGCAGGAGCGGGGCTCCTGCCCCTTCGGGCACGAGACCGCTTCGCGGAGAAAGAAAGGGCTAGACCATGAAACAGACTGCTTACCTACTGGACCCCGAAACCACGATCTTTCGGGCCGTCGAGCTTCCGGCCGGAATCAGCTTCAAACCCATCTATGACCTGATCGAGTGCCGCTTGATCGAGGTCGTGCGCTTTGATGAACGGCATTCCCTGTTCGCTGACGAGGAAGGCTTGCACCACGGCTTAACCGCCTTCACCATCTTTGAAGGATACCCGCAGCCGCTGGCCGGCAAACTCGTTCTCGTCGGCGGTGACGGAAGCGAACCCTACCACTCTCCCCTGATAAGCCTTGAAGACGCTTCGGCGCATTTCAAGTGCTGCCGTCCGGTACTGGACCCGGTGTTTGCGACCCACGACGAGATGACGGCGGGAGGGCTGATCATCTCCGGCGCATTGATGGGCTTGCAGGTCAGGATTGACCGCCGTGCCCCGAGCTTTGTCGAAGGAGAGGCATGATGAAAATCGCCATCGTGGAAAACCGAAACCTCGCCATCGTGACAGGAACCTTCGCCGCAAACATTGCGGCGAAGGACATCGAACACCAGTTCGACGCACTGACCCACTTTCCAGACCGGCGCGCGAATGCCGAGCTTGACGAACTGGCCCACCGACTAAACGAGTTTGCCGGCTACGTCGTGGAGCTGTGGGAGAAGGCGAGCGCACCGAATCCGGAACCAGAGATCGAGGCTTTCACCCGCCGCCACGTCGAGTTGACGCGGCGCTATTGGGCGGCGGAAAGCCGCTGCATGAACTGGTTTATTACCGGACCGGCGCGCTTTCCCGTTGCCCGCAACGAAAAGCGGATGAAGATTTCCGATGCCCGCCGCGCCGATCTTGCCGCACATTCAGCAGCGGCCCGGAAAGCGGTGAAGCGGAAAGCCTTCCCCCACGGTGCGGATGACGAGCCGATCCGCTCAGGCGATCCATCAGCGTTGCAACGGATCATGGCGAAGATCGAGGACCTGGCCCTGTCGATCGACAAGATGAAGGCCGCGAACTCCATTATCCGGCGCATGGAAAAAGACGGCTCCGACGACGCGGCCATGATTGCGGCGATCGTCGCCCAGACCGGCCTTTCGGCAGAAGTGGCGGCACGCGGCGTCGTGCTGGCCGACTGGCAATGGAAACGCGGATTCGACACGGCGGGCAACCGCGCAGAAATCCGCCGCCTGCAAGGACGGCTGAAATCCCTCACGCGGATGCACCAGCGCGGAACGCAAAGCCAAGAGGTCGTGACACAGGCCGGAGCCGTCGAGATCAAGATAAATGCCGATATAGCGCGCATTCAGATGATCTTTCCCGGCAAGCCCGACGAGACGACGCGGCGGGCGCTGAAGGCCAACGGCTTCCGCTGGTCGCCGTCGCAAGGTGCGTGGCAGCGGCACTTGAACGAGGCGGGGAGATGGGCCGCCGAACGGGTGATGAAGGCGATCAGCGCCGAAGGTGCCGCATGAGTGCGGCCCCTTTCGGGCGTCCTGCCCGCCGCCATGTCACTGTGTACGATACGCCGTCGCAGCTTGGTGGAAGCTTCACCGTCTCGATTGTCGAGACGCTGGCCGGAAACGCGGTGAAGGTGCGCGTCTGGTACGGACGCGCGACCGCGCAAGGCTGGGAGGCGTGGAAGGATTGGGACGGCTACACATTCCAGACCGATCGCACCGCCCTCACCTACGAGCGAGTAATGCCGCTTTTCAAATAATGCACCGCGCCGCGTCGATTGACGGCGCGGCCGGTTGTCATCATCGCAATCACCGAGAGGGAACGGCAATGAGCCGATACACTGTGGAGATCACAAACGGGACTGCAACGGATGCACAAGGGACCATCGGTTACGATCCGCCGTTGCGAACCTTCTTTCTGCAAGGCTTTCCGCATCCCGAAACCGACGAATGCGCATTGTGGCTAGGCGCGTTTCTCGATGAATATGCGACGCTGGAATCGATCATCGAGACAGCCCGGGCCGCAGGCTACGAGGTTCGCGGGCTGACACAGAAAATGATGATCGCGATGATCAAGGAATCCGGCAAGCCAACGCCGCCGAGCCTTGGCGAACGGCTTGGCATCGTTCGGTAAACGATTTCGGATAATATGGCGGAATCAGTTTCGAGGGGGAAAGCAGCAGCGCCGGGCCAGCGGCGCATTCGGGGAGGATGGGCCACCCCGACCGAGGCGACGGCCTCGCCCTCGAACGGAGGTGATCGCATGTGGTTTCTACCACTTAGCATCACCCTAGACGTGAAAAGGACCCGGACCACCTGGCTAGTGCGTATCCGAGTCCAATTCTGGTTCTAGGAAACGGGGGCGGGCCGCAAGGCTCGTCCCCACTCCGGAACCAAATATAGCGAGTTTTCCCCGAACTTCCAAGCGCCGGCCGTTCCAAGCCCGCATCGAGCGGGCCAGGAACGGAACGAGGGGCGCCCTGACGCCCCTCCCCTCGCGCTCCCCTCTCCTACCACGGCCGCCGCCCCGCTTCCCGGTGCGCCGGTCACTTCGGCTGGTTGTCGTTGTCGAACGCCGCAGCCAGGTCCTCGACCACTCCAGCGAAAAGATGACGGAGAACCGGCCTGACGGCCGGTTGGCGATTTGCCGATTGATGAGGCTGAAAGTCGGCCAGGGCTACGAAGGCCGCGTTTTCCGGCAGCTCCAAAGTGGCCGCACGCAATCTCAATGCTGCGCACGATACGTCAGGCCCTGCCCGGGCGTGCAACCCCCTAAAGGGTTCTCCTCTCCGCTACCGCTCCGTTGCGACCGCTCACGCGGTGCACTTGGCAGTTCCAGCCGTATTCGAGCTTCGCGATTGCGCACAACCACTTTGGAGGATCCACCTCATGAAAACGCTCGTAACCTTCTGCCAGAAGACCGGCCGCCGCCTTCGTCTGTACATCAATCGGCAAATCGCCAAACTGTCCCATAAAGGCCAGTTGAAAATCTCCGTCGCCTTCTCGCTTCCGTTCCTGGCTAAGGTCGAGGTCAGCTATCAGGTCCAGTTCGACGGGAAAGCTGACAACGACAACAAGCCGAAGTGACCGACGGCGCTGCGCCCTGCGCAAGCAGGGCGCGACTTCTTGACGGCTGAGGTGAGCAGCGAAGGCGAAAGGATGGTGATTGACGATGACATGAAGGGTTCGGCCGACTTGACTCTTTTGTTCTTATTTTGTTCACTGTGGCACGCGCACGAAAGAGAGGTGCCCAATGTACAAGGAAACTCCCCTGACAGTGGCTGAGGAGGTCGAACTGCAGAATGCGGCCGAAAAGCTGATTGCACGTCACGGCGGCGACATGCTGAAAGCTCTCAAGGCTGCGATGCTCCACAACGGCTATCTCGAAGGCCAGATCGAACAGATCGCCGCAGCAGTTCCGGGGCTCATCAAGATCCATTACGACGGCCCCATGGCTTCGAACTAGGCGGCCTGATGCATGCCGAGAAATTATCCGACCAGGATGACGATCTGGAGCGCGACGTCGACGCCGTCATCGTCTCCTGTGACGGCGACGCAAGAGCCGCGGCTCGCGCATTGATCGTCCAGGTCGCCTACCTGGAGCGCGAGATTCAATATTTTCGGGTCGCAGTCTCCTCAGGCTTCAGCCGGCAGTGGCATCACAAGAGATGGGAGATCGAGACTGATGCCGGGTCGGAGGATGGGTGAGCTATCTTACTCGGCGATCGACCGCGCCTACCCATATCAGGTGGCGCTGCCGGACGACCTTTGCTGCATGCACAACCTGACCCTCATCATGGAGTTTTGCGAGACACGCGGTCTCCACCATGTGACGCGACACGTCACGGCAGTCTGGCCGAACGCCAAGCAGGAGCATTATCGCCTCCATTGCTTTGCCAATCTTGCATCCGCAGAGCCCTTCAGGGATCATTTCGGCGGTGTGATGTTCGATCCGAAGCGCAATCGCGAGAATGGTCGGGCACGAGGTGCATGGCACCGGAAGGATGAATACAAGCGGATTCTGGAAAGCGGCCCATTAAGGGTGCCGGAAATCTTACGGGATTAGATCATGTGCGGTCGTTACACTCGATATCTGTCCTGGTCCGAAATTCACCGGCTCTACCGGCTCACCACGGACTGGGAGCGGCAGCGCAACGACGCGCCGGCCTACAACATCGCACCCACTGAGGATGTTGTTTTCGTTACCGCCGGTGAGAACGGCAACCACAAGCTGCGCGAGGGCCGCTGGTGGCTCGTGCCCTGGTGGGCGAAGGAGATGCCGAAAGGGGCGATGTTCAATGCACGTTCGGAGACGGCTGACACATCCGGCGCCTTCAAGGATGCATTCAAATCGAAACGCTGTTTGATCCCGGCGGATGGCTTCTACGAATGGACGCAGAGCCCTGCCGACAAAGGGCGTGACCCCTGGTACATCTTTCTGCCAGACCACCGGCCATTTTCGTTCGCCGGACTTTGGGCCCACAATGATAACCTCGGCATCACCAGCTGCACGATTCTGACCGCCCCAGCCCAAGATCCGATGGTCAGTCTGCACGACCGGCAACCGGTGATCCTCGCTCCCGAAGTCTACGATGCATGGCTCGATCCAAGGACGCCGGGCGGCGAGGCCAAGGCTCTGCTTTCGCAAGACCTTGACGGCCAACTTCAATTCTATCGCGTCGACCGCCAGGTGAATTCGAGCAAGAACAAAGGCGGCGACGAGATGATCGCGCCAATCGACATGCGAACCGCGTATGGGATCTGACAAATGAGCGACGATCCTTCATCACAGCCGGTGCCGGCGTCGCGCGTAACTGGAATCTTCGAACACTATTGCGAGCACCCGGGATGCGCCAAGTGGGGCGGCTGGGGCTTCCCGCGCGGGAAACAGACGATTTGGTTTTGCTGGAAACATCGCGAGGACGGGGAGAACTGAGGCCGGCTCAATTTGAGCGATAGGATCAACGGAAGCGTAGAGGTTTTCACCGCTAGGCCAGCCCGCCGACGAATCCGCTCAGCTCGTCGAGCCGCACCATCGAGAGCCGCACTCCGCCGTGACAGCCGCGCGCCCTGCAGACGGTTTCGCGCTCCAGCTCGTCGATGTAGAGAAATTCACGCTCCGGCGACGTGCAGACGATCGCCCGCGTGAGATAGTGGACGTGGCCACATTTTTTGCAGCGCGCTTCCAGCTTTTGATTGTCGGCGAGGTCGCCGACGCGAATGTTTCGCTTCCAGCTTTTCACCAGAAATCCTCCGCTGAAGGAATGCGCGTATAGCTGATCTTGCCGCCAACATGGCCGCCCGCCGGCGGCCGCCACTCGCCGAGGCTGACGACCGTGCCGGCATAGCGCGTATTCAGATTGTCGATCGCCTTGCTGGCGTTTTCCCAACGCCGTCGCTGGCAATCGTCATTGAGCAGCAAATCGAGCTGGCGTTCATGTGATGGCGACAAGTCGTAGAGCGTGACGCCAATCCGAAAAATCATCAGGCCGCGCGGGTGGTCCTTCCGTACCTGGTCCCACAGTTCCGAAAGCGCCGACAGTATGGCCTGATCGTCGTTGACGACCGGCAAATGGCGCTTTCCCATCCAAGTCCCGTCTCGGATCGACAGCCAGAGCCACAAGCCCCCCGCATAGAAGTTTTCTCGCCTCAGCCGCCGCGCCGCCTTGATCAGCAGCAGGCGCGAGATTTCGCGCGCGCCACTGATCGTCCGCGACTCCGGCGGAAGCACGCGGCCATGCCCGAACATGCCACGGCTCGAGGCCGGTGCTTGGACGTCGTAACCGTGCAGGGCGTACCAAAGGCGCTCTCCGGTAACATTGCCCCAAAGCTTACGCATATGCTTTGCCTGGACACTGTAAAGCTGTTCCGTCGTGTGGATGCCGGCACGATAGAGCCGCTTTGCCATGTTGCCGCCGACACCTGGAATGTCTTCCATTGTGACGGAGAGCAGCGCAGCCGGAAGGTCTTCCGGCCGCCAGATCGTTAGCCCGTCACCATATCGGCCGCCACCGCGCTTGCCAGCCTTGCAGGCAATTTTCGCGAGCTGCCGGTTGGCCGCAAACCCGATCGTGCAAGTGATCCATGGTCCGACATTTTCGGCAATCGTCGCTTTGATCTTCGCCGCCAGGGCGAGAGGGTCAGATCGGCCCGCCTCGTCGAGGCGGCACGTCAGCTCATCGATCGACTTCGCCGTGTCGATCGGAATGACCGTTTCAATTTCCGACAAGAGCGCATTATGTGCCCGGCGATACAAATCCGGCTTTTGCGGAACTAGAATGAGCTCCGGGCAAAGCCGCTTCGCCTCGTTGATCGGCATGACATTCTTGACGCCAAACGCTTTCGCTTCGCGGCTGCATGCGATCACGGCCGTTCTGTCCGTTCCCTCGAAGGGAACGACACCGACCGGCCGACCGCGCAGGCGTCGGTCGCACTGCTGTTCGACCGATGCGAAAAAGCCATCGAAATCCAAATAGAGCCGTTCGATGGTTTCCGGCTTGCGCATGGTTGCTCCTGTCGTATGAACAAAAGCAGAACACCTGCCGCCGGTTCCCCGTCAAGAGGAATTTTTTCTTATACGCAGTTTGTCTGGCGCGCTCCTGCAGCATCCATGAATCGCAGGCCGTGATCAGTCAGGCCGAGAGACGTGCGGCTCCCCGCCGTCAAAACGGGATGCTGGACCACCGCAAGCTTATGATCGAGCAAAATCCTGACACGGCGCCACGGTAAATTGAGTTCTTCGCCGCACACGATTAGCGCCATGTCAGCCAGGGCATTGCGCCGCTGATCATCCGTCATAGGCGGCGCTTCAAGCCAGTCTATGGAATCCATTTCGTTTTCCAGACCTGATTTTTCGTCCGCTTCCTACCTGCGGTATTTCGCGCCGGACAGTAATTTCCACAACTAGGTGACCCCTGAACATTAAAGGGGCACGGAGATACGGCAGAAAGATTAAAAGGCGAACAATGGCCCCTGGTGATCAGTTGCGCCTCGTAGGCAAGGTTTCAGAAGGTGGATTGTTGACGGGGGTTCAGGCGGTCATTTGCGGTTTGGATGGTGGGTAGCGGGCGATGATGATATCGTAGCGGCCGGGAAGTATTGGGGAGGGGGATGCTGAAACGTATTCTGATATGGGTCGCGATCATCGTCGTGGGGCTGATCGGCTACGCCGCCAAGAACGCTTTCGGCATCGCAGATCAAACCATCTGGCTGACGATGTTGGCTCTCATGCTGGTCCTGGTCAGTTTTCAGTTCGACGGACGGCTGAATGCTCTTGAAGAACGTGTGATCCAAAAGGATTACAGCGGGATCAAGGCGCTGATCGAGGAAGGCAAGCGGCACAGACCTCAGCACCAGCAGCCGAAGTCGCTGGTCGAAGGAGGGGCGGTCAAATCCTTCATCACGGCCGCGCACGAGGTTCTCTTCGAGGATTTCAGGTGGTTCGGTGCCACGCTCAATCAGCATATCGCGGAGCCGTGGGCTGTCGAGGAACTGAATGACACCGATGTCCGAGGCATCGAGGGGCCAGAGGTTGGAAGGCGCTATCAGGTCTATTACAACGCCTGCCGGATGGGCACCATGCAAGTCACCACAGGCGGGCATGAATGGATTTTCCGGCCGGAAACATTCGCCGAAAATCGACAAGCTCGTGTGGAGGTCGATCTTAACTACCTTCGGTTCGTGCCTTACACCGATACTCACAGCCTGATCAGCACGGTCGCACTTTTCATCGGCAAATTCGGTGATGATGGAGACGTGGCGCGTGCCAAAGCGTCGGCCGTTGCGACCGCTGCTTTGACTGGACACCTTTGGGAGTCCGTCAGAAATCCCGACATCGACATGTCGTTTGAATTCAGGACGGAAGGACCGTACGAGCTTCTGAGCGACACGACCGATCACTGGAAGGCAAACGGCATCGATCCGTTTGAAAAATGGGACGGGGATAGGTCGTGGGCAGATCAAAATGCTGATGCATGACTCCGGGGGATTCGGGCCAAGGGCGCGAAGCTCGCCGTTCCTGGTGTCATCGACCTGTCGGAACTGGCGGCCGACGCTCAGGGCGTGGCCGCGATCGTGCTCGAATCCGTGCAGGACATGCTGCTGCGGAATCGCGCCAAAGGGAGGGTCCATTTCCTTCTTTGACGCGCTGGCTGACGGTGCTTAGACTTCGGCGGGGACGGAAATAGGGGCACGAGAAATGTTTCAAAAATTGTTTTCCCGCAAACCGAATGAAAGCGCCGAAGAAATTGAAGGGCGCAAGGACATCGAACATTTGGAACGCGCCCAACAGGTTTCCAAGAGGCTTGTGGAACTGCGGGATGCCGATCCGCAATGGTTTGCCTCTGCGGCGGGAATGATCTTCCTGCTTCAACAGGACTTCTACCGCCATTACGGAATCGATTTCGCAGGCGTGGAGGCAACCGTTAAGAAATTCGACATTGAAAACAATCTTGAACCGGCAATGCAGGCACTTGGCAATCTCTGTGTCGGGCATAACAGTCGCTGGGTGGGGAGTGCGGAGAAAAAGGAAGCTGAGAAAACATTTCTCTACGGCATTTCTTTTAATGCCTGCGACTTTTGGTTTACTGACATGGCCGCCCAAGGATCAACTTTTTCGGCATTGAAATTATGTGCCGAAAAGAATCATCTCCTAATTTGCACGGCTGAACGAAGCTCCGTCATCCAGTACGCGGAACGTTTTCGGGGGTTCTTTCTGAATTTGCCAGCCTATGAATTTAGACATAGCCATTGGCCTTATCGCGACGCGGACGCGGTCATTGAGGCGTGGTCCAAGGCAAAGCAGAAGCTTTTCGAATAGACCCGCTTCTCTAGGCCAGTCCGCCGACGAGGGGGAGAGGTGTGCGCAAGATGAAGCCGGGCGATGTCCGGTCCGATTTCGATACCAGCTTGGGAGAGGTGCAGTCCTTCTACACCACCGTCAAAGCTGCTTTGACAGGCGACAAGGACGAGACGCTGCTTGTCCGGAATGTGACTGCGGCCACACTGTGGGAGAGTTTCGTCAACGACCTCTTCATCGCCTACATCAACCGCGACACGACGCAGTTCCAGGTCCATCTTGAGAACGCCTTCAAGGCAGACCGCACGCCCAAGCAGGACCTGATCGCTCAGCACTTCGTTACCCTTTCGCTGACCAAGCACATGACGGTGGACTTGATCACCGATCTCATAGACAGCGATGGAAACAACATTACGTTCTTCAACTACGACGCTATGAGGAAAGGTGCCGCGAAGTACCTAGTGGCTGCACACCGGAACGGCATCAACGGCTTGACCGGCGCTCAGAAATCCACGCTCAATTTATGGATCGCACTGCGAAACCACATCGCGCACGGCTCGCAGCGCAGCTATGACGCCATGAACGCGGCGCTCGCGCACGACGGGCTGCACAACACGGGCCTTCAACGAGGGGTGCGTAAGGTCACCTACGTGGGATCCTATCTAAAGGCCAAACCTACACCTAATTCAAAGCCGCGCATTGAACTGATACTGGATCAAATGAAGGCTATCGCGGCCTTGTTGTGAAATTTATGAGGCCATCCATGTACACCTGCTGAGACACACGGGACGTGGTGCATCCGTCTTCTTGCAGCACGCGGTGCCCGGCGACGTGTTGGCGGAAGCGTCGCTCTATTCGTCGCACTATCATTGCGCCGCGCAGGCGGCGAGCGACGTTCTACTCGCAGCCGTGCCAATTGCTGCGATGCGCGCCACACACGCCGCCGACACACGCCTGGCAGAGTTGTGGGCAAAGCACCTCGCGCGGGGTCCAGGCAGCAAGACTGCGTTCAGAAATACGCTCCCTGCGAACGGTAGCGGAACGGCTGGATGCATGGCTCGGAGCAAACGGTTGGAAGCTTCCCCCGAAGGGCAATAGGCAAGACATGGCCGCGGAAATCGGCGTTACTCCAGAAGCACTCTACCGGGAGCCGGCAGTCGTCGTCGCGGCAATACAGTCGCCTGAAAATAGCGTCCGCCTTCTGCGACCTTCGACTGGGGCGCGGAAGCAGATCGCTGTTCATGATTTGGTCTTTCTATCGTATATCCCTGCCCCTTTAATGTAATGTTCAGGGGCCTAGGTGGTGAAATCCGATGCTTGGTACCCGAAACGAAATACCGCTCTCGACCTAACCGCGACGTAGAACTCGGTCCACGGTGTACCCGAAAGCGGTCGTTCTCCTCGTCGCTGTTCTTGCAGTGCACCAAACTTTGCCGTCGGGTTCGGATTCGACCCTCCGCCGAGAGGCGGAGCATTGCAAAGTTGTGGATGACGTGCATCCCAAGCGCTCCGCTTCTGTTTTGTGCTCGTTAAAGTACGAGTGTGGAGAATCAACTTGTGGATCGCTGTCCGCCAACGCTTTAGGCAATTCCATTCCGATTTGAACCCGACGACGGATCAGGTCGAGGATGCGCTCGGAAAGGCCAAGCGTGTCGGTCAGGCACTGGAGCGTGCCTACGGGGGTGAGGCGACCGAAACTCCGCCAATCTTCGCCGTGGGGTCGTGGGGGAAGGGTACACAGGTGCGCCCCTCGGCCGACATCGACATCATGGCCCGCTTCGACCGAAGCATACTGGAGCGGTTCCAAGCATACGCCTTCAACGGGCAATCAGCGCTCCTTCAGGAGATCAAGGAGAAGCTGGAAACACCCTACCCCCAGACCCGCAAACGCGGCGATGGTCAGGTCGTTCAGATCGACTTCAACTCCATCATGGTGGAGCTCGTGCCCGTCTTCGCCACCGGCAACGGACAGTTCATCATGCCAGACACAAACGGCGGCGGCTCGTGGAAAACGGTCGATCCAATCGCGCAGATCAAGCTGATCGACGATGCTGACCGGGATCACAACGGAAACGTCCGGCCGCTCTGCAAGATCATCAAGCGATGGAAGCACGAGTGCTCCGTCGATCTGAAATCCTTCGCCATAGAGCTCTTGGTTGCTGATTTCTTCCGCAATTATGCATTCGGCAATTACGACTATTATTGGTACGACTTTTACGTGCGAGACTGCCTGAAGTTCTTTAAGACTAGGGTCAACGGATGGGTGGCGATACCTGGCACTGGCGAGATCGTACAGCTCGGCGACAAGTGGGCCTCCAAGGTCGACGCAGCCATCGCCATCGCCGAGACGGCATGTAATTACGAGCGTGACGACCTAGACATCTTGGCAGGCATGGAATGGCAGAAAATCTTCGGCCCCCGGATTCCGATCCACGTACTGTAGAAGCTCGCCGTCGAGAGATCGTGAAGGAGGCCCTTAGGCAGTCGGAAAGCTGCCTGTGGACCTCCACGATGCTGTTCACGTGGCTGCGCTTGGTCAGGCTTCAGCACAAGGCCGTCATCCTGCTCCCCATCATCCTGACGGGCCTCGCTGGCTTCAGTTACATTAAGGAATGGGTGCCCGCTTGGGGCGTCGCCTTGATGGCGTTCTTCTCGACGCTGATCCCGTCGATCGCGGAGGCTCTCGACATCCAAACGCACGTCGATGAGCTCAAGCGGCTAGCTGCGGAGTACAAGGCACTCGAGGACCGCTTCCGTCGGCTCGCGAGGATCACTGCGCTAGGCAATGTAGACGAGGCAGAGAAAGCGCTTGCCGAACTCATGGACCGAATGGACATCGCTCGGAGCTCGTCCATCACGCCGCCCCAGCGGTATTTCGATGATGCCCGCCGACAGATCGAAGGTGGGCACTACGACTTCGCTGTCGACCTGCCGGCCGGCGAGACTCCATCGGGAAAGAAGCTGGATTGACCAGCGGTCAGTTGACCTAGCTAACTGAGATCAAGCAGCGACGGCTTGCTACTGGTTAGGGGCAAATGCTCAAAGAATGATTTGCCCGATCCGCTCCCTTTGCGCGTCAGATTTGCAAGGTATGCCGATGTCGGCTCTGGGCGACCTATGCCGTTCGCTCTGTGTCCATTCTGGTAATTCCCTTCCTATAAGCGGACGGTCGTATATCCACCCGAGGCAGCCGTTTATCACGGGTACCAAGCGATAGGTCTTCAGAACTAGCGCCGGGTCCTGTCCCCAGAGGTGATGTGGCTCGGCGGTTTTGAAGCCGCTCGCGAGCGCGCCCTCAACAGCGCCGTAGAGAGCGAGCGGCTGGATTGGAGTGCTCTTCGCGCCGTTTAGCTTGAGATTGCCACTCCTCGTTCAATTTCCTCGAGCAGCACATTTCTCCGGTTGACAGGAGCCCCGCTGGCGCGGGCCGAAGTTCTTTCGCCCGATGGAGAAAGGGGGCGCTGCCCCCTCTCCCCTGCAAGGAGAAAATCGGTCTCCCCGTCCTTCCTTCGCGCGGGCCTGGCCCGCCCTTCGTGCAGGATCGACGCGGATCCGCAAAGCGGATCTAGCGCGCCCCTTCGGCTTCGCCTCGGGCGGGTGATCCCCCTCCGATTTGTCTCCTTGCCCCCCTCTCCCCCGCTGTTCCGCACGAGCTCGGGAGCAGGAGCGGGGCTCCTGCCCCTTCGGGCAGGAAAACCGCTTCGCGGGAAAAGGGAAATCAGGAGCAATATCATGACCGAGACCATCACCATTCCATTGAACAAGCTGGACGCGGACCCGAAGAACGTTCGCAAGACCTACAGCGCCGAAGGCGTCGAGGCATTGGCCGCAAGCATTCGCACGGACGGCTATCGTCTGTTGCAAAACCTTGTTGTTCGGAAGGGCGAGAAGAAGGGCCGCTACTTCGTGACGGCGGGTGGTCGCCGCCGTGCTGCGCTGCTTCTGCTGGCCGAGGCTGGCGAGATCGCGAAGGATTTTCCCGTCGAATGCAAGGAGCGCTCCGGCGAGGACGCTACGGGAATCAGCCTTTCCGAAAATGTCATGCGGGAGGACATGCACCCGGTCGATCAGTACGAGGCCTTCAGCGTCCTTGCCAATGAGGGCAAGGAAATCGCTGATATCGCCGCTCGTTTCGGGACAACCGAAACCATCGTGCGCAAGCGGCTGGCGCTCGCTCGCGTGTCGCCGGTGCTGTTGCAGATGTTCCGCGACGACGACATGAGTTTTGCGCAGTTGTCAGCCTTCACCGTCAGCGACGATCACCAGCGGCAGGTTGAGGTATGGAGTGCCCTGCCCTCTTGGAACCGTGATGCTTTTTCCATCCGGCGCGCGCTCACCGAGGAGTTGGTTGCCGCGACAGACAAGCGTGTCCAGTTCATCGGCGGGCTGGCCGCCTATGAAGCGGCGGGCGGCGCCGTAAAGCGCGACCTGTTCGATGAACGCAACGCCGGTTATGTCACTGATACGGTGCTGCTGGAAAAGCTGGTGGCCGAGAAGCTTGAGGCGGTGGCCGAGGCGGTGCGCGCCGAAGGCTGGAAATGGGTGGAGTGCCGCGCTTCGATGCCGGAAGGGCTTCACAGCATGGAGCGCCACTATCCTGAGGACGTGAGCCTTTCCGAGGAAGATCAGGCGGCGCTTGACGCCGCGCAGGCAGAATATGACGAGCTTGCCGAACTGATCGAAAGCGGTGCAGCCGACGACGAGGCCGAGGCAAAGCTTGAGGAAGTTGAAAAGCGGATTGACGCCCTGACCGCCCGCACGGAAGCCTTTTGCCCCGAGGCACTGGCGAACGGCGGCGCTTTCGTCATGCTCGATTATTACGGCAGGCTTTCCATCGAGCGCGGTTTTGTGAAGCCGGACGATGCCGAGGTAACAGACGAGGACGAGGCCGACGAGGGCTTGCCGAGTATCGCAGGCGAAGCAAAGCCCGCAATTCCGACCGTCACACATTCGGCGGCACTGATAGAGGACCTGACGGCCCACAAAACCGCAGCGCTGCGCATTGAACTGGCGAACAATCCTGACGTTGCCCTTGTCGCCGTCGTGCATGCCATGCTGTTGCAAGTGGCCTATCCATACAATTCGGAGCAAAGCGCGCTTCAACTGTCGATCACCCATGAGCGGTTGAAGTCTTCGATGAAGGACGCCGAAAGCTGCAAGGGTCTTGCGGCGTTCAGTGACCTGTCCGAAAACTGCGGCCATCGCCTGCCGGGCAATCCCGCCGATCTGTTCGATTGGCTGCTAGAGCAGCCGCAGGACACGCTCCTTTCGTTGCTGGCCTTTGGTGCTGCTCATGCGGTCAACGCGGTGGAGAAGAAGTTCACCGACCGTAAGAAGGGCATTGAGCAGGCCAATCAGCTAGGCCGAGCTCTCAATGTCGACATGTCCGAGTGGTTCGAGACGACCGGCGACAGCTATTTCAAGCACGTCAACCGGACCACCATCGAGCTTGCCGTGGCCGAAGCTAAGGGCCGGGAAGCGGGGCTTTCCGTCAAGGCAGCGGCCAAAAAGACCGAAGCCGTCATGATCGCCGAGCGACTTGTCGCCGGTAGCGGCTGGATACCCGACCCTGTGAGGATCGCTGCCGCCGACGAGGCGAGGCCTGTCGAGCACGAAACGGACATCGAGGATAACAAGCAGTTCCCCGAAGCGGCTGAGTAAAACATCAGCCGCAGGCCGGTTGCGTGTCTCCCGCGCGACCGGCCTCCCTTCTACTAGGCGCGGCCGAGGCCGCCGCTGAATGAATAAGGCCGGATCGACCGGCCTTATTTTCATTTTGAGGGGAGGCCCGAGCCCCCTCCCCTCACACTCCCCTTCCCGCCCTGGATAGCCAAAATGGTGCGCCATGCCGGCTCTTTCCTCCAGTTGCGAACCAATACGGTATACCGCCATCAAAGGCGGGTCGAAATGTATTGCACTTGAAAAACACGGAAAATCAAGGAAACACGCCTACTGCGAGCCATCAGGCTCTTCCGGCCGGCGGCGCGTGTAGCACAATTCTTGCGCCAAAACGGTTATTCCGGTTATGCTTCGCAAATCATCGGAATCAGCGTGATTCCGATGTGCGCATTCTAACGTTTTAAGACGGAGAGACAGACCGGCCCAGAAAAAGAAAAACCGCTCCCGAACGAAAATCCGGAAGCGGGTTTGCAATGAAAAAATAAGCCAAAACCTTTCTCGCAAACCCTCCCTTCCTTGTCAACTGAGAAACACCGCTTCGGTGAACGGGGAAGCTTTGCCTGGTCCCTAACAAGGAGACGAGGACATGGGGGACCCCCATACGGATCGGCGGCCAATCGGTCGCCGAATGACGCCACAACGTGCCGATTACCGGCGACTGGCACAGTCGGCCGAGATCGGAACGGTGACGCGCGGCCAGCTTGCCGTGCTTGCACAAAACCTCACTTGCACTGGATTGATCAGCGCGACCGAAAGCCATCTTTTAGTGACTCTGGTCAACACGGCCCCGGCCGAGGCCTTTGACAAGTCCGGCCGTCCGATCATCTTCAAGTCCAACCAGCAGCTCGGCTTCGAGATCGGCCGCTCAGCCGGTCGTGTGAGCCGTATGCTGTCCAGCCTTTTCGACGCCGGCTTGATCACCATGCAGGATAGCGGCAACTACAAGCGCTACCCGGTGCGAAATGGCGATGGTGCGATTGTAGATGGTTGCGGCATCGACATGCGGATACTCATCGCCCGCTTTCGTGAGCTCGACCAGCTCGTGCGGCAGGCCAAGGCCGAAAAATCGGCCGCGAGCGCAGCATTGCGCCGCTTTCGCGGCGCGCTACGCAACCTACGCTATGCTCTGGCAACGGTTACGAGGCTGTCGGATCGCGCCTTGGCACGCATTGCCGGCCGCGTCGAACGAGTCGTCGCCCTTGTCGGCGTTGCCTCCAAGGCGCCGAGCGGCCTTCTCCGACGCGCCTCGGCACTTTTCGACTGGTTTGTGGAGCGCCTAATGCAGCTTCCACGCCGTTCAGAATCTGCGTCGGAAACAGAAAATTCGACATGCACATATGCCGAAAACGGCATGCACAAACAGACTACAAACCCTGATCCTCTTGAAGAGGGTAATGATAATCGGCGTTCGGCTGACGCCGAACAACTTCATCTGCTAGAGGCTGGCTCCGCCAGCAAGAGGGCTTATGAACCAAGCCTGGGGGGCGGCTTGCGCCAAGTCAACGGGCGAGAGCGCCAGCCGCAGGCGGTAGTGGCATTGCATGACCTGGTGCGGGCAATACCGGCCTTAAAGGCCTACGGCTTTGCCCTGCCCCGCAGTTGGGCCGATCTGGCGCGGCTCGTGCCGCAAATGTGCCGCCTGACGGGCATTTCCGATGATGCGCGACTCCGCGCCATCGAACAGATGGGCGAGCAGCAAGCAGCGGTCGCAATCGCGGTGACGTTGCAGAAATACGACCGGCAGGAAGTTAAATCGCCGGGCGGCTACTTGCGGGCCATGACGGACCGCGCCACAGCCGGCGAGCTTCATCTTGCCCGCTCGATTTTCGGGCTGGCAGCCCGTAATTCCATGGAGGCATTGAATTGAGATTTCGAACGATATTGGCGGCCGTGGCCGCAATCTGGTGCATGGATGCGGCGGCCGAGCCGTCGGCATGGTCCGGCCAGGCGCGGGTAATCGACGGCGACACGATCAGTATCCGTCAGCAGCGCATTCGGATTGCCGCGATCGATGCATGCGAACTCGACCAGACCGGCTTGAAGGACGGCCAGACCTGGCGTTGCGGTGTCATTGCTCGCAGTTACCTTCGAAAGATGATCGACGGACAGCATGTCCGTTGCGATATCATCGACCAGGACCGGTATCGCCGTTTGGTCGGGCAGTGCTTCATCGGCGATACCGATGTGGGCCTCGCCATGGTGAACGCCGGGCTAGCCGAGGCGATGCTTCGATATCTGCCGTCTTCCCATCCTATCAGTCTGGTTGAGTACGGGGAGGCCGAAAACCGCGCGCGTGGCAACGGTTTGGGGATCTGGTCGGCTGAGATCGAAAGTCCGCATCTCTATCGCCGCGCCAAGTCTTCAAAGATGCCTTGACTGGAGATAGCCAAATTGGTGCTATTGAATGGCAGGAGACGCGAGCCATATTGCTTCACGTGTTTGGCGCTAAAGCCTGCAAAGCTCGTTGCATAGTCGCAAATAATGACTAATATAGGCTCATTTCTTGTCGTGTCAGGTCGACTACGAACAGGGGGAATGTTGCCAAAGGAGTCATGTCTCACGCCTCTGCGGTGGTTGCTTTTGACGCTCGTTCGCACGGCGACGCGGTTTGCGCAAAGCCGGAGAGCGCAAAAATTTCCCCGCCTGCGGCTTCCTCGCGCGCCAAATTTTTTCGCACTCCGGCCTCTTCCGCTGCGCTCCAGCCTTCGGTGCACACCGCTTCCCGCCGTGCCATGTGAACGATCATCGCAACCACCAAAGAGGAGTGACTGACATGACCACCACCAACTACATCCAGTTCGATGCTGACGACCTCGACGCCGCCAAGGGCAAAGGCCTCATCTCCACCATCGAACGCGACCTGGACATCGCCGCTGTGCCGTTCAGCTCGGACAACGAAAAAGCACCGACGCATCGCGTCTATGCCAAGTCACCGCGCGGCCATGACATCGAGGTCGGCGGCATCTGGAAAAAGAAGAACGCGGAGGGCAAGCCATACTACACGCTCTCGATCAAGCGCCTCAGCTTCAACGCCAATCTCGGCCGCTTTCCGGGCCAGGACGATCCGACTCTGCAGGCGATCATCGAATGGGAACCCCGCGATTAATCGCTGTAAAGCGCCCGGCCAAAAGCCGGGCGCCTACTTCAGAAACGCCGAAAATCACCCCAAAGTTCTGGATTTTCAGCACTTTTCTTGCTAGGGTGCAAGGCAACTGGAGATTGGCAGATGAACATCCATTCCGCACGTCCCGATCGTTCCCCGGAGGCCATTGCCAAGCGCAAGAAGGCCACCGATCAGGCCCGCGCGGCCAACATCCGGCAGGGCTACACCCACGATCCTGTTCTCGAGGCGGCCAACGCCCGGTATGTCGCCGGCGAGATCACGTCGGAAGAATTTCGCGAGCAGATGCAGGCGCGTTTCAAGCGCGCCTGACGCTCCAACTCTTGTTCGAATAAGCCGCCTGCGATCACGGGCGGCTTTTTTCATGAGGAATCGTATTGGCGGACGAGTCAAAGGGATCGTACACCTACCCCGACACGCCCGGCGATCCAGATCGCACTGGTGTCCTACGCAACAAGTTCGGGCTGACCAGACACTCGGAGCTGGGACCGGCCGACTATGCCATGACGCATATTCGACAGAGTGAGATTGCGGAGGGCCGCGGCCCGAGCGGCAATTTCGACAAGGAACATCTGAAGGCTATACACGGGTATATTTTTCAGGACGTTTACGAATGGGCCGGCCACACGCGCAACGAAAGCCCGATCGTCGACGGCCAGCGCGTCGAGCCGATCGGCAGCCTTTCCAAGGGCAGCACCTCATTCCTGCATGGCTCACGCATCGACTTCGGACTGGACGAGGCCTTAAAGCCGATCCGCGATCCCAATGTTCTTCGCACTGGCACCCCGGAGCAATTCGCTGAGCGTGCGGGCCAGGTGCTCGCCGAGCTCAATTACGTGCATCCATTCCGCGAGGGCAACGGTCGCGCCCAGGAGGCGTTCATTGGCGATCTTGGCCGCCATTACGGCCATGAGGTGGATTTTACCGTCATCAGCAAACCGCGGATGATCGAGGCATCAATCGAGACCACAAACGACCCGTCTAGTCCGGCAATGAAGCATGTGCTGGAGGACTCTATCAATCCGAACCGCCGCGAAGCGCTTCGCGCTGCATTTGCCGACCTCGAACGGTGCGGCGAGAAGCCGTTTGAACACAATATCCGCACGGCACGGCCGGGAGAGGAAATCACCGGCCAAATTCTCGGCCATGACGATAGAGTCGCCAGTATCGTCACGGATGAGCGGATCATTGCCGTCGATCGCGCCGACTTGCCCGAACGCTTGCCCGACGACAATACAGAGGTCTCTTTCACCGCCCGCTCTGACTTTTCCCGCCTGGGACGCGAGAGACAGGCCACCGAGGCACACCTGCGGCCACAACAGGCCGAGCAGCCACAGCGGGACAGAAGCGCCGGGCTGAAGGCTATCGAGGCCGAAATGGCGGCGCGGCGAGACCGTGAGCGCGACGACGACGATCGCGGTCGATAACCCCTGCCCTAGGCAACAAGCTGCTTTTCGTCGAGCGGTCGTCGAGCTGGTCGATGTCCGATGCGTTTCGGCGCCGCCTCAGTCCGTTGGGTGATTTGACGGACAAGCTACGATAGCCCCTCCCCCATGCAACCGCTGTCGCGGTCCTCCACTCCGTTTCGGCCCTACTGGTGCATGGGCTCGCTTCGGCTATCTCCGTTCTTTGCCGTCAACCAACGGAATGGAGACGGCCATGCAGAGCATCAAGGACACCTACCAACGCATCACCGATACCATCGTCGAGCAGCTTGAAGCCGGCACCAAGCCCTGGATCCGCCCCTGGCGCGGCAGCGTACGACACTCCCGCATCCCGCGCCGCGCGACCGGCGAAGCCTATCGCGGCATCAATGTCCTGATGCTGTGGGTGTCCGGCCAGATGTTCGGCTACGAGGAAAACACCTGGATGACCTATCGCCAGGCGCAGGACCTCGGCGGGCAAGTCCGAAAGGGCGAAAAAGGAACGCTCGTTGTCAAGTATGGCACGTTCACGCCAAAGGAGCGCGAAGACGACGAGGATCGCTCGATCCCCTACCTCAGGGGATACACCGTCTTCAATATCGAGCAGATCGAGAACCTGCCTGACCGGTTTTTCAGCCCGGCCGAGGAACTGCCGAGTGTTCCTGTTCCGCACATTGAAACCGTCGAGGTTTTCGTCAGAAACACCAACGCAAGGGTGAGCTACAGCGGCACGAAGGCCAGCTATCGACCGACCAGCGATGACATCCTCATGCCGGACCGCGACCGGTTCGAAAGCGAGGTTCACCTATATTCGACCCTGCTGCATGAGCTCTCGCACTGGTCCGGCGCAAAGCATCGCCTGGACCGTGATCTCAGTGGCCGATTCGGAACGGAATGTTACGCGGTGGAAGAGCTCGTCGCTGAACTCGCGGCATCATTCCTTTGCGCCGATCTCGGCGTGGCTCATGATCCGCGCGATAACACCGCCGCCTACCTGGCAAGTTGGCTCGCCGTCCTGAAGAACGACAAGCGCGCGATCATCACCGCCGCCGCCAAGGCGCAGGCCGCGGCCGACTATCTTCACCAGCTCCAATCGTCGAGAAGAGCGAACGAGGCCGCTTAGCGGCCTCCACCTTCCATCTGGTTCATCAACGCCCGGGCGTCGATTTCGATTTCGTGACGGCTCGGAGGACGACATCAGGATGGCTTAGCACGTAGCGGCGGGTGCCCTTTGGATGCGACTGAAGCAGGCGGGGGAAACGGGTTTCTCCCGGCTCCGCAGTGACGGCACGCCGGCCGCGAAAAACCCGTTTCCAGTTTCACGTGAAGCAACAAACAAGAAGAAGTTGGCCGCGGCCAACTCAGTCGCTGCCCTCGAAATTTGCGGCCGCCGATCAAACGACAAGCGAGGAGCAAGAAGTTGGCCGCGGCCAACTTTGCCTGCCTGCTTGCCAGAAGCCCTTGAATCATAAGGGTTCTTGGCATGGTTACCGAATCATGTCACTTTCGATACGGATTTTTAGCAATTGCTGCGTAAAAAGCGCATCGAAAGGGGAAATCGATGTTGCAGAATCAAAACGTATCGACGGCCATTTCTTCCGATGCGCGGATTTCACACCACGCGCGGCAGCTGTCTATGCAGTTGCAGTTGCTGCGAGAGCGCCTATTCCCGCCGTCCTCGCAAAAAATGCTCAAAACATTCACCTCTGGTGAGGCGGCTCAGATCGTCGGAGTGTCAGACGGCTACCTTAGACAGCTGTCGCTGGACGGCAAAGGCCCTTCGCCAGCTGTCTCGCCGACAGGAAGACGCTCGTACACCCTCGAACAAATCAACGAGCTGCGGAAACACATGGCATCCGCCAAACCGAAGGACGCCATCACATATCTGCCGTGGCGAAGGAGAGGCGATAAGCTTCAGACGATCGCCGTTGCCAATTTCAAAGGCGGCAGCGCAAAGACGACGACATCGATCTACCTAGCACAGCATCTTGCGCTGCAGGGATATCGCGTCCTTGCAGTCGATCTCGATCCGCAGGCTTCTTTGTCATCAATGCTTGGCGTTCAGCCAGAATTCGATCTGGAGGAAGGCGACACCCTGTACGGCGCGATCCGTTACGACGACAAACGGCGGCCCCTTAAGGACATCATCCGCAAGACATACTTCGCAGGCCTCGACTTGGTTCCCGGAAACCTTGAGCTGATGGAATTCGAGCACGAGACCCCAACCGCGTTGATGGAGCGGAAGACAACCAACAGCGAAATCTTCTTCAGGCGCGTCGGCGTGGCCTTGGCTGAAGTCGAGGCCGAATACGACATCGTCGTCATCGACTGCCCTCCACAGCTTGGATACCTGACGCTCGGTGCCGTGTGTGCGGCGACCAGCCTGTTGATCACAATCCACCCGCAAATGGTGGACGTCGCATCAATGAGCCAGTTCCTGCTGATGACTGCGGACCTACTGTCGGTCGTCCGCAAGGCAGGCGGTGACCTGAACCATGATTTCATCCGCTACGTCATCACTCGCCACGAGCCCCATGATGGCCCGCAGGCGCAGATCGTAGCCCTGCTGCGAAGTTTGTTTGGCGACGAGGTTCTGGCGGCGACCGTCCTGAAATCCACGGCAATCGCCGATGCTGGGCTGACAAAGCAGACGCTCTACGAAATTGAAAGGGGACAAGTCCGCCGCTCGACATTCGACCGGGCTATCGAATCCCTCGACGCCGTTAACGGAGAGATCCTGGATGGCATCAAGAGAACGTGGGGGCGGACATGAGCAGGCGGGACAAGCTTACGGGCATCTTTGCCGATACCAGCCGCGAGTTGGCCGCGGCCAACTTTTCGGGGGAGGGTGACGGAGGCCGAGTGTTGGCAGGACCCGTAAGGACGATGGGGCTTGCCCTTGACCGCATGGATCAGGAAGCTCGTGAACTGCAGGAAGCCCTGAAGGCAGGCGAGAAGGTTGTCGAACTCGATCCGGAACTCATCGACGGCTCGTTCGTGCGAGATCGCCTGGACGGCGAGGTTACTGCGACGGACGATTTCGTAAGGTCGATCGAGGAAAACGGGCAAGAGGTGCCGATACTCGTGAGGCAGCATCCCGATCTCGAAGGTCGCTACCAGGTTGCCTACGGGCACCGGAGGCTTCGCGCTGTCCGGCTTCTGAAGCGGAAGGTGAGGGCGGTTGTCAGGCAGTTGACCGACAACGAGCTTGTCGTCGCGCAGGGCATCGAGAACACCGCAAGAAAGGATCTCTCGTACATCGAGCGGGCCCTCTTCGCAGCGAGCCTCGAAAGCCACGACTTCAGCCGGGATGTCATTATGCAGGCGCTGTCGACCGACAAAACGGAGCTTTCCAAGCTGCTTTCCGTCGCAAAAGGCATCCCGAGCGGAATCGTCAAGGCCATCGGCGCAGCGCCCTCAATGGGCCGCCGCAGGTGGATGGAACTCGCTGAAAAGATCGCCGAACCCAACGTGCTGGAAACTGCCCGTAATGCCATCCAGAAGCCCGAGTTCGGGCCCCTGAGCTCGGACGAGCGCTTCATGCTAGTTTTGGCCGAGGTTTCGAAGAAGCCCCAGCGGGAACAGACTGTTAGCGAGTGGAAGCCACACGACGGCAAGGTTGCTGGGAAGATCAAGGATAACGGGAAGGCGTATACGCTCTCCCTCAAGACTGCCGGGGCTGATGAGGGCTTCGGCGCATATCTGACAGGGCGGCTGGACGATCTCTACGCCGACTGGCAGGCAAGCAGCAAATCGAAGTAGGAGTAGAACCGCAAAAGAAAAAGGCCCCCGAACGACCTTAGTCGTGGAAGCCTCTCTCAAAGTTGTAGCAAACTGAGAATCGCATTTCCACGAATCACTGTCAAGAGTCACAGCGTCGTGTCGGCGAGCGGATTTCTTTTGCCTGATTGAAAGGCGAAGGAAGAAATGGAGACGGGTATTGCAACGACGCCCTTTGGGCGGCGACCGATGTCGCTTGCCATGCTGGCAGCGCAGAATGACTCGAAAGAAATCGCGGAAGGGAAGGCTGTCGACAAATGGCAGGTCTACAGGGACCTGTGTGAGGGAAAAGCTGTCGTCGGCATCGGGGACCGCTCCCTGGCGGTATTGGCAGCGCTGCTGTCATTCTATCCGGACACCGAGCTGAGCGAGGAAAACGGCCTGGTCGTGTTCCCCTCGAACAAACAGCTGGTCCTGCGGTCTCACGGGATGTCGGAGGTAACGCTGCGGCGGCACCTGGCGACCTTGGTGGACAGTGGCCTTATCGTCCGCCGGGACAGCCCGAACGGCAAACGGTACGCCCGCAAGGGGAGGGGAGGGGGCCTTGAGGAAGCGTTCGGCTTCTCGCTTGCCCCAGTAGTGGCGCGTGCAGACGAGTTCGCGGAGGCAGCGGAACGCGTTCGAGCGGACAATCGTGCCCTCCGGCTCATGCGAGAGCGCATCACGCTGCACCGCCGGGATATCCAGAAGCTGATCGAAGCGGCCGTCGAGGAAGATGTTCCCGGCGACTGGGGAGACCTGTGGAGGCGTTTCAGGGCAATCGTGGATGCGATTCCTCGGAGGGCGGCGATCGTCGATCTGGCGCCGATTGTGACCGACCTAGCCGAGATCCGTGAGGAGATCGACATCCTGTTGGAATCGCACATGAATGTCGAAGATTCGAACGGCAATGCCGATCGTTTTGAACGGCAGCAATCTGATTCAAATACCGACTCTATTTTTGAATTTGAACCTGCTCCAGAAAAGAGCGGGGCACCGGTCGCGCAAGAACGGCGAACGACGGAGCCGCCGAAAGGTTATCAACTTGGACTTGTATTGAAAGCCTGCCCGGACATTATCGACTACGCTGTGAATGGGATAGCCAACTGGCGCGACCTGATGGAGACCGCCGCCCAGGTGCGGGGCTATCTTGGCGTGTCGCCATCGGCATACGGGGATGCCTGCCTCGTCATGGGACGGGAAACGGCGTCAATCGTGGTCGCCTGCATCCTGCAGCGGGCGCAGCATATTAACTCCGCCGGCGGCTATTTGCGCGTGCTGACGGAGAAGGCGCGGGCAGGGCAGTTTTCTGTCGGACCAATGCTGATGAGCCTTCTTCGAACGCAAAGCCGATCGGGTGAGGCGCGGGCAGGGTGATGGGCGCGATTGTCGCCTAAACGGACAACACGTTTGATCAGGGGCGCACCCCGGGCGATTACCTTCACGCGCTGCAACTGTCGAAGGAGGATAGCAAGGTCGCTCAATGGCCTTACTCCTTTGTCGGCGATGAGGCCGTGGCGGCGTCAGCCGCCTTCTGCTGTGCGACCATGCGCTTAACCAGGGCGAGGAGATCGCGCGTCGTGTCGTGGGACAAGGCCGCCATAAGTTTTGCCAGTTCAAGACGATCCTCGGCTTCCTCTGGCGTCCGGCCCCAAAGATGAGGAGCAGCCTCAAAAAGCATTTCGACCGGCATGAAGCCGAGGATTTCACAGAGGTGGATCATACGAGTGACATGCATTTTGGAGAAAGCACGTTCGTATCGCCCGTAGACAGGCATTGACAGGCCAAGCAAAGGCGCGAGATCCGCGCGCGTCAGCCCTTCGTCCTCGCGCTCCTTGCGAAGAAAGGCCGCGATCTTCTTGTCCATCTCGCCCAGGGTCGTGATGCCGTCAAACCCCGGGCGTCGATAAATCGGCTTGTCAATCTCAGGATCGGTCGTTTCCACCAATCCCTTTGCACTTTTATAGGTGTTCATATCCCGCGTCACGGACCCATCCCTCCAGATGAAAAACCGCCCGCAGGGCGGCACTATGTACCAATTTTGTTAGACTCGGCACTAGTCCCAATCCCCAGGACTAGCTTTTTCCCTTACCATTTTGGGGCGGTGGAGGGAGAACGAAGCGGCTGCGCGCCGACAGCGCTTCTTTATCGCTTGAACTGATCGATGATACTGGCAGAGCAGTTGCAAGGGCATCATCGGTTCTTTGCTATGACCATCGTCCAACGACCTGGTCCGCCCTCGAACACTGATTCCACGGATTTTTTACCTTCGATCCAACCAAGATGCGCCGACAGCTCGCAAGCTATCGAATATTCATCAATACTTATACACCGCCTCACATTAACCGTCGATCCATCACCGTGCTTGGATATATCCCATTTGGATATGCGGAAGAGCTCCGATTTCGCGTGTTCACTGGTCGGCCACGTAGCCTTATCGGGTATGCGGTCAGTGCCTTTGACGATAGACAAAAAGGCCTGCGAAGTCTCGCGAAGGCCTATGCTCTGCCGGCCGAGCATAGGCGCGGCGTAGATGCCGATGACGGTGCCGATGGCTATTCCAAATAGGAAGCCGCGGCCCGTCATTCTCAGTAGCCGTTGTCGCGGAGAAATTGGTCGATCGCCGCCTTGATGATCACCGTCATCTTGATGTCGTTGTCGAAGGCGGCCTTTTGCAATCGCATCTTCGTGTCGTAGTCCAGCGGGCAATTGACGTAGTGCTTGGCTTCTCGCGCGTGCGCGCGTTTGAGGTCGCGCAAGCGATAGCGTCCCTCCTCCTGAGCCAGAGCACGTTCGATCGCCTTGCGCTTGCGCTCTTCACCGCTTGGGTTCGGCAGACTGCGCTGCGGCCGTTCTCTTGTTGCATCCGCTTCTGAAACCGGCGCCGCTGCTGGTTCCCTAGCAGCCGTTCCAGCCTCTGCCTCTTCCGACACAGAGGCTGGTTTCATTGCGGCTTTGGATATGGCTGCCTTCGGCCGTCGCGGAGCGATCGGAAAGTCAGAGACGGACAGTTTGCCTGGTTTAGACATTTCCCACCTTTTCCCGGTTTTCTGCGAGATGGCGATCAAGTTCGGCCACAAACGCCGCGACCTCCGCGCGACCCTTCATCACCGGGTCGGTCAGCTCGAGCATCTGCAAGGTGCCGAGGCCGTTGCGTATTTCGCGGTAGCAATTTCTTTCGGTGAGCTCGGTTTCCATCAACGTCGATTCGTATCCATTGGCGCGAAGATTGGCGATGAACGGACGGATCAGCCTGTAGGCCTCGAGAACGCGGCCGGGAAGGGCGATGCGCGTCACCACGTTGAGGTGGGGAATCGTGCGTCCGTTCCTGTCGCCAATATCCGCGGTGATGGTGGCGGCTTCGCCAGCCGCCTTGATTTCATCCTGGTTCGGCTGAATTGGCGTCAGCACCAGGTCGGAGTTGCGGATGATCGTGTCGCGAATGACGCTATCGACGCCCGGTGAGTCCATCAGGATTACGTCATAGACGCCGTTTTGTTCGGCAAGCACGGTTTCAATGCTTCGCTGCGTTGCCGCACTATGCAGCTCGATGTTGGCCGGAAGGTTGTCCTTGGCCTCACATCGCTTCCACCATTCGGCGAGGTTCTGGCGCGGATCGGCGTCGATCAGAAGAACCTTCCTTCCATGAATGGCGTACTCGCCGGCAACGAGGATAATGGCCGTCGTCTTCCCGGCGCCGCCTTTTCCGCTGATCGCGCAAATTCTTTGAGTCATGTTCGATCCCCTTTTTGCCGTCTCCAAGGGCTTCAATGCGGCAGGCCGTCGCCACTGCAGCATTTCCATACGAAGCGAATGCTTGATTTCGCACGGCATTTTTACACCATGCGATCACTCCTCACTATCCTAGTGTGTGATACTTCAATCACATCTTGCTTTCATATCATGATGTCGTGGCATGTGAACACATCGTGTGAATAAGTCGTGTGAAAAGGGATCAACCGCGCGCTGCCGTTTGAGCCATCCTTGAAGTCTCCACGGTCGCCCAATTTCCATTTTTGACCGATGAAGTCTGGCTCCGGCCTTTCCGCTCCTTTTGTGGTGAACCCCGGAGCCGCGCGAAGGCCGTCTGTGACGCTCGCACGCAGTCCGCCAGGGCGAAGAGCGGAGCGTCCCTTGCGGACGAGTACGAGGGGCACACAAAGGCCGACAAAGCGGTCCTGGAGGTGAACCCTGGAGAGCGTTTTAGCGTTTGAATGGCAGGGCCTCCGTCCCTGCCATCGTTTCGATGTGGACGAGCGAAATGTGGGCCGCTCGAAGATTCCCTCTGTTGAGCGGGAATTTCACGCTTATCGAGTGTGGCGGGAATTTCACGCTTATCGAGTGTGGCAGGATACGGAAAAATGTGCGACATTTTTCCTGACGATCGAGGAACAAGCCCTCGATGCCTGCCGCAAGCGCCAGAGAGAGGGGCCTAAGGCTAATGGACGACGCGAAATTCGAGGTCCGGCTCGAGCCGGACCGGAAGGGTCGAATGGTGCATGCCCGCGTCAGCGCGGACGAATATGCGGCGATCGAAAAGGCGGCCAAGGCGGCCGACATGACGGTTTCCGGATTTTTTCGGTCGCTGATTCTCGAAGGTGCGGGTGTCCGGCCGGTCCTGACAAAGGAGGATCGGGCCGTGATGGCATTGCTGCTTGAGGATATGCGCGCGATCGGCGTGAACCTCAATCAGGTGGCGCGATCGCTAAACAGCGGCAAAGGGGTTCATCCAGGCGACGTCGACATCAATCTGGGAAATGTGCAACGCGTCCAAGCAGCCGTGATGACGGAGTTACGATCGCTGGCTAGGCGCGCCGGTCACAAGCGACGAGGGGAGGCGTAGGCCTTGGAAATCTTCTTCGGCGCCTTCACGAGCGAATGGGAGCAGCGCCGTGCGGCGTTTCTGCATGAGGCATCGCTTGGGCCAAAACGTCGTTCGTCGGCCGAAGACGAAATGAAGCGTCGATTGAGAGCGATGGCCGAGCTGGGCGGCGGTGGCGCTGGTGGCGGCGGTGGCAGCCAGCGCAAAACGCGGCGAGCGGCCGCCCGGTCGATCTTCGCGACTGAGGCGCGGTCAGCAGCGGCCCGCCCAATGGAAGCGCGGCTAGCGGCGGTTGCCCAGGGCAGCCAGCCAGCGGTCGTCAAAATGGCATCCTATGGCGGCGGCGCGAGGGTAGGGGCGATGCTGAATTATGTGTCGCGCGGCGGCGAGCTAGCGGTCGAGAACGAGAATGGCGAGCGCATTGGTAGCCGCGAGGATCTGGCGCGGTTGCGGGGCGACTGGAATCATCTGTTCCAGAACCGCGCAGAGAGCCGCGATATCGGCAGCTTCACCGTCGAGATTTCGACTGCGGCGGTTTCGTCAGACGAGGCGATGCATGAGCTGGTCAGGAACAGTTTGACGAGCACGTTCGGCGATCGACGCTATGCTTACGCTGTCACGCACCAGGCCGACGGCGCGCTGACGGTTCAAGGAGCGGTCGTTCTCAGAAGTGGGCAGGGGGAGCGGCTGACTGGCGACGACAAGGCCGCCGGAATCATTCAAGCGCGATATGACGCGAGTGCGGCCGCGCAGGATGTGGCGGCGCGGTTCTCGTTCCAGGGCTACGGCAACGGTGTCGAGTATGGCGCCAGCAAATTGCGGAGCCTGGTCGAACGTCATGACGGCAACGTTCGCGACGACCGCGGCCAAGTCATCGGTGACGAAAAGCTCGCTGGCGACCTGGTGCAAAAGGAATGGCGCGGTGATCTGCACAGCCGCAAAGGCCGCGACGTGATGCACCTGATCCTGTCGGCCCGGGCCGGCACGAATGTCGAGGCGTTTGAAAACGCTGCACGCGAATTCCTTGCCGAGCAGTTCGCTGGCCATCGCTATGTGTTTGCCATGCATGATCCGGCCAATGATCCGAAGGAAGAAGGCGAGGGGGGCAAGCGGCCACATGTCCATGCGCACGCGATCATCACGATGCGATCGGAATCGGGTGATCGGATCGAGACGACGCCTCAGGTGTTTCGCGAGTGGCGGGGCACAATGGCGGAGAAGGCCCGGGCGCAGGGAATAGCGATGGAGATGACCGATCGTCGCGAGTTCGCCGCTCCGCCCGCCTTTACCCGCAATCAGGTGAGGCCGGTGAGCAGGGAAGGGCGGACCGAGCACGTCGGGACCAGCGAAACGGCGCAGGGACGGTACGACGCCAAGCGGGGCGGCCGGAGAAGTCTGGCGAAGGCCGAGAGGAGCCGTGAGTATGCCATAAAGGCAACGCAGAGTTGGCAGAAAATCGCGCTTGCCAGCGGTGATCAACGGATCGTCGCCTATGCAGAACAGCAGCGGGACCATTTGACAGCAAGCCTTTCGGCAGGTCAGGCGGAAGCTACACCAAATGTGGTGCATGCAGATTTCGGCTCAAAATTCCGCGCCAATCTGGTAACATTGCAAAAACTCGTATTGGAGGGTCAGGACGTGCGCGAAACATCCAGGGCTGAATTTGAGGTTTACGAAAAGCAAGTCGAAACGGCGCTGTTCAAACTTGAAAGAAGTGTTGGGCCTGACGACCGGAGCGATTTTGATGAGGTTGCCAACCTGGCGCGTGATCACGTCAATCAGCGTCGCGAGTTAATGGCGCTGCATGAGCAGCGAAACGAGGCGACGGAAGGGCAGGGCAGGGAAGAGATGCTTCCCACCGCTGAGCGCGACGTTGAAGCGGAGCAGTTGAACGCCGCGATCGCCAAGCATGGCGCGGCGGCCGTTGAGGCCGCGAATGAAGTGCTGATCGAGATCGAAGCCAGGGCAAACATGCTGGTCGACCTGGAAAAGGTCGAACCGGAGCAGGACTCTGAAACCGGCAGTTATCGCTATCGTGAGGTGAGCGAAGACGAGCGGCAGGAGACCGACCGGATGAGACAGCGAGGCGAACAAGCGTTGGAAGAGGCGATCGGCCGCGCGGCGCAGCTCGCGATCGAGGGCAACACCTATATACGTGAAGTGGCCGAGCGAGACGATCCTGACCTGATGCGCGCCATCGAGGAGGCCGAGAAGAATGACGCCGCGCGGCCGGAAAAATCGCCGCAACGAGGGCAAAATGTCATCCTTCAATCGGATCAGTCACTGCGGGAGTTTGCCAACAGAGTGAAACGCGCCGACGATGAATATTATTTCCGCCGCTCGCAAGAGCCCGACCGTGAAAAGCCATGGCCGAGTAAAGAGGAGGTGGAGGCGGAGGACCGCGCGCGGCCGGAAGGGGAGAAGGACAAGACGCCGGCGAATGTCGACGCAACAGGAGAACAGCAACGCGATCTTCGCCAGGAGGATGCCGAGCGACCAACGAACGAGCCGGGCGCCCGAGAGGCGCACGAACTCGCATCAACGGTAGACGCTACAAATCGCCTTCAGGATCGGGTAAACAAGGAGAGGGAAGCAACACAGCGCGGCGGAGAGACGACGCGCACCGACCCAGCACAGCAGCATATACCGCGGCTTGAAGAGCTGGAGCGCGAGGAAATTGAACGGAAGGAACGCGACCGCGACGATCGGGAACGTTAAGTGAGCACGATGCTGAACAACAGGCAGGACTATGTAATCCAGACCAACGATCCGAAGGGCGACGAAGGCTTCGGCAAGGGCCTTGGCGTGGTCATCTGCCTTGTGTTCATGCTTGGCGTGATCCAGATCGCCTATGAGACGGTTGCCGGCTGGTATCAGTCGATTGTGCAGTGGGGCGGCGAGACTGCCGCCTTCATCGCCAGCTATTGGCCGTTCTAGAGGAAGCTGGCCGCCAGGAAGGTCTTAAGCTTCGGCGGCCAGGCCAACGTCGACGGGATCAGGAACCGTCGCTGAGAATATATCCAGATAATTCTTTCGTGTTGTCGGGGAGCGGTCACCGAGCTTCTCGACTTTCTGCGCAACCGTCGCCTTCAGTCGTTCGGCGCTAGGTTTTAAGCTCTCTTCGACCGTCTTAATGCGCTCCTCGATTGCGGCAACGTCGCGTTTCGACGTTTCGGCGCCGGCGCCGGAATTGCTCTTGGTTGGTTTTTTTCGTGCATCGATCGCCTTGCGGTTGACCACACGAGCGGAAGAACTAGCCGGCCGTCCGAAATCCGATTCCGGCTGTTTGTCGTCGGCGGCCGAGGCGGTTGCTTGCGCCTTCGCCGGCGTCAGGACTTGGACTGTTTCGACAGTCGGCTTGCTGTCGCCTCCATACTCCTCTGTCAATGCCGGTACCGGTTTGACGGGCAGGTATTCGACGGACGGGACTTCCGGCACGTGCGTTTGTGAGAAAGCCTCAGCAGCCTTGAAGGGCTGTGTCTCGAAAAATCGAAGTTTGTCACCAAAGATCGGCCTCTGGCCTTCGATGAGCAAAACCATCTTGCGTTCGGGCATCTGCCTGATTTCTTGCGGCATCATCAGATCGCGTTCGCGAATCTGTTCGACCTTCGTGCGGCGAGGCAGGCCAAAAAGCTCAATGGTGCGCGATTCCGACTGATAGCGAATTGTGCGCTTGCCGAGCGCACGAGAGGCATATTCGGCCGTTGCCTGGTCGTTGGCGCCAAGTACGAGCTGATAGCCGCAATTGCCAAGCAGCGAGTGGCGGGAGGTCTCGCCATAGATTTCGTCGAGGTTCTTGAGGTCCTGGATGATGAAGGCGAGCTTGATGTTGTAGCCGGCCACATAGGGTAGCTTTGTCATAATCTCGTCCATCTTCTTCAACTGTCGGAACTCGTCGAGCAGGAAATAGACGGGCAGGGAATTGGGGTCGTGCTCCAGGGTGAGGATGTCCATGGTCTGCTGCACGAACAGCGTCAGGAGAGGACGCAATAGCGTGATGTCAGTGATGTTGGGCGCGAGGTAGATCGAGATCGGCCGGCGCTTGAGCGCCCGTAAATCCATATCGGTTACGTTCGTGGCGGCTACGATGCGCTCGTTTTTGAAGGGGCGCATGGCCTTCTGAATATCGAGCAAGGCAGAGGCGGCGGCCCGTTCTGACAGCGCGAGATAGGCATTGAAGCTTTCCATCGTGAACTTGGAAAGGTATGGCTCTCTCGCCTTGATGAACTTCATCAGCGCCTGGAGGTCGACGCCGCTATTGATGAAGGAATTGACTTCGCCGAGGTTGCGCCGGCCATTGTAGTGCGGGCTCTCCAGAACGTAGCTGATAGCGCCCGCCATCACTTGCTGTGCCGTGGCCTGCCATACCGAATTCTCGGATTCGGTGTTCTCCGGGACAAGGATGCTCGCCATGTTTTGGATATCCGTCGTCCGCGTGCCGCGCTCCTGGCGCACGAAGTCGAGCGGATTGTAGCGGTTGGTGGCTTCCGATCCCGGAGCAAATAGAAAGACCTGGCTTCCCTTGCGGCGGCGATATCCGGCAGTGGCCTTGAAGACTTCGCCCTTCAGATCGGTGACGATCATCGACCCTTCGTGCAGGAGGGCGTTGGGAATGACGTAGCCAGCACCCTTACCGGATCGAGTTGGACCGATGATGAGATGGTGACGATCATCCTTTGTGCGGAGGATCTTGCGACCGAGGCGGCCGAAGATGTGCCCCTGCTTGCGGAACCATCTGCCGCGTCGCAAGGCGGCAATGTCCTGAAAAGCGGCGTCGCCGAGCGGGTTGGTTGGCGATTTCAAGCCAAGATAGGCCGCCAGGCCGCCGGCGAACAAGCTTGGCAGGAGCGCGACGAGCGCGACCTTCTGCAGGGTATGGCTGCCCTTGTAGAGCCAGAATTGTTGAACAGGCACGAAAGGATTGGTGGTGATCGTGGTTTCGAGTATTCGGCCGTCCTTATAGACGAGCTGCAAGCCAAGTCCGTAAGTGAGGGTCCAGACGGCGAAGACGATTCCGGCGCAGAAGAGAAGATAGAAGGCCTGATAGCCCTTGTTCATGTCTCATCTCGGGCAAAGAAGATTTCCGAAACGCCCCGTTTTCCGCCATCACGGCGCAACTGGATTACGATCGGGATGACCATTTGGATGTATGACATCAGATCCTGCTTGGAGTAACCCGACGACATTCCGGCCTGCTGCATCATCATGGCGAGTTGTTCATAGGCGCCCATCGGCGTATCCGCATGCACCGTCGACATGCTGCCCGGATGGCCCGTGTTGATGGCGCGCAGGAAGGAAAAGGCCTCGGCGCCACGGATTTCACCGACGAACAGTCTGTCTGGCCGCATCCGGAGCGACGCTTCCAGCAGGTTTTGGATCGTCACGTCTGCGGTGCCCTGGTCGCCCTTGGAGGCAATCAGATGCACTTTGTTCGGCTGCGGCGGAAATAGTTCGCGTGTGTCCTCCAGCGTCAATATCCGCTCATGCGGATCGACGCTTTTCAAACATGCGTTGAGGAAGGTGGTCTTGCCCGACGAGGTGCCGCCGCTGATCAAAATCGACACGCGCTTTGTGATCGCCGTATGGATGAAGTCATAGATACGGCTCGCGCGAAGGTGCGCAATCAGCTCCCGGTCGATGTCGCTCAGTCCGCCGACTGCGACCGAGACTTTATCCAGTGAGCCGCTATCGCGGTACTCCTCGAGCGTGAAATTGTTCACGACCTGCTTTCGGATCGAGATCGAGCCGCCTTCCGGCGCGGCGGGAGGCAGCACGATCTGAATACGCTCGCCCGTCGGTAAGGCCGCGCTTAAAATAGGCTTGGCGCGGCTGATGAACTGGTTTGTTGCGCCGGCGACGCGCTCCCCGATATTTTCAATTTCAGAGGCCGTGAGCTGCTTAATTTCGTGAAACTCCATATGATCGGAGCCCAGCCGTTCCACATAGAGGTGGCACGGCTTATTCACGGAGATTTCGACGACACGCGGATCGTCAAGAAAGCCGCGGATAGGTTCGAGTGCCCGATCAAGGAAGTAATAAGGATTGGTGGCCGACCGGCCCTTGTTACTGACCGCGACGTTCACGCTGTATTTCCTTCATCGCTTCTGTGACGGGATCGTCATACATGGTGCTGAAATCGAGATCCTGGCGCACGTAGACGAAGATGCGTTCGCCCTGGCTGACACTGATCGTCGGCGGGATGCGCAGGTTTTCGCTCAAAGCCTGGTTAGCCATATCGCTGAACGTTTGCGCGATCGTGTCGCGCGCCAGTTCCTCGCCGCGCTTGGCTTCATCATTATTTTGGCCGAAAGCTTCATCGCTTCCATATCCGGTGAGGTAACTAGCTCCTGCCCCGACAATCGAGAGTACGATTGCGGAACCGAACCTTTCCCGCCATTTGTTGTCGACACGGCCGGTCAATCCGGAGCGGCCAAGGCTGTCGGTGCCGATGGAGTTGAGGCGAACTGACACACCGTCATCGCGGAGAAGCCTGGTCCAGATGACGAAAATGCGTTTCTGACCCCTAACAACATCGGACTGATATTCGCCGATCAGCCGGGTTCCGGTCGGAATCAGGACGCGCCGCCCGTCAAACGAATAGACATCCTGAGATGTGATCGCGCGGATTTGGCCTGGAAGATCGCTGACGATCGCGGTTTCCAAAATGCCCGGGATTAGGGTGCCTTCAGGCACCAGCGCGTCGATACGTTTGATCTGCTTAGCCTTTGCCGACCTATCAGCCAGGCTCGACGCGGCCGCGAGGAATTTGCTGTTGCGGTCCTCGCCCGCGACACTCAGACCGTTGCCGTCGGCGCCACCGAGGCCACCGGCGGCGTCCTCCTGGCGAGCCGTATCCAACGATATCAGCTTGGACCTGTAGCGCTCCGGAAATTCCTCAGGCGGCGGCTCAGCTGCCGGCTCCGTGGGCGGCGCCTGGACGACTTCAGGCGGAGGAGGCACGTTAAATGTGGTCGTGTCGACCTTCTCCTGTACCGGCTCGGGAGGAGGCGGGATGTTGATCACGTCAGATTCGGGTTGCGGTTCGGGCTTTTCTTCCTCGCGCACGAACGACGGCGGCCGGAACGTCGTGGTCCGGAATTCTTCGTCGCCTTCGGTTGTGTCGCGAGGAGTTTCCCTTGGCGTGGCAAGGACGAAGTAGGCTGCCACGGCACCGCCAATGAGCAAGGCCGCTCCGCCGAGGAGCTGGTTGCGCTTTGCGTTCTTGTTGCTGACGGCCGTGTCGTCGGCCGACATCATGGCCTCAAGCTCAGGTGTCCGGTTCATTTGTTGCCGCTCCTCCAGCGCTTTTTGGCGACGCGATCAGGAGCCGGACCGAGGATATCAGGGTCGGGAGCGCCGAAATCAGGCTTCCGAAGGTTGAAGATGCACGTCCATTGATTGCCATCGCGCAGCGTGTATTGGGTCGCAACACCGTCAAGGACGAGGTATTCCCCTTCCTTGCGGAAATTGCGCAGCGTCTCGGAAAAATCCGACTGCACGGCGAAGATCGCCGGCACACGCCCGGTGAATTTGAAGAAGGTCTTCTTGCCGTCATCGAAAACCATCGACGGCTTCAGCTGCGCGTCACCGGAAAACGAATAGTCGATGTTGACGTTTGCCTTGTCGATGTTCGAGATATTCGGATTGGCTGCGCGGTATTCAGCTTCCTTGCGCAGCGCCGCATTGAGGTCCTTTTCCGGGTAGACAAACCTGACGCCGAAGACCTTCTTGCCGGCGGCAGGCGGATTGTCGTGAAGCTCGATGAAATAGATCCTCTTGGTCGTCACGACATTCATATTTGTGGTGACGTTCTTGGCGATCGGCTTCACAAACAGGATGTTGCCCTTCTCGGCAGGGGCAACCTGCCAACTCTCCGTATCGCCAAGCGAGATGGTCTCGAAACGTTCATCTTCATCGAAAATGATCATAGTCGAAATGCCATAAGTTGCGTTGACCGTCACGACGTTGTTGGGCTGATAGACAACACTCGTAACGCGACCGTCGAGGTTGCCCGGGCGTGGAGACTGTGCCGCATGGGCGTGATTCATGATCGCGGCGATGAACGCCGCCGAAAACAGGAGGTGTTTCATCATCCCTCACCTCCTGGGGTCACCGTCTCCTGGTCGCGACGGTAGCTGAAGACCTGGAAGCCGAGGGGATTTTCGAAAAGCCACTGATTTTCAGTGGGGGTGTCAGTGTAGCGGAAACGCACGACCGAAATGTAGTGCCGCGTGATGGAATCCGTGTCGGATTTTTCCGTCGTCGAGAAGCGGACAAGAACCGTCGACGGCGGTTGACTAGGATCGCTCGGCTCAGTGACCGCCACCGATTTGATGTCCACCGAAACCCGCTTGTTTTTTCCGTAGACTTTTGCGGGGTTATTCGAATTGGCGGCGCTATAAAGCTCCTGCAACTCCCGCGCGGCATCGCCGGTCGACAACAAGGCGGCAATGCCGAAGTTTTGTTCGATCTCGTAGGGGTCATAGCCTTCGCGAGCACGGATATAGCGCACGACATTGGCCTGGGTGACCGCTTTTTGTTCGGTGAGGGTGGCAGGCCTAGTCAGACCGCTTTTAACCTCCAGATAGCCGGTATTTTTGTCGACCACGACGACATACGGTTCGAAGCTCTTCAACGGAACCAGCAGCACCAGTGCCGCGAGCGCTAGCAGCGTGATCGCCCCGAAAATGATCGTCACGAACCAGGCGAGTCCGCGCGATCGCTTGGCCTTTTTTACGATCTCATATTCCCAACGATCGCCGTCTTGGAAATAGGTCCGTAGTGCAGTCTCTTTTGAATCTGACATTTTCGATCTAGCCCTTAGTTACTCTCACAAGCACCTCAGCGCGGCATGCTGTTGTTGCTTATTCGGTTCTGCATCGCCGCCCTGGCGTTGGCGTCGCGGATGTTGCTGAGCATGCCGGCATGTGTGCGATCGCGAGCCTGCATGCCGGCAGTGCCGACGAAGCCGGCAGCCCCGCGTGCGACATCGACCGCTTTCATCGGCGCGGTCACTCCGCTGAAGCGTCCAACAGCCCGCGCCACATTGCCAATGCCGGCGGCGACGCCACCGACAATGCCCTGCGCGAGAACCTGAATATTGATGAGGACGAACGCGCCGGCGCAGCACAGCAGCAGGAACGCCGAGATATCGCTGAGCTGAAGCCGGCGTTGACTGGCCGCGTTGGAGACTTTGGTCAGCTCAGGGTCCATCGCCGCGATCAGGAAAGCGGCCACGACATAGACGAAAAGCGGGATCAGCGCGTAGAGGAGTACCTGTTGGAACCACGAAACTCCGAGATTTCGCGTCTGCTCGAACAGCATGCAGGCGATGAAGATTGGTGCCGTGCCGATCAGCACCCACATCATAACCTTTGCTAGCAGCAGGATCGCCAGTGCGACGGCGATGAAGACGGCGACGCAAAGCATGATCAGGAAGCCGACCATCGACGGCAAGACCGAGAAATAGCCCGACTGTTCCGCAAATGCGGATGCCGCTTCATTGGCGGTCCGCCAGATCATGGAAAGGCCGTTTGTTGGCTCGGTTAGGCGACGCTACTGACGTCGCCGGCAGCACGACGATCGTCCCACTCTCGCACGACATCAGCCGCGGCCTTTTGCGCCGCCATATGCCGCTCTGTAATTTCGGCCAGGCTCAGCCCGGCCCCCTCATTCCTCGCTTCAACCATTGCCGCATCAGCTCCCTTTCAAGCGGCCACCCTTTGTCCCTTCCAGTGGAAGGCAGGGCAGGCCTCGTCCTGCCCCTGCCCGTCCGGCGAGGACCGGGAGAACGGGGGACAAGCTGAAAACCGGAAGGGGGATCGCCCACCCGAAGGGCGGGCCGGAGTCCGCCGAGCGGATTCCGGCCGGTGCTGCAGGCCGTAGGCCGAAGCATGGGGAAAGCCGGTTTTCTGCTTGTGGGGGAGAGAGGGCAGAGCCCTTTCTTCCCTCTCAGTCACTTGAATGTGGTTGAAAAATTTCGATCAAATGCACGAGGGGCAAACGTGCGACTGCTTACATTTGGTAATTTCTTGTCACTGTAGCGCGCTTCTCATGCGATTCTGTTGCCAACGATCAATATGGCGACCTATTCGACTTTGTTTGGTCTAGGTTGCATTTCCGCCGACTGTTACACGCGAGCCGCCTTTTGAACGTTGATGCTCCGCCCAAACGCGTTTGACCTGGCTTTCGCTGCATCCTGCGAGTCTAGCAGTGCGAGCGATGCTGTTTCCGCCCGTTCTCAGGGCGACGATTCTTTCGTGTGTCGCCGCATCCGCCTGTCTGCCGGCGTATTTGCCGTTGGTCCTGGCTCGATCGATGCCCTGGCGCTGGCGCTCACGCCGATCCTCGAAATCGTCACGAGCGACCTGCAGGGCGAGTTTCAGCAACATCTCTTGCACCGACTCAAGGACAATCTTCGCGACGCCCTCAGTGTCGGCCGCGATATCGCTCAGATCGACAATGCCGGGCACGGCAAGCCGTGCGCCCTTCGCGCGGATCGTGGCAACGAGCTTTTCGGCTTCTGGCAACGGCAGGCGGCTAATGCGGTCGATCTTCTCCGCAATGACGACCTCGTCCGGCTGGAGGTCAGAGATGAGGCGCAGCAGCTCCGGCCGATCGGCGCGAGCACCCGAAGCCTTTTCGCGGTAGACGCCGGCGATGTAATAGCCGGTCGACTTCGCCTCGTCGACGATCGCCTCTTGTCGAGCCAGGTCCTGTTCTTCGGTGCTGACCCGCAGATAGATCCGCGCAACGCGCAATGCGGGGCGCTCGGGCCTATTCATGCCTTCCCCGCGGCTCGCTCGTCTTCGTATTCCAATTCCCGCGCCGCCTTGGGAATCAGTGCCAACCACTCTGGGCCGACGCGCTCGATGGCTTCGGCGAGTGTGTAATGCATTTCGGCCAGCCAATCGGGCCGATTAAGCACG
>NZ_JARDJI010000025.1:0-53347 GCF_039907765.1 Mesorhizobium sp. CC13 | reverse complement strand
GGCGGCGGCGGTGGCGGCGGCGGCGGTGGCGGCGGCGGCGGTGGCGGCGGCGGCGGTGGCGGCGGCGGCGGTGGCGGTGGCGGCGGCGGCGGTGGCGGCGGCGGCGATCACCATCACCCGAATTCGGGCGCCGGTAACGGCGGTGAAGGTGCCGACGGCGAACACGGCGACACCGATCCCGGAAACTCGGGTGGCCACAACAAGGCGCCTGACGTGCCTCCCGGACAGAACAAGGATTGATCGGCGCCCGGCATCTGCCGCTCCGGGCCTATGCAATGCAGGACGCTCGGAGGCCTAGCCTCCGAGCGGGCAGGCGGGCCATGCCTGAGCCTGGAGCTGCAGCGGCCGAGTGAATGCGAAACACCAGGGCGCCGGCCTGACCGCCGGCGCCTTGATGCGTCCATGCCCTGACAACTGACAGCACGGTCATGCACGCGACGGTTGTTTCCGCCGTAGCATTCCCGGGAAGAACGATCCCTCCTACTAATCAGTCGATATGACGGACTTCGCCCTACATTCGCACTGAAACCGGCTATGCCCCTGCATATGCAACCGGCTCGCGGCTATTTTAGCCCCAACTTCTATGCAATCGATGCTTATCCCTCAAAATTTTCCTTTCATTGAGTTTTGAACTTTCTTGCGTGACCAGTCGGCACGGATGATCCCACGGCCGGACTTTACATAAAAAACTCAAAATATACGCAAACAACGCAAGATAATATTTTCCTGAATGCTGCAACCACCTGCGCAACAACTACGATGTATGAGGACGAAATTTTGCGACCCTGCGCCAATTAATAGGAAATTAACCATAGGGGAGCACCGTCACACCAGAGAATGCGGACTCTGAGCCTCTAGGGGGTGGCGAATGAGATACTGCTGGCAAGCTGTCGGCCTCGTTGCGTTGGCCGGCATGACGCAGGCATCCATGGCTGCGACGCAAGGCGTCATCTTCAACGGCAACGTCACGGCCACCTGCACGCTCGTCATCAACAGCAACGGCACGATGACCGTCAGCGCCGGGCTCCAGTCGATGAGCTCGCAAAACGCCGGCGGGTCGCCCGGATCGGTCGCGCTCGCGACCACCGGCGGCGTCACGCTCAGCGTGGACGCGGTTGCCTCGCCGACAGTGCCTGCGGGCGATACGACGCCGACGACCTGGACACCCACCTATTCGTCGGCGGGCGCCCACGCAATCAGCGAGACCGGCTCGTCGACCCCCCTCACGGTCCCGGGGCTGTCCACCGTGTCGGTGAATCTGACCGGTACCAAGAGCGGGGCCAACAGCTTCACCAGCGGGGCCTACCAGGCCACCGTGGTCCTGCGCTGCGAATAGGCATGACGGGAGGGACGGCATGAGATCCATCTTCCTTCTTCCCCTGGTTGCCGCGGCACTGGCGAGCCCTGCAGCGCTGGGACAGTCGATGTCGCCGATGCGCGGCGAGGTGAGCAGCTTCACCGGCGCCTTCGCCGTCCGCGTCTACCCATCCAATCCCTACGGCCACAAGATCCGGATCGACGTCCGCGTCTATGACCAGGACTTCCAGCCGGTGAAGGCCGAAATCGCGCCGAACAGCTTCATGCTGGGATCCGAAGCATCGAGACCTGTCCTCGTCGTCATTCCGTTCGACGGCGCCTCCGAGCGTAAAGTGCGTATCTGTACCGAAAGCGTCCCATTCCCCGGCGAGCAAACGCAGATAAGGGCACAGATATGCGGGAAATTCCTTGGACAGCGACGCTCCTGACCCTTGCCCTCTTCGCCCTGCCCGGCACGGCACTGGCCGAGGAAACCTACAACTTCAACCAGAACCAGACCGGGTTCACGTTGCCGGGCGTGACCCTGCCGCAGGGCCAGGACGAGGTCCGCGCCGCCGACGGCACCACCTGCCGCTCGGCCGTCTCGGGATCGGGCGCCTACCTCGACGTCGGCGTGATCCAGGGCAACAACCGGTCCAACAACGACCTCGCCACCTATGGGCGCGTCGTCATACCGATCGGCCGCACGCCCAAGCGCCTGGACTGCTCGAAGCTCTATGAACTCGAGGTGGCCCGGCTGCAGCTGGAACTCAAGCTGCTGAAGATGGGGCTGAGTGGACAAGGCGAGACGACCGGCGCGATCGCCGCGAAATCCGGCTGGGCCGACACCGGCTGGACCGACGGCAGCAAGCAGAAATAGGCGGCCGGACCATGCGGCGGGCTCCGGCGATGTCATTGCGGTTAGCGTCGGTCGCGGCCGCGGCTCTGCTCGGCACCGGCCTCAGGGCCTCCGCGGCCATCATCGGCACCTGCACCATCATGGTGCAACAGCCCGGTACGATCATAGCCAACCCGACCATCTCCACCCTCGCCTCCACCCAGGCGGGCGGCTCGGCGGCATCGGTCAGCGTCACCACCAACTCGCTCCTGTGCACGATCCTCAACCTGCTCGATTGCTACGGCCTGTCGGCGCCGGCGCCGGCCAGTTTCCTCTCGGCGCCGAGCGGCGGCGACGCCAATGTCAGCTTCAGCAGCACCTACACCGTCGACGGCGTGACCCGCGCCGGCGGCATCGTCACCCGCCTGCCGAACGGGACCAAGACCGTGACCGTGGATCTTGCGGCGACGAAGTCGACCGGCATCTTCCCGGCCGGCGCCTACCAGGCCGAAGTGACGGTTCGCTGCGAATGAGCCACGCCATCTGGAAAAGCCCGCAGGAGGCGCTATAGCTTCCGGTGTCCAGCAGGAGAGTGCCGTGATCACCGTCGTCGGGTCCATCAATCTTGATCTCATCGCCACCGTCAACCGTCTGCCGGGCGCCGGCGAAACCGTCCCCGGAGGCGAATTCAAGTCGGCCCCGGGCGGCAAGGGTGCCAACCAGGCGCTCGCCGCGGCGCGCGCCGGGGCAAAGGTGCGCATGGTGGGTGCCGTGGGCAAGGATGCATTCGCGGGCGAGGCGATCGCCTATCTCAAGGACGGCGGCGTCGACCTGTCGGGCGTCGCCGAGATGCACGCCGCCACCGGCATCGCGCTGATCCTCGTCGGCGCCGACGGCGAGAACATGATCGCGGTCGTGCCGGGCGCCAACGGCACGGTCGTGCCGGGAGACCTCGCCAAGGCACAATTCAAGAAGGGCGACGTCGTGCTGCTCCAGCACGAGATCCCGCTGTCGACGGTGGATGCGGCTCTCGACGCCGCGCGCCAGGCCGGCGCCGTGACCCTGCTCAACACCGCCCCCTTCCGGGCCGAGGCCGCAGGCTTCGTCGGCAAGGCCAACTATGTCATCGCCAACGAGACCGAGTTCGACCTCTACGCCGAAGCCCTCGGCCTGCCGGCGGGCGCAAGGCAGGCGCGCATGCGGGCCTTCGCCCGCCGCACCGGGGCGACCGTGATCGTCACGCTCGGCGGCGACGGCGTGGTGGCTGCCGCGGGCGACGACTTCGTCCACGTCGATGCGCTCAAGATCAAGCCGGTCGACACGGTGGGCGCCGGCGACACCTTCTGCGGCTATCTCGCCGCGGGCCTGGCCGCCAAGCTCGACCTCAAGGACGCGCTCCGGCGCGCAGCGGCGGCGGGTTCGCTCGCCTGCCTCAAGCCCGGCGCCCAGCCGTCCATTCCGATGGCCGCCGAGGTGGCCGACGCAATCGAGGATTGAGCCAGGCGGCGTCTGGACACGCGGCGGCGCGGCGTGCTTAGTCATGGCGACCCATCGGAGGAGTGGCCATGTCGCTTGAACTCTACGTCGCCTATGTCCTTGCCTGCATCGTCATCGTGCTGGTGCCGGGCCCGACGGTCACCCTGATCATCGCCTCCAGCATGCGCCACGGCACCCGCGCCGGACTTGCTAACGTGCTGGGCACGCAGGCCGGCCTCGCCATCATGATCGCCATCGTCGGCATCGGCCTGACCTCGGCGATCGAGACGATGGGCCACTGGTTCGAATGGATACGCCTGCTGGGCGCCGCCTATCTGATCTGGCTCGGCGTCCAGATGTTCCGCTCCAGCGGAAAGCTGGCCGCAGACGGGTCCGCCAGGAAACCCCGGGGCGGCTTCTTCCTGCAGGGCTTCCTGGTTGCGATCAGCAATCCGAAGACGCTGATCTTCTTCGGTGCCTTCTTCCCGCAGTTCATCGACGCCCGGGGCGACTACGCATTGCAGATCGTGGTGATGGGCGCGACCGCGATGCTGTTCGCGGCCGTCTCGGATTCGGCCTACGCGCTCGTCGCCGGCCGCGCCGGCAGGCTGCTGTCCGCGCGTCGCGTCCAGCTGATGTCGCGTATCAGCGGCAGCTTCCTCATCGGCGGCGGCATCTGGCTCGCCTTCTCGCGGGCCAAATAGCCCAAAAAGCAAAAGGGCGGCTCGCGCCGCCCTCGTCGTTTCCGCATCCGGCGCCGCTGCGCCGGTCCGTCTCACAAACGGCCGAGACGCTCGACCAGCAGCGCGAAGAAGCCGTCGTGGTCGATGTCGCGCATGACGGTGGCGTTCTTCGGGCGCTTGGTGACGCCCCACCAGTCGACGACCGTCATGCCCATCGTCAGCTCCGAGGCGATCTCGACCGTGACGTTGCAGTGGCGGCCCTGGAAGAGCTCCGGCTTGAGAAGGTAAGCGATGACGCACGGATCATGCAGCGGGCCGCCGTCGGTGCCGTACTTGCCCTCGTCGTAGCGCTCGAAGAACTCGAGCATCTGGGCCGTTGCGGTGCCGACGCGGGTGCCGAGCGCGCGAAACGCGTCGATGCGCTTTGTGGTGGTCAGCGCCTTGTGGGTGACGTCGAGCGGCATCATCACGATCGGCACGCCCGAGCGGAGGACCACGTCGGCGGCCTGCGGATCGACATAGATGTTGAATTCGGCCGATGGCGTGACATTGCCGCCTTCGAAGAAGCCGCCGCCCATCAGCACGATTTCCTTGATGCGCGGCGCAATCCGGGGCTCGCGGATCAAGGCGAGCGCGACGTTGGTCAGCGGGCCGAGCGGGCAGAGCGTGACGGTGCCCGCCTCCTCGCGCATCAGCGTCTCGACCAGATAGTCGACCGCGTGCTGCTCCTGCAGCTTCATCGTCGGCTCGGGCAGTTCGGGACCGTTGAGGCCGGTCTTGCCGTGTACCTCCTCGGCGGTGACCAGTTCGCGCACCATCGGGCGGATGGCGCCTGAGAAAACCTTGATGTCGGGACGGCCGGCCAGTTCGCAGATCTTGCGGGCGTTCTTTTCGGTCAACTTCAGCGGAACGTTCCCGGCAACGGCAGTAATGCCGAGAATTTCGAGCTCGGAGCTTCCGAGCGCCAGCAAAATGGCGACGGCATCGTCCTGACCGGGGTCGGTGTCGATGATGATCTTGCGCGGTTCGGGCATTTTCTTTCCTTGTTGGGCAGTTTTTTGCAGTCTTGAAGTTGCCGAAGCGGCGGACCATATCAGCAACAGGCGGAGAAATGCCACTTGGGTTTTTCCGCATTATGTCGCTCTTGGAGGACAAGCTGTAACATGAGCCGCATGACGCCCTTTTCGAGCCCGCTGCTGCTGGGCTTCGATACGATGGAAAAGACGCTGGAGCGCCTGGCCAAGACGGGCGACAGCTACCCCCCCTACAACATCGAACGCATCAGGGATGCCGAAGGGCGGGGCGAAAAGCTGCGGATTGTGCTGGCCGTCGCCGGTTTCGCCGAGATCGACCTCGACGTCACCGTCGAGGAGAACCAGCTCATCGTGCGGGGCCGCCAGAGCGACGACAGGGAACGCGAATACCTGCACCGCGGCATCGCATCGCGGCAGTTCCAGCGCTGCTTCGTGCTTGCCGACGGCATGCGGGTGACGGCGGCCGAACTGAAGAACGGTCTGCTTTCGATCGATCTCGACCGACCGGAAGCCGAACGGCTGGTACGGAAAATAAACATATCGGTAGCAGACTAAAGGTTGCCGAAGCTCTGATGCAGGGCGGCCATCATGGCGTCCTGGCTAGAAGGAGGCTGAAAATGCCCAATGCTGTCCACAAGCAGATCCTCACCGCGGGCGAACTCGCCCATCTCGGCGAAGGTTCGGTCGCCTATCTCAGGAAAGTGACCAGCGACGAACTGCGCGGCCGCTTCCCCGGCATGGCGGAGATCGCTCCCGGCCTCGAGCTGTGGGCGCTGTTTGCCGCCACCGGCGAACCGATCCTGCTGTCGGATGCGCGCGACCGCGCGCTTGCCGGGGCGATGGAAAACGACCTGACCACGGTCGCGATCCACTGACCTTGCTGCCGGCGAAATGAAAAGGGCCGCACTGGGCGGCCCCTCCGAACTTTTTTTCCCGACAAACCAATCAGGCCGCGTGCGACGCCGGCGCTTCCGACAACAGCGCATGGATGGCGGCCGCGTCGCGCGTGCCGCGGACCTTGGCGACGGTGTCCGCGTCGCGCAGCACGCGGGCGATGCGCGACAGCGCCTTGAGATGATCGGCGCCCGCCCCTTCGGGCGCCAGGAGCAGGAAGACGAGGTCGACCGGCTGGTCGTCGAGCGCCTCGAAATCAACCGGGGTTTCGAGTCTCGCGAAGACGCCGGTGATGCGCTTCACGCCGGCGATCTTTCCATGCGGGATGGCGATGCCGTTGCCGACACCGGTCGACCCCAGCCGTTCGCGCTGAAGTATGGTGTCGAACACCTCCCGCTCGGGGATGCCGGAGATCGATGCGGCCCGTTCGGCGAGAAGTTGCAAGAGCTGCTTCTTCGAGTTCGCCTTCAAGGCCGGCATGATCGCCGGTACCTCGATCAGATCACTCAGATCCATTCTGAAATATCCCTTGCTCTGCACACCGCCGCATTGCCCGTTTGCCCCGCATGCGGGCGGTGTCGACTATCCCTGGGCGACCTTTGCGGTCGAGGGATCTATCCAGCCGATGTTTCCGTCCGGCCGGCGATAGACGATGTTGAGGTGCTCGTTGCGAGCATTGCGGAACACCACGACAGGGCTGTCTTTGGTGTCGAGCTCGATGACGGCGGAAGCCACCGACATCGTCTTCAGGACCATCGTCGACTCGGCGACGATGGCAGGCGCGAAATCGCTGGGCACTTCCTCGTCGTCGTCGGCGAGCGCAGCCACCACCGAATAGGCAATGTCGGTCATGGCGCCGTTGCCGCTGCCGGAAGCGTGCGACTTCAGGCGGCGCTTGTAGCGCCGCAAGCGGGTTTCGAGCTTGTCGGCGGCCGCGTCGAACGCGGCTACCGGGTCCTGTGCGTCTCCGGTCGCCTGCAGCGACATGCCGGAATCGAGCCTCACCATGCAGTCAGCGGTGTAGCGCGACCCGGACTTCATCACGTTCACGTGTCCGGAGAAGCCGCGATCGAAATACTTGCCGATCGCTTCGCCGATGCGGTCCTGGATGCGTGTGCGAAACGCATCGCCGATGTCCATGTGTTTTCCCGAAATGCGCAGGCTCATCTGAAAACTGACCTTTTCTGTTCAGACTTCAAACTCATCCGAGTTTATACCCGTGGTCGATGCAAACAAGCGTTGGCTCGCATGGCACACCGAATTTAAGTCCGAACGCCCGGCTGTCCACCACTCGCGAAAACGGGCCGTACCCGCCCGTTCCTGCAAGGCCTGGCGGCGCCGCAATCTTGCTGGCGGGCCGGCCCCGCCTCATGCGGGCGGGCTTCTAGACACTTCATTAGGGATTGTCAATCAAGCCCCCGCCAAGCCGGCGGAACCGGCCCCGGGAGCTCACTTGCCGGCGCTTGCCATCGCCCGCTTCTCGCGCCGTCGCTGCACCGACGAGGCGATGTTCATGACCTCGCGATACTTGGCCACCGTGCGCCGCGCGATATCGACGCCGTCCTTCTTCAGGACGTCGACGATGGCGTCATCGGAGAGGACCTGGGCGGGATCCTCGTCCTCGATCATCTTGCGGATGCGGTCGCGCACGGCTTCGGAGGAGTGCGCATCGCCGCCTTCGGCCGAGGCGATCGCCGCGGTGAAGAAATAGCGCAGTTCGAACACGCCGCGCGGGGTCAGCATGTACTTGTTGGCGGTGACGCGGCTGACGGTCGATTCGTGCATGCCGATGGCGTCCGCCACCGCGCGCAGGTTGAGCGGCCTGAGCTGGCGCACCCCGTGCACCAGGAAGGCGTCCTGCTGGCGGACGATCTCGGAGGCCACCTTGAGGATGGTCCTGGCGCGCTGGTCGAGGCTGCGGGTGAGCCAGTTGGCGCTCTGCAGGCATTCGGCGAGGAAGGTGCGTTCGGCCGCATCCTTGGTTCGCGCGGTGACCTGGGCGAAGTAGACCTGGTCGACCAGGACGCGCGGCAGCGTTTCGGGATTGAGTTCCACCGTCCAGCTGCCGTCGGCCGCCTGGCGCACCTCGACGTCCGGCACGATCGTGTCGGCCGCCCCGCCGGCAAAGGCGCCGCCCGGCCGCGGGTCGAGCGCGCGGATCTCGCCCAGCATGGCCAGGAGATCCTCCTCGTCGACCCCGCAGAGGCGCTTCAGGCTGTGGAAGTCGCGCCGCGCCAGGAGCTCCAGATTGTCGACGAGCGCGGCCATGGCCGGATCGAGCCTGTCCCGGCGGGCGAGCTGGATGCGCAGGCACTCGGCGAGATCGCGGGCGAACAGGCCGGCGGGGTCCAGCCCCTGGCAGGCGGCCAGCACCTTGAGCACCAGGGCAGCCTCGACCCCGAGCCTCAGGGCGATTTCCGGCGGCTCGCCGCGAAAATAGCCCGTATCGTCGAGCCAGTCGGCCAGCTCGGCGGCCACCAGCCGTTCGACGGGATCGGAAAAGGCGAAGGCGATCTGCTCGCCGACATGATCCCCGAGCGTGACGGCCGCTGCCGCCATGTCCTCCACGTCGAAGCCATCGGACCCGCCGCCCGTGCCGCCCGTCGCAGCCGATTTCCACTGCATGGCGAGATCCGGCCCGACGCGCTCGACCGCACCCGGATCGTCCGGAAACAGATTTTCGAGCGAGGTGTCGAGCTTTTCGGAGATGGCTTCGGAGCTCCATCCGGCTTCCGCATCGAACCAGTCGTCCCCTTGGGGCGGAGCGGCCTCGGCGGCGGTCTCGATCTTCGGGAACTGCTCGCCTGTTGCGTCGTCGGGCACCTCCGCCCGTTCCAGCAGCGGATTGCGCTCGATCTCCTCGTCGATGAAACGCTCGAGCTCGGTGTGGGTGAACTGAAGCAGCCTGATCGACTGCATCAGTTGCGGCGTCATCACCAGGGACTGCGACTGCCGAAGCTGCAATTTCGCCGACAGCGCCATTCCGAGGTCTCTGCTCACCCTTCACGCAGCGGTCGCGGAACGCCGCGACCATCGCCAGGATTCAAACTGGCCCGGCTTTTGCTTGTCAAGCAGATTGGCCGTTCGTGAGGACGAACGCGCGCTTTTCACCGCAGGGTCGCAAGGCTGGCGCGCGGCTCCACCATAAGGCGACGCCGCCTTTGGGATCAGAGCGTGAAGCCTTCGCCGAGATAGAGGCGGCGCACGTCCGGATTGGCCACCACCTCGTCGGCGCGGCCATGCGTCAGCACCTCGCCGGCATGGATGATGTAGGCGCGGTCGATCAGGCCCAGCGTCTCGCGCACATTGTGGTCGGTGATGAGCACGCCGATGCCGCGCTGGGTCAGGTGGCGCACAAGCTGCTGGATGTCGGCGACCGCGATCGGGTCGATACCGGCGAAGGGTTCGTCGAGCAGCATGTAGTTGGGGCGGCTGGCAAGCGCGCGGGCGATCTCGAGGCGCCGCCGCTCGCCGCCGGAAAGCGCGATGGCCGGCGACTTGCGCAAGTGGCTGATATGGAATTCCTCGAGCAGCGAATCGAGCGCCATCTCGCGCTCCTTGCGGCTCTTCTCGACCACTTCGAGGATGGCCCGGATGTTGTTCTCGACGGTCAGGCCGCGGAAGATCGACGCCTCCTGCGGCAGGTAGCCGATGCCGAGACGGGCGCGGCGATACATCGGCATCGCGGTCACGTCGAAACCGTCGATCTCGATGGTGCCGTGGTCGACCGGCACGAGTCCGGTGACCATGTAGAAGCAGGTCGTCTTGCCGGCGCCGTTGGGGCCGAGCAGCCCGACGGCCTCGCCGGCGCGCACCCCCAGCGTCACGCCGCTGACCACCTGCCTGCCCTTGTAGCTCTTGGTGAGCCCCTTGGCGATCAGCGTGCCCTTGAACCTGCCGTTCTTGGTGCTGCTCGAAATCGCCGGCGCGGCCGGCTGCTTGCGCGCCAGGCCAGGCGTCAGACGCGACGACAGCGAGGATGCGTCAGCCATTACTTCTTCTGCGAACCCGGCGTGATCGACATCATGACGCGACCATTGCTCTTGGTGCCCTTGTTGCAGCCGTCGACCTGGGCAAGTCCCGACCTCATCTGCACCGTCAGCTTGCAGCCGACCAGCACGTTGTCGCCTTCGGACAGGACCACTTCGCTGCCCGACAGCACCAGCACCTCGGTCTTCATGTCGAACGTGCCGCGGTCGCCGGTGGCGACCTGCTTGTCGGACTTGACGTAGACCTTGTTGTCGACCTCGAGGCGGTCGATGTTGGCCGAGCCGGTCGCCGCCGAGCCCTTGCCGTCCTTGACGTAGTAGACGATCATCTTGCCCGACTTCATCACCGTCGGGCCCTGGGTCACGCTCACATTGCCGGTGAAGATCGCAAGGTTCTCCGATTCGCGGACCTCGAGCTTGTCGCTCTCGATCTGAATCGGCTGGTCCCCGGACAGCTTCAGCCCGGAGAGCCTGCTCTGGCTATCCTGGGCGAGAGCACCGCCGGCGCCCAGCGCCAAGGCGATGCCCGCCAGCGCGGCCAAGGGCCGCCAGTTATCAATTCGCCGCACTCCCGCCTCCGCTGCCATTCTGTGCCGCCTTCATCCGCGCCGGATCGATGTCCACGCGCACCCGCTTCTCGAAGACGACGACCTTTCCGTTGTCGAGCATCGACATCGAATCGGACGTGATCCGCGAACCGTCAAGACTGATCTCCACAGGTTCGGTCGTCCTCATCTGGCCGCTGCCCATGTCCAGATACGCCGATTTGAGCCTGGCTACCATCCCATCGCTGGTAGCCACCGTCACCTTTTCCGACAGATTGAGCGTGTTGCCGTCCCTGTCGTAGATGCCGCGCCCGGCATCGACCTTGGCGATGTTGTCGGCAGTGATCGGCAGGCTCGCGTCGATCCCCAGGAGCTCGACCACGTTCTGGTTGGCCGGATCCTGCACCGCGCGGTCGGCCGTCATCGAGTAGGGCAGATTGGCCTTGGTGAAGCCGCTCAACTGGGGCTTGGCCATCACCAGCTTGCCTTCCGAGAAGGCGGCGCCCTCGGCCTTTACCTGCAGCAACGGCGGCGCCATCAGATAGGCATAGCCGCCGAATGCCGCCGCAAGCAGGAGCCCGGCCAGCGGCAGCGCGCGCTTGAGGAACCTCACGCGCCGGGAATGGCGGGCGGCGCGGTCGAACGCATCGGAACGCGAAGCCGCCAGCGCGACCGCGGTCTGCGCAGCAACGCTGCTCCCGCCGCCGCTCGTCTCGATTGGTCGCGCCAACGTCAATGTCCTTCTTCGAACAGCCCGTGCCCTTGGTGCGGCACCGTCAAGCGGATGAAAGCCACGAAAATATGACCATTCGGTCAAGGAGTTACGGCCGTGCACACGCCTCCCGCGCAGCGCCGGCCGATTTACACCCCCGAATATGGCTATTTAGCTGAAAAAACCAAGCTCCCGCAACGGCACCTGCGTCAGGAAAGCGGTGGCTCTCACGCGAGCCTTGCTTTAAAAGCGCAGGCCTGCAAGCACGCGAGGCGTTTCATGACCACGAGAGCCGACGATCTGATCGACCGCCGCCGGTTGCGGCGCAAGCTGACCTTCTGGCGTGTCGCCACCCTCGCTATCGCAGCCCTCGCCATCGTCGGCATTTCGACCTGGATGGCGGGAGAGACTATACCGGGCGTCGCCACGCCCCACATCGCCAAGGTCAAGATCGAAGGCACCATCACCGAGGACGAGGACCTGCTCGAACGCCTCGACAAGATCCGCCAGTCCGCGTCGGTCAAGGGCGTCATCCTGTCCATCGATTCGCCCGGCGGCACCACCGCCGGCGGCGAGGCGATCTTCGACGCCGTGCGCAAGCTCGCCGCCGAGAAGCCGGTCGTGGCGCAGGTCGGCACGCTGGCCGCCTCGGCCGGCTACATGATCGCCTCCGGCGCCGACCACATCGTGGCGCGCAAGTCCTCGATCGTCGGCTCGATCGGCGTGCTCGTGCAGTTTCCCGACCTCACCGGCATGATGGACAAGCTCGGCGTCAAGCTCGAGGAGATCAAGTCCTCGCCGCTGAAGGCCGAACCCTCGCCGTTCAACCCGACGACCGAGCCCGAGCGGGCGATGATGCGCAGCATGATCCTCGACAGCTACGACTGGTTCGTCGGCATCGTCGCCGAGCGCCGCGCCATGTCCAAGGCCGAGGCGACCGCGCTCGCCGACGGCTCCGTCTTCACCGGCCGCCAGGCCCTCGCCAGGAAGCTGATCGACGAGGTGGGCGGCGAAGACCAGGCCATCGCCTGGCTCGGCACCAAGGGCGTCGACGCCAAGCTCGAAGTGGTGGAATGGAAGCCGAAGGACACCGGCAGCTTCTTCCTGCCGACCTCGCTGGCCAAGGCGCTCGGCCGGGCGCTGGGCATTGGCGACTTCTCGGCCGAGCTGTTTAGGGAAATGGGCGCCGACCGCTTGTTCCTTGACGGTATGCTGTCCCTCTGGCAGGCTGAAAAAGCTGCCTTAGGCAACTGAAAAACAAATAAAATCATCGGCATTACGGGGACCGCGCACATGATCAAGTCCGAACTGGTGCAAATCATCGCCACCCGCAACCCGCATCTGTTCCTGCGGGACGTGGAGAACATCGTCAGCGCCATATTCGACGAGATCACCGATGCCCTGGCCGAAGGCAACCGCGTCGAGCTGCGCGGCTTCGGCGCGTTCTCGGTCAAGAACCGCCCGGCCCGCACCGGACGCAACCCGCGCACCGGCGAATCCGTCGAGGTCGAGGAGAAGTGGGTGCCGTTCTTCAAGACCGGCAAGGAACTGCGCGAGCGGCTCAACGACACCAAGTGACCCTTCTGGGTGGGCGGCGCGGGTTTCAAACGGGAAGATAAATGTTCAACCGCTTCATGCTCATCGTGGTCCTGGTGCCCTTGGCGATCGTGCTGATCGCGCTCGCCGTCGCCAACCGCATGGCCACGCCCTTCACGCTCGATCCGTTCAATCCGGGCAATCCGGCCCTCACCATCCAGGCGCCGCTCTTCGTGCTGCTCTTCCTGGCGCTCGCCGCGGGCATCGTCATCGGCAGCGCCGTCACCTGGTTCAAGCAGGGGCGCTACCGCAAGGTCGCCCGCCAGCGCGGCCTCGAGGCCGAGAGCCTGCGCCAGGCCGCCCAGCGTCCAGCCCCGGCCCAGCAAGGCCCGGCCCTGCCGCGCCCCAACTGACCGGTCCCGCGCCGCATCTCTCAGGGAGGATCTCATGCTGCAGTTTTCGGCCGGTGACATCGACCGGGCGCTGAGCTTTTCCGGCCTGGTCGAGACCCTGCGGACAGCCTTCCGCGAGGGCGCGGTGCAGCCGGTGCGCCACCACCACACGATCGAGCGGGCGCAGGGCACGGATTCGACGCTGCTCCTGATGCCGGCCTGGACCGACTTCAAGGCGCCCGCCACGGCGGCCGGCGGCCATATCGGCGTCAAGATCGTCACCGTCTCGCCCGACAACAACACCATCGCCAAGCCGGCGGTGGTCGGCCTCTACCTTCTGCTCGACGGCGTCACCGGCGAACCGCAGGCGCTGATGGACGGGCCGCGGCTAACGCAGTGGCGCACGGCCTGCGCCTCGGCGCTGGCTGCAACCTATCTCGCCCGCGACGACGCCTCGAAGCTATTGGTGATCGGCGCCGGCGCGCAGTGCCAATTCCTGGCGCGGGCGCACGCCGCGGTGCGCCCGATCGAGGAAATCCGCATCTGGAACCGCACGCCGGCCAATGCCGAGACGCTGGCCGCGTCGCTGAGGAGCGAAGGCTTCGACGCCAGGGCCGTCGTCGATCTCGACGCCGAACTCGGCTGGGCCGACATCGTCACCGCCGGCACGATCTCCACCGTGCCGCTGGTCAAGGGCGCCAGGCTCAAGCCCGGCGCCCATGTCGACCTCGTCGGCGGCTTCACGCCCGGCATGCGCGAGGCCGATGACGATGCCATTTCCAAGGCGCGGGTCTATGTCGACACCCGCGCCGGCGCGACCAAGGAAGCCGGCGACATCGTCCAGCCGATCGCCTCCGGCGTGCTCACACCCGACGCCATCGTCGCCGACCTGCACGAGCTTGCCCGCAACCAGAAGTCCGGCCGCCAGGCGGCGGACGAGATCACCCTGTTCAAGTCAATGGGTGCCGCCCTCGAGGATCTCGCCGCCGGTATCGCCGTGTACGGGGCGCTCAAGCCGAAAGCCTGAGGTCAACCTCCGCCCCCATGGCTTCCGCGATCAGGCGGAAGTCGCGCTCGCCGAGCGGGCAGAGCCCGAAGCGCAGCTGGTAGCCCCAGTTGCGCTCGGCAGTGAAGTCGAGCTGGCCGGCGAGCGCACCAACAGGCACTTCCCGCGCCGCGGCCCAGTCGACATCCCTGCGAAACGGCACGAAGCCGCCACCCATGTCGAAGCGATAGGGATCGCCGGCGCGCACCCGGCCGATTGCCGTGAAGGACTTCAGCCCGTCCTGGACGCCGAAGCCGTTTGACGGCGAATAATAGACCACGCCGTCGCCGGCGCCGATCCGGCGCAGCGGGCCGGCCTTGCCGTGACAGACCTGCATGAAGCCGGCGGAACGGCCGATGCGGACATGCTCGCCCGAGGCAACGGCCAGCCAATGGCCGCTGATCATCGATGTGCTCATGACGACACCACCGCTTCGTCGAGGCAATAGATGCGCAGCCGATGGCCGTCGGGGTCGAGCGCGACGAAGGTGCGGCCGAAATCCATGTCGGTCGGCGCCTGCGCCATCCCGATGCCGCGCCCGGCCCAGTCGGCATGGGTCGCGTCGACCTGACCGGGCGTCTCCAGCGCCAGGACGATCTCGGCCCCGCCGCCCGCGGCCGAAGCAGCCGGCTCGACCGTATGGCGAGACCACAGGCCGAGCTTGAAACCACCGTCGAGCACGAACAGGACGAAGGTCTGCGAGGATTCCACCGGCTGGCGGCCGAGCAGCTTGGCGTAGAACGCGCCGCTCGCCTCGGGGCTGTCGACATAGAGGATGACGAAATTGGGGGTGGCCATGGCTTGCTCTCCGTTGTTGCGATGGAGACCAGGCTAATGCCGACCACTGTCAGATTCTGGCAGTGGTGATCAAATCTTTCTCGAAGTGTCGAGCGTCGCGCGCCATTCCTTCAGCATCGCCGCCCGGCGGCGCGGGTATCGAGTCTCGGTGGCGGCGAGGCCGGAGATGCGGTCGGCGCGGAAATGCCGGAAATCCTGCCGCATCTCGCACCATGCCACCATGACGCGGACCTTGTCGAAGAAGCCGATCGCGAAGGGCCAGACAGTGCGGCGCGAACACGCCCCCGAGGCGTCCTCGTAGGTCATCTCCAGCTTGCGTTCGGCCCGGATCGCCTTGCGGATGACGCCGAGGTCGACGCTTTCGCGGCTCGCCGCCTCGCTCGGCCCGACCAGCAGCGCCGTTGCGTCGAGCTCGTCGCGCAGGTCGTCCGGCAGCACCGCGGCGATCTTTGCCAGCGCATCGGTCGCGGCGACCGACAGCCGCGCGTCGGGCTGCTTCGCCACCCAGCGCGAGCCGAGCACGATCGCCTCGATCTCCTCGTCGGTGAACATCAGCGGCGGCAGCATGAAGCCGGGTTTCAGGACATAGCCGAGCCCCGGCTCGCCCTCGATCGGCGCCCCTTGCGCCTGCAAGGAGGCGATGTCGCGGTAGAGGGTGCGGATCGACACGTCCAGCTCGTCGGCAAGCGTCAGGCCGCTCACCGGCCGGCGGTGGCGGCGCAGGATCTGGATGAGGTCGAGCAGGCGTTCGGAGCGCGACATGATTCTCGGACGGGCTTGTCGGGGCACGATAGGCCGGGGCGCCTGCGGCCGGAAGGCGTGTACAACTCCTTTCGCCGCTATGCGGCGAGTCACATGTCATTGTTTGAAGGTTTGGGCGGTCCCATACCCCCACCCCTGACCCCTCCCCACAAAGGGGAGGGGAATACCGGCGTGCCTCCGCACATCAGCGACACAGCTACCTCCGATGCAAGCGCCGTCACCAACATCATCGGCAATTGGCGGCAAGCGCCTGTGCAGCAAGGTCCCCCTCCCCCTTGTGGGGAGGGGTCAGGGGTGGGGGTATCTCGGCGCACAACCCCGCAATCGAAAACTCCACCGCCGACTGTCCCTCGCCTCCCCGCGACGGCCCGTCCGGTTGCGGCGGGCTGTGGCCTGTGCCAAAAGCGGCCAACCGCCCGGAGACGACGTTCCTTGAAGCACCCGCGTGACAAACGCCGCGACAGCCGCCCGCAACCGTCCCGCAAGGGCGGCACAGCGCCCGCGCCGGCGTATGGCCACGGCGAGCGACAGCAGGAGCGCAGGCCGGAGCAGCGCCCTGCCCCGCGCCAGGACCATCAGCCGGAGCCCAAAGCCGAATCGCGCATGCTTGCGCGCCGCGAAGGCGCGCTGCCGGCCGAACGCCTGCCGCTGATCCTCGAGGTCGCGCCCAACGACGACTACGCTCTGCTCGACAGCGGCGACGGCCAGAAACTCGAACAATACGGCCCCTACCGCATCGTCCGGCCCGAGGGCCAGGCGATCTGGCAGCGCGCGCTGCCGGCGAAGGACTGGGAGCGCGTCGACGCCGTCTTCACCGGCGACACCGACGAGGAAGGCATGGGCCGCTGGCGCTTTCCCAAGGCGCCGCTCGGCGAGACCTGGCCGATGCGCCATGACGGCCTGTCCTACCAGGGCCGCTTCACCTCGTTCCGCCATGTCGGCGTTTTCCCCGAGCAGGCGACGCACTGGGATCACATGGCCGGCCTGATCGAGAACGCCGGGCGCCCGGTCAAGGTGCTCAACCTGTTCGGCTACACCGGCCTCGCCTCGCTGGTCGCGGCCCGCGCCGGCGCCGAGGTCACCCATGTCGACGCCTCCAAGAAGGCCATCGGCTGGGCCCGCGAGAACCAGGAGATGGCCGGGCTCGCCGCCAAGCCGATCCGCTGGATCTGCGAGGACGCCATGAAATTCGCCGAGCGCGAGGAGCGCCGCGGCAGCCGCTACGACATCATCCTGTTCGATCCGCCCGCCTATGGCCGCGGCCCCAAGGGCGAGGTCTGGCAACTGTTCGAGCACCTGCCCACGCTCACCGACATCTGCCGCTCCATCCTGACGCCGAAGCCGCTGGCCGTGGTGCTGACCGCCTATTCGATCCGCGCCTCGTTCTTCGCCATCCATGCGCTGATGCGCGACACCTTCGCCGGCATGGGCGGCACGGTAGAATCGGGCGAGCTCGTCATCCGCGAAAAATCGGCCGGACGGGCGCTTTCGACATCCCTCTTCTCGCGCTGGGTGGCCAAATGAGCGAACACCGCACCGGAGCGCCCGGCCGCGTCAAGGAAGTGACCAGCCTCGCCAACCCGCTGGTCAAGGACATCAAGGCGCTGGCGCTGAAGAAATTCCGCGACCAGCAGCATGCCTTCATCGCCGAGGGGCTGAAGCTCGTCATCGATGCGCTCGATCTCGGCTGGACGATCAAGACCCTGATCTTCGCCAAGTCGGCGCTCGGCAACCCGGCGGTGGAGAAGATCGCCGCGCGCACCGTCGCCGCCGGCGGCGACGTGCTCGAGGTTTCGGAAAAGGTGCTCACCGCCATCACCCGCCGCGACAACCCGCAGGCGGTGGTGGGCGTGTTCGGCCAGCGCTTCGCGCCGCTCAAGGACATCCGCCCGAAGGACGGCGACGTCTGGGTGGCGCTCGACCGGGTTCGCGACCCCGGCAATCTCGGCACCGTCATCCGAACCGTCGATGCGGTCGGCGCCAAGGGCATCATCCTCGTCGGCGACACGACCGATCCGTTCTCGCTCGAAACCGTGCGCGCCACCATGGGCTCGATCTTCGCCGTGCCGGTCGCCAAGGCGCATACGGATGCCTTCCTCGAATGGCGCAGGGGCTTTGCCGGCATCGTCGCCGGCACCCATCTCCAGGGCGCCGTCGACTATCGCTCGGTCGATTTCGGCACCCGTCCGGTGCTGCTCATGATGGGCAACGAACAGCAGGGCCTGCCCGACAACCTGGCGGGCGCCTGCGACAAGCTTTTGCGCATTCCCCAGGCCGGCCGCGCCGATTCGCTCAACCTGGCGGTCGCCACCGCCGTCATGCTGTACGAGATCCGGCGCGCCGCGCTGAAGCTTTAGGAGTGCTCCGCGTGAAGTCAGCCGCGACTTACGGATTGGTGACGGTTCTGGCGATCGCGCTCGACCAGTGGATCAAGGTCCTCGTCGAGGCCAACCTGGTCATGCAGGAAAAGGTCGACGTTCTGCCTTTCCTGGCGCTCTTCCGCACCTACAACACCGGCATCGCCTTCTCGATGTTCTCGAACGTCGGCGACACCGGCCTCATCGTGCTGACCGCCGCCGTGGTCGCCTTCGTCGCCTTCCTGGCCAGCCGGACGACCCCGGCGCAGGTTCTGTCGCGCCTCGGCTTCGCGCTGATCGTCGGCGGGGCGCTGGGCAACCTCATCGACCGTACCGTCTACGGCCACGTCATCGACTACATACTTTTCCACACGCCGGTGTGGTCCTTCGCGGTCTTCAACCTTGCCGACGTCTTCATTTCCGTCGGCGCGGCTTGCATCGTGCTCGACGAATTCCTGGCCTGGCGGCGTGGGCGCGGCGAAGAGGCGGCCTCCGGCGATTGACGCCGGCCGGCATTTTCGGGCAAAGTCCGGCCTCCGGTTGTAGTTGCCAACAGATTCAGCTCGGCATTTAACAAAAAATTCAGGAAGGTAGCGGCAGAGCCCAAGGTCTGCCACAATCGGTCGCCATGGTGCTTGCAGCGGTAGCCTGGGTGCGCCGCTGTACTGTCTCTCGCCCACGCAGCGAAGACTTGCGGGATGAGACGGCAGTGGGGGAGCTCGCAGTTCGAGCAAGGGGCCTAAGTGGAGAGTTGCTTGTGAAAATGCCCTTCAGGTTGGGCGCTGCGAATCAGCCGCGCTCCGCATTGATGTTCACCAAGCCCGAGCCGGTTTCCTGGCGCGAGAATTGCCCTAACAGGGGCCTCATCCTCGGCGTGATCGCCATGACGGTGCTGATGAGCGCGACGGCCGTTTCCGCGCTCTTCCTTCTGCCCCGCATGGGCCAGTCCGCAGCCGATGCCGCGCAGGAAGCGCAGCAGGTCGCTGCCAGCCAGGTCAAGGAAAAGATCACCGCCATCGTCGCCGAACCGACCGGCCGCAAGGGCCGGCTGGCGTCGGCGTCGCAGTCGCTGCTCGTCTCCGACGCGGCCGCCGCCGAAGCCACCGACATGCCGCTGGCCGCCGATCCGCGCTGGGCGGCAGTGGTCGCGGCGGGCGCGACGCAGCCGCTTGAGGCCATGCCGGAGATTCCGGGCGCCGACAAGGTCATCGCCAAGGACCCCTCCGGAACGGGCGTGCTTGCGCTGGCCGACACCAAAGCGGCAACCACCCCTGCGAGCAATGCCGCCGTCAAGGCGATCGAGGCGGAGGTGAAGACCGACGCCGATGCCGCGCAGGGCCCGCGGCAGGCTACGATCAAGCGTTCCGTGAACATGCGCGCAAAGCCGGAGAAGGGCGGCGCCGTGATGCGCGTGATCCCGGCGAAGAGCGCCGTCGAGCTGGTTTCCTGCACGCAATGGTGCGAGGTGGTCTTCGAGGGCGAGCGCGGCTACATCTTCAAGAGCTACGTGCAGTAGCGGTCGCGGCGGGCCGAATCGCAGCGACAGTTAAAATGCGACCGATCGGTCCAAACCTTCCCTAAACTCTCAACGCTAGGATTCCGTCGTGATGGCGGATTCCGGATTGAACGACGGCAAGACGGTACAGGGCGCGGCAGGACAACCTGCCGATGCGCCCGTGCGCCGGCATTTCCTCACGCCGCCGCCGCTGGCGCCCGATCTTCCGAAGGAGCCCCCGCGCGGCCTCTATTTCACCACGCTGGTGGCGATCCTGGTGCTTGCGGGCCTCGCCCACCTGACCGGCGCTCCCGGCTTCGTCAGCATCGGCCTCCTGATTGCAGGCGTCGCCGGCCTGGTGCTTCTGGCGCGCGGGCTCAGCGAGCGCGAGCAAACCGCCAATGCGATCAGCGAAAGCACATCCCGCAACCGCGCGCAGATGGAAACCCTCGCCGACCGCATGTGGGAACTGCAGGAAAGCGAGGAACGCTTCCGCGGCCTCATCGACGCGCTCGGCGACATCGTCGTGCATCGCGACAGGGACGGCCGCATCACCTATGCCAACAAGGTCTTCGCGGACCTCATCGGCGAGGATCAGCGCGACCTTTCCGGCCGAACGCTGTCGGAACTGGGCGTCGACGTCGGCGTCGTCCCGGACGCGGCCTTCGCCGCCGGCGAGTGCCTGAGTTCCACCGACGTTGGCATACGCTCCAGCGGCATCGTCCGGTGGTTCTCCTGGATCGAGCTGTCGGTGCGCGACAAGGACACTGACGCGGTGTCGCATCGGGCGATCGCGCGCGACATCACCGCCCGCAAGCGCGCCGAAACCGCGCTCATCAACGCGCGCGAGCGGGCGGAATATGCGAGCCAGGCCAAGTCGCGCTTCCTGGCCACGGTCAGCCATGAGATCCGCACGCCGATGAATGGCATCATGGGCATGGCCAAGCTCCTGCTCGACACCGAACTGTCGCCCGAACAGCGCACCTATGTCGGCGCGGTCTCGACTTCGGCCAGCGCGCTTCTGGCGCTGATCGAGGACCTGCTCGACTATTCCAAGATCGAGGCCGGGCGGTTCGATCCCGAACCGCAGCCGATGTCGCCGCGCGAAATCGCCGACAACGTGATCGAGCTTCTGGCGTCCCGCGCCTTTGCAAAGAACATCGGCCTCGGGTGCCATGTCGCGCCTTCCGTGCCGCAGATGATCACCGCCGACCCGGGACGCATGCGCCAGGTACTGCTCAACCTGATCGGCAATGCCATCAAGTTCACCGATGCCGGCGGCGTCATGCTGCGGGTCGAGCGCGTCGGCGACGGCCACCCGGGCCATGTCCGCTTCACCGTGATCGACTCGGGCCCCGGCCTGCGAGCCGAGGACATGGATCGGGTCTTCGAGGAATTCGAACAGGCCGACGGCACCTCGACCCGCTCGCATGGCGGCGCCGGCCTCGGCCTCGCCATCTCGAAACGGCTGGTGACCTCGATGGGCGGGACGATCACCGTCGAGAGCGACCTCGGGGAAGGGTCGCGCTTTGCCTTCGAACTGCCCGCCTACGGCGCCACGGATTCCATGTCGGCCAACGAGGCCACGCTTGCCGGGCATCGCGCCGTCATCCTGTCGCGCAACGCGACCGAGGCGGCCGCGATCGCCGAAACGATCCGCGCCCATGGCGGCCGCGCCGACGTCGCCGCAACTCCGGAACAGGCGGCAGGCTTCGCCGACGGCTGCGATGCCCTGCTTGTCGACGCCGCCATCGAGGAGAAGGACGGGCGGGTGCTCAGGCAGTTGCGCGAAGCCGGTTTCGCAGCGAGCGAAGCCGTGACGCTGATCGCCCCCACGGATCGCGGGCTGCTCGGGGAATTGCGCGCCAGCGGCTACGCCACCTTCCTCGCGCGCCCGGTGCGCGGCGAGACGCTGCTGCGCGTCCTGCTGGCGAACAGCGCCGGCGTGGCGAGCCAGCCGCCCGCCGCCAGCCGCCGGACCGCTGCGCGGTCGCGTACGGACCGGCCGCAGGGCCTGTCGGTGCTGATCGCCGAGGACAACGACATCAATGCCATGCTCGCCCGCGCCGCGCTGACCAAGGCCGGGCACCGAATCGACGTCGTCAACAACGGCAGGGCGGCGGTCGAGGCAATCACGGGGGCCGGGCGCAGCCGCCGCTACGACGTGGTGCTGATGGATATGCATATGCCGGTGATGGACGGGCTGGACGCGATTTCGGCGATCCGCCGCTATGAGGAGCAGCATGGCCTCGGCGCCGTTCCCATCCTCGTGCTGTCGGCCGACAGCCAGGAAAAGACCCGCCACGCCGTGCTGGCGCACGGTGCCAGCGGCTTCGTCACCAAGCCGCTCGACCCCGAGACGCTAATCGATCTGGTCGAACAGCGCGCCGCCGCATAGCAGCCATCCCACTGATTTTCCTAGCCGGCTAGGCGATGATCCTGGCCCGCAAGTCTTGCCCGCGCCGATCGATCACGATACTGTCACAATCCTGTAGCACCGACACCGTATCCCCGCGCCAGGAGGGATGGCTCGAAGGAGAATCACCCGTGCATACAGCTTTGCCGGACAGTGACGCCCAGAAAGCCAACGGCACGAAGGTGGTGACCGCACCGATTGTGCCGGGCATGCCGCTCGGCCGAATCGGTACGCTCGAGGTTCGCCTCGCCCGGGACGATTCGGAGATCGCCGCGGCCCAGGAAGTGCGCTACCGCGTGTTCTTCGACGAACTCGGCGCCAGGAAGCAGGCACTGCATTCGATCGACCGGCGCGACGCCGACCGTTTCGACGACATCTGCGATCACCTCTTGGTATTCGACACCTCGCTTGCCGGCCCGGACCACCGCCGCATCGTCGGCACCTACCGCCTGCTGCGGCAGGAGCGTGCCACCGAAGCCGGCGGCTTCTATTCCGACGACGAATTCGAGCTCAACAAGCTCATCGCCCGCCACCCCGGCCAGCGCTTCCTCGAGCTCGGCCGCTCCTGCGTCCTGCCCGAATACCGCTCCAAGCGCACCATCGAGGCGCTGTGGCAGGGGATCTGGACCTATCTCAACCGCTACGACATCGACGTCATGACCGGCTGTGCCTCGTTCCATGGCACGGTGCCGGCGGCACATGCCGAGGCGCTCACCTATCTCGCCCATCACTGCCGCACCAGCACCGACTGGGACGTCCGCGCCGTGGCCGGGCGCTATTGCCCGATGGACCTGATGCCGATCGAGGCGGTCAACGCCAAGGCGGCCATCGCCGCCATGCCGCCGCTGGTCAAGGGCTACCTGCGGGTCGGCGCCAAGATCGGCGACGGCTGCGTCATCGACCACGATTTCGGCACGACCGACATCTTCGTCGTCATGCCGGTCAAGGAGATCGGCGCCCGCTACATCAACTACTACGGCGGGGAAGCGCAGAGCTTCGCGGCGTAGGCCTGCGCCCCGACGCAATCGCATCCATCACGGAAGTCTCTGCCAGATGCCCGAGCCGAAGCCTGCGTTCCTACCTGGGGCTTACTTCGGCATCAGCCTGCGCCCATGAGGGCACGCATCCGGCGCGCCGAGGCGAACAGCCTGTTGGCCGAGTTGCTCCGGTTTTCGCCCGGCGAAACCGTGCCGCCCGACAAGGCGATGTCGGAGAAGCCGATATCGGCGAGCAACTTGCAGAGTTCGTCCGACGGCGCCTCGATGAGCAGCAGCGGCTCCGAGCGTTTCATGGTCTCGATGCCGCCGAGGATGACATCATGCTCCAGCCCCTGGACGTCGATCTTGACGAAGCAGGGGTCCAGCCCGACGCTGTCGAGCGGCTTGATTTCGCACCCCATGGACTCGATCGTGAGCTGGTCGGGCCGGAAGCCGAAGACCCGTTCCGGATTCAGCCAGCTGCTGGCTTCCTGAAGGTCCATCGAGGCAAGACCGTCATAGACCATGCGCCGGTATTTCGGCACATGAAGGGTGAAGCGGCCATTCTCCCTGCCGAGACCGAAGGGGTGGATCGTGATTTCGCGGTCGCGTTGGTAGCGGGCGTCGAGCCGGCGCGCGAGGCCGGAATTGGCCTCGAAGGCGTGCAGCGCCGCCTCCGGCGCGAACAGTCGGATCGACTCGATCGACTGCCCCGCATTAGCGCCGACGTCGACAAAGCTCTGCCCTTCCGGCTTCAGCCGCGCAATGATGGAGAATTCCGGTTCATGCGGCTTGCGCATGATCCGCCGCAGCGACCGCGTCACGGCTTCCTTGCCGGCCTTGGCCCCGGGAAGCTCGCTTTGGATTGCGCGGATAAGCCGATGCGGGATCATGAAGCGCCTGCGCCTTGATGCATTTGCCATCTGGTTAAGGCTCAACCGTTAAAATAAGCCTTTGCCGCCGATCGCCCGCGCCGCTAGGGCAGCATGCCAGCCGAGGGATTGCATGGTCAGCCACAAGTTTCGGGTGCGAGGTCGTTCAGGCGCTGTTCCCTGACCGCGTCCACGACATTGGGCACCAGGGCCAGGCAGACGAGCACGCAGGCGGCCGAAATCAGCAGCCTGGCAGGTTTCCTGAAATGCCGGCCGTTCAGCAGCGCGCCGGCAAGATAGACCGCGAGCGCCGCCGTGCCGAAGAACAGCACCGGCCCCGGGCCGTCGCAATCAACGCCACCGCCACCCCAGGCCTTGTATTCGTTCGCGGGCATCAGCCCGAGAACGGCGATGGGTAGCGCCAGCACAAGCACGGCATAGCCGGCCCAAGGGCGGCGCCCGCTACTCCGTTCTTCCATATTGCGATCGTCGCATTGCACCTCAATTCCGGCAACGGCGCCACATCGGCGGCGCGCGGGCGCGCTCAGGGAATATCTTCGGGCCGGCGGCCCGGCCGGCTGCGGTAAGCCGGAAAAGTCCAGCCGAATTTCAACGCGCCGCCGCGTACCATGAAGGCGGCGACGAAGGCGACGACTGCCGAAACCGCGGGTGGCAGCTCGGCGAGTTCGGCGAGCGTGTAGATGCCGGCCCCGGCCATCGCGGCAGAGACGTAGATCTCGGGCTTCAGCAGCACCGAGGGCTCGCCGGCGAGGATGTCGCGGAGAATGCCGCCGAAGGTCGCCGTCAGCATGCCCATCACGATGGCGACCGCCGGCGAGCCGGTTGCTTCCAGCCCCTTGGCCGCTCCAATTGCTGCATAGGCGGCCATGCCCAACGCATCGAGCCAGAGCAGCAGCTTGTAGCGGGATTCGACCAGATGGGCGGTAAAGAACACGACGACCGCGACAGCGGCGCAGACCAGCACATAGGCCGGATTGACTACCCAGAACACGGGCAGGCCGAGGATGACGTCGCGGACCGTTCCGCCGCCGATTCCGGTGAAACTCGCCAGGAACAGGAAGCCGATGACGTCGAGCTGCTTGCGCGAGGCGGCAAGCGCGCCGGTGGCGGCAAACACCGCCACGCCGGCATAGTCGAGATAGAGCAGCGGATTCATGCAGCGGGCGAATAGGGATTGGTGAGTAGCGAATAGAAAATGGCCATGGCGTCCCCCGGATCCGCAGAATAGCCGCCTATTCCCTATTCGCTACTCCCTATTCGCAATTCGCCGATCAGGCGTCCTTCTCGGCCTGCTCGTTCACCGGGCCGGGCTCGGCTGGCGTCTCGGCGCCATGCTTGGGGCCGCCCTTGGCGATGCCCACCATGGCCGGCCGCAGCACGCGATCGCCGATGGTGTAGCCCGACTGGGCGACATGCACGACCGTGTTGGCCGGCACGTCGGGGTTCGGCACCTCGAACATCGCCTGGTGGAAGTTGGGATCGAACCTCTCGCCCTGCGGGTCGAGCTTGCGCACGCCATGGCGCTCGAGCGCGGTGAGCATGGCGCGTTCGGTCACCTCGACGCCCTCGATGAGGCTCGCGAGCCCGGCACCGCCGGCGGCCTTGGCCTCGTCGCTCACCGCCTCGATGGCGCGGCGCAGATTGTCCGACACGGTGAGCATGTCGCGGGCGAAATTGGCCACCGAATAGCTGCGTGCGTCCTGCACGTCGCGCGCGGTGCGGCGGCGCAGGTTCTCCATGTCGGCCGCAACGCGCAGCGCGCGGTCCTTCAGCTCCTCGTTTTCCTTCAGCAGGCGCACGAGGGCCTCGTAGTCGCCCTCGACGCCACCTTCGATCTTGTCGGCCTGGGCCTCGGCAGGCGCCGTCTCGTCGGGCGCGCGTTCGTCTTTTGCCTGGTCGCTCATCGCCATTTCCCGTTGTTCGGATCAGGTTGGAAGTTGCGCCCGATATCGAGCTTCAAATGCCAAAAATCAAGGGGCAAGGGCATACCGAGCCGTATGCCGCGCCGTACGCGCACGGCCCCGCTGCGGCATCCGGGCCTGCAATTCAACGTTAATTCAACTTTTACCAAGTCAGCCGACCATTTGCCCACGGTCTCCCCAAACGGGAACCATTTTGCATCTGGCAGAGTTCTACGGGCAACAAGAAGGCCCCGTCATGAAGGCAAAGCCAAATACAAAGACCAGAGCCGACAGATTGGCTGTCAACATCAGGCGAAGCTTCGCCTTCGAGGGCAATCTGCGCGTGCTCGAATCGCTGCCGGTCTTCAGGGCCGAAGGGGATCTGCCGCCGGGCTTGCAGCGGCTTCTCGACAAGCTGCAGGAAGTCGAACGCAGGCAGCCGAAAGCCTAGAGCTTTTTCCGCTTTTCTTCGAACGGCGGAAACGCTCTATCTCTTTGTTTTTGCGCAATTCCGGACGGAAAACCGCTTCGCACTTTTCCTGGAATTGCCCTAGGCTGTCTTCAGTTTCCGGCGCCGCGGCGCCACGAATAGCCCGCGCCTTTCGCAGGTTTTTCCGCAGCCTTCGCCGACGGCTGGTAGTAGAGCGGCAAGCCACCGCTGTTGCCGGCCTCCAGGCGCTTGAGCAGGACCGGGTGCGACACCTCGAACTCGTCGAAGCCGACCCGCAGCATGTGCGGCAGCTGGTCGACGAGGACCTGGCCCGTCGCCCGCACCGCGCCGTCGAAGCCGTGGCGGCTGCGCAGGAGTTCGGCCTTCGAGAAGGAGCGGCCGTCGTTGAAGGCCGGGAAGGCGAGCGCCACCAGCGACAGCTGGTCGAGCAGGTCGACGATGGCGTCGAGCTGGTCGCCCGGCTGCAGCAGCACGCCCAGGCGTTCCTTGGCGCCTTCGCGCTGGGTCGCGTCGAGCTCCAGGAAAGCCGGCAGCGACAGGATCACGCGGCGGTTGCTCGCCAGTGCGGCCGCATCGTCGGCATGGACCCACCCGTCCTCGCGGAAACCTTCGGGGGTCCAGAGGCGGATCGCCGGTGTCGCTTCGGTCATATGCACGTTCCTAGAGAGATGCGTCGGTCAGCGACTGCTCGAGACCGGAAAGGTGGATGCCGCATTCGGTCTTCGCCTGCCCGGCCCAGCGCCCGCTGCGGGCGTCCTCGCCCGGCTTGACGGGCTGGGTGCAGGGGAAGCAGCCGATCGACAGGTAACCGTAGGCGACCAGCGGGTTCTCGCGCAAGGCATGTCTGCGCATGTAGTCGGCGAGATCCGACGTCGTCCAGCGCGCCAGCGGGTTGATGCGGAAGCGCGGCCCGACCTGCTCGAACACTGGAAGCGCGTTGCGCGTCGCCGCCTGGAAACGCTTGCGGCCGGTGAACCAGGCCTTGAACGGCTCCACGCCGCGGGCCATCGGCTCGACCTTGCGCACGTCGCAGCAGGCGTCGGTGCTGGTCTGGTGCAGATTGCCGGTCGGATCGATCCGCGCCAGCGCGGCCGCGTCCGGCACAACGACCCGGATGTCGGTCAGGCCGAAGTCGGCGGCAAGGGCGTCGCGATAGTCGAGCGTCTCGCCGAAATGCTTGCCGGTGTCGAGAAAGACGATCGGCAGCTTGCGGTCGACCGCGGCGATCATGTGCAGCAGCACGGCCGAATCCGCCCCGAAGGAGGACACGGCGGCGATCTCGCCGGCAAAGCGCTCGCTTGCCGCGCGCGCGATGATCTCCTGCGGCGCGAGATTGCCGTAGAGCGCGTCGAGCGCCGCAGCCTCGGCCAGCACCTGCTCGAAGGTTTCGGCGTCAGGCTGCCTTGGCTTCGCTAGCATAGAGCGCCTCCTTGAACGGCGCCGGGCCGACACGGCGATAGGCGTCGAGGAACTTCTCCGACGCATCGCGCCTGACCTGCAGATAGGTGTCGACGATGGTCTCGATCGCGTCGGTGATCTCGTCGGGGCCGAAGCCGCGGCCGATGATCTCGCCCACCGAGGTGTGCTCGTCGGCGGAACCGCCGAGCGTCACCTGATAGAGTTCCGCGCCCTTCTTCTCGACGCCGAGGATGCCGATGTGGCCGACATGGTGGTGGCCGCAGGCATTGATGCAGCCCGAGATCTTGAGCTTCAGCTCGCCGATGTCGCGCTGCCGCTCGAGCGAGGCGAAACGGCGCGAGATGTCCTGCGCCACCGAGATCGAGCGGGCATTGGCCAGCGCGCAATAGTCGAGGCCGGGGCAGGCGATGATGTCGCTGATGAGGTTCGAGTTGGCGGTGGCGAGTTCGTGCTCCACCAGCGTGTCGTAGACCGCCCTGAGGTCGGCGCGCGCGACATGCGGCAGGATCAGGTTCTGCTCGTGGCTGACGCGGATCTCGTCGAAGCCGTATTTCTCGGCGAGGTCGGCCACCGCCTCCATCTGGCTGTCGCTGGCGTCGCCGGGGGCTTCGCCGATGCCCTTGAGCGAGATCGTCACCGCCGCATAATCGGGGTTGCGATGGGTGAAGACGTTCTGGTCGAGCCACTCGCCGAAGCTCTTCGAGTCGAGCCTGGCCAGCTTCACCGCCTCGTCGCCCTCGGGGCGCGCGGCCAGCGTCGGCGGCGCGAAATAGGACTGGATGGCCGCCACGTCCGCGTCGGGCAGCTTGAGCTCGCCCTCCTTCAGCGCCTGCCATTCGGCCTCGACCTGGCGGGCGATCTCGTCGACGCCGGTCTCGTGGACCAGGATCTTGATGCGCGCCTTGTACTTGTTGTCGCGGCGGCCGTAGAGGTTGTACACGCGCAGGATCGCGGTGGTGTAGGAGAGCAGGTGCTCCTCCGGCAGGAAGTCGCGGATCTTCTTGCCGACCATCGGCGTGCGGCCCTGGCCGCCGCCGATATAGACGGCGAAGCCCAGTTCGCCCTTGTCGTTCTTCTTCAGGTGCAGGCCGATGTCGTGGGTCTGGATGGCGGCGCGGTCGCGCTCGGCACCCGTCACCGCGATCTTGAACTTGCGCGGCAGGTAGGAGAACTCGGGATGCACCGACGACCACTGGCGCAGGATCTCGGCATAGGGGCGCGGGTCGGCGACCTCGTCGGCGGCGGCACCGGCGAAATGATCGGCGGTCACGTTGCGGATGCAGTTGCCCGAGGTCTGGATGGCGTGCATCTCGACCGAGGCGAGGTCGGCGAGGATCGCCGGGATGTCCGACAGCGCCGGCCAGTTGAACTGGATGTTCTGGCGCGTGGTGAAGTGGCCGTAGCCCTTGTCGTACTTGCGGGCGATGTGGCCGAGCATGCGCAGCTGCCTGGCGTTCAGCGTGCCGTAGGGCACGGCGATGCGCAGCATGTAGGCATGCAGCTGCAGATAGACGCCGTTCATCAGGCGCAGCGGCCGGAACTGGTCTTCGGTGATCTCGCCGGCAAGGCGGCGCTCGACCTGGTCGCTGAACTCGGCGACGCGGGCCTTCACGAAGTCATGGTCGAACTCGTCGTAGCGGTACATGGCTTTCTTCCGGTCAATCTTCAGGCGGCGTCGGCGGCAGGCCGGGCCTGCTTGCCGAGGTCGAGGCGGTTGGTGGGGCCGGCGGCGCGGATCACCTCGCGCAGGCGCAGCGGCTGGATGGCGCCGGCGACGACGGTTACGTCGATCAGGTTCACGTCGACCACCTCGTTGTTGTCATAGGCGGCCTTGCCGGTCGCCTCGAGCCTGGCCTCGCCATCCTTGTCGGAGACGATTTCGGCGCCGGCGATGGTCTCGCCCCAGGTTCCGTCGGCTGCGAACCACACGGCCTCGCCGTCGGTGAGCCGGTTGGCAGTCAGGATCTTCATGCCCCTTGTCCTTCCATGGCGGCGATGGCCGCCGTCTCGTACCTGTGTGCCGAAAGCGGCTCGGAACGTTCGAAATTGGCGCCGGCAACCGCGTCGCCGATGATGGTCATGACCGGACCGTCGAGGTCGCTGCGGCCTTCGAGCGACGGCAGGTCGGCGAGCGTGCCGTGGAAGCGGCGGCGCGTATCGAGGCTGGCGTTCTCGACGACGGCGACCGCCGTGTCCGGCGAGAGCCCGGCCTCGATCAGGCGGCCGGCGACGTCGGCGGCAACCGAGCGGCCCATGTACACGGCCACCGTCGCGCCCGAGATGGCGAGCCTGGCCCAGTCGGGCAGCGAGCCGCCCTTGAGGTCGTGGCCGGTGGTGAAGACCATCGACGAGGTCACCCCGCGCAGCGTCAGCGGCAGCTCGAAATCGGCGGCGGCGGCGAAGGCCGAGGTGACGCCGGAAACGATCTCGTAGGACACGCCGGCGTCGCGCATCGCCTGCATCTCCTCGCCGGCGCGGCCGAACACCAGCGGGTCGCCCGACTTGAGCCGCACCACGCGCTTGCCGGCTTGCGCCAGCTCCACCAGCAGGTGGTTGATCTCGGCTTGCGTCTTGGAATGGCAGCCCTTGCGCTTGCCGACCGGCAGGCGCTCGGCATCGCGGCGGCCCATGGCGATGATGGCCTCGGGCACCAGTGCGTCGTGGACGATGACGTCGGCCTGCATCATCAGGCGATGGGCCCTGAGCGTCAGCAGGTCTTCGGCGCCGGGGCCGGCGCCGACCAGCGCCACATGCCCCTGCGATGCGCCATCCTGCATCAGAAGGGCGGCAGCGGCCTGCCTGGCCTCGGCCGGCTGGCCGTTGTCGAGCGCGCGGGCCGGAGCGCCTTCGAAGAATTCGCGCCAGAAGGCGCGGCGGACATTGCCCCTGGGCAGCAGCCGCTCGACGGCGTCGCGGAAGCCGGCGGCCAGCACGGCCAGCGCGCCGAGCTGCGGCGACAGCATGCGGTCGATGCGGGCGCGGATCATCTGGGCGAGCACGGGGCCTGCTCCTTCCGTGCCGACGGCAACGGCGACCGGTGCGCGGTTGACCAGCGCCGGGGTGAAGAAGTCGCAGAGTTCGGGCCGGTCGACGGCGTTGACGGCGATGCCGAGGCGGCGGGCGTCGTCGGAGACGCGGCGGTCGAGCGCCTCGTCGCCCGTCGCTGCGAAGACCATCACCGCGCCCTCGACCAGCGAGGCATCATAGGCCGAGTGGATGCGCACCGCGCCGTTGGCGGCGATCCAGTCGCGCAGCTGCGGCTCGACGTTATCGGCGATGATGCGGATCTCGGCGCTCGACTGGGCGAGCAGGCGCGCCTTGGCCAGTGCCTCGTCGCCGCCGCCGACGATGGCCACGGCCCTGCCCTCGACCTTGAGAAAGATCGGGAAGGCGTTGAGCTTGGCGTCGGCAGTCGGCATGGCGCAAGGGTTCCAGAAGACCTGCCATTTCTAGCCGCCGGCACCGAAGCGTAGAAGAAACCCACTCGCGCGCCCGAAGATGGGAGGCAATCGCTTTTGCCTCGCCACATGAAGCAGGAGAAAATTATTCCGCAGCTCGGGCGCCGGCCGCTTTTTCGTGTTTGCCCGGACCTCACCGGGCCGACCGGTTCGGCACCTGCCGAAAGACCTAGGATTCGGCGGTTTTTCTCCGCGGATGCCGCTTCCCGGCGCGATCGGCGCAGACACGGGCCGGATCGTCAATCCATCGGCGCGCGCTCCCTGCGCGGAGGTCCTTTTTCCAATATCTACTAATTTGGTAGAATTACCTGAAATGCGCAGCTTGCGCCGAAGACGGCGTGGAACAACCGCTGCCGAACCGCGTTCCCGAGGTGCATTGCACGCGAACGAAGCCCGACGGGCGTCAGAAAGGAGCGCATCATGGCCAACATTGTCCTCAAGCACGGAATCTGGGTGCTGGTGGCGGATGGCGAAAAGGCGTTGTTCCTGAAGAATCAAGGGGATGCCAAGTATCCGAGCCTTGAGGTCGTGCGTGAGATGGAACAGGAAAACCCGCCCACCCGCGAACAGGGCAGCGATCGGCCCGGGCGCTACAGCGATGGTGGCTTCTCGGCGCACAACAGCGCCGTCGACGACACCGACTGGCACAGGATCGCCAAGCATCGTTTCGCCGACGAGATCGCCGAGCGGCTCTACAAATTCGCCCACGCCGACGCGTTCCGGCAGATCATCCTGATCGCGCCGCCGCTGGTGCTCGGAGAATTGCGCAAGAAGCTGCATAAGGAAGTCGACGAGCGTGTCTGCGCCGAACTTCCCAAGACGCTCACCAATCACAGCGTTCCCGATATCGAATCCATGCTGCTGTCGGCCTGATCGGCGGCAATAGATCCAAGCAACGAGGAGGCAGCGCCGGCAGCATATCGCCGGCGCTTTTTTTGCCTTTGGCCAAGTTTCTTGCCCGGCAAGGGTTGCGCATGGCTGCTTGCGTCCACCATATTGGATTTGCAGCGGATTTCACCGCCGCACCCCACGACATCGCAATTCACGAAAGGTGCCGCCCGGACAATGCCGCATGAAATGCCCCTCATCGCAACCATCGTCGCCGGTCTGGGGCTGGCATTCATCCTCGGCGCCATCGCCAACCGCTTCCGCATACCGCCGCTGGTCGGCTATCTGATCGCCGGCATGCTGGTCGGGCCGAACACGCCCGGCTTCGTCGCCGACCAGAAGCTGGCGCTGGAACTGGCCGAGATCGGCGTCATCCTGCTGATGTTCGGCGTCGGCCTGCACTTCTCGCTGAAAGACCTTCTGTCGGTGCGCGCCATCGCCGTGCCGGGGGCCGTCGTCCAGATCGGCTTCGCGACCGCGCTCGGCGCCGGCCTCGCCTGGATGCTCGGCTGGTCGATGGGTGCCGGCCTCGTCTTCGGCCTGGCGCTGTCGGTCGCCTCCACCGTCGTGCTCCTGCGCGCGCTGCAGGAGCGGCGCATGATCGAGACCGAACGCGGCCGCATCGCCGTCGGCTGGCTGATCGTCGAGGATCTCGCCATGGTGCTGGCGCTGGTGCTGTTGCCGGCGCTCGCCGGCGTGCTCGGCGGCGAGCAGCAGGCGGCACAGGCGCCCGACATCCTGTCCTTGCGTTTCGACCTGGGCGTCTGGGGCGTGCTCGGCATCACGCTCGGCAAGGTCGCCGCCTTCGTCGTCGTCATGCTGGTGGTCGGCCGGCGGGTCATCCCCTGGGTGCTGCACTACGTCGCCCATACCGGTTCGCGCGAGCTGTTCCGGCTGGCGGTGCTCGCCATCGCGCTCGGCGTCGCCTTCGGCGCGGCCCAGCTGTTCGGCGTGTCGCTGGCGCTCGGCGCCTTCTTCGCCGGCATGGTGATGAGCGAATCCGAACTCAGCCACCAGGCTGCGGAGGAGACGCTGCCGCTGCGCGATGCCTTCTCGGTGCTGTTCTTCGTCTCGGTCGGCATGCTGTTCGACCCCGCCAGCCTGCTCAGCAACACCTGGCCGATCCTGGCGACGCTGTTCATCATCCTGATCGGCAAGTCGGTGGCGGCCTTCCTGATCGTCGTCGCCTTCGGCTATCCGGTGGCGACCGCGCTGATCATCTCGGCCAGCCTCGCCCAGATCGGCGAGTTCTCCTTCATGCTCGCCGGGCTCGGCGTCAGCCTCGACCTGCTGCCCGAACAGGGCCGCGACCTGATCCTCGCCGGCGCCATCCTGTCGATCGTGCTCAACCCGCTGGCCTTCGCCGGTGCCGCGCGGCTGAAGCCCTGGCTCGAGAAGCGCTCGGGCAAGCAGCCGGAGGCCGCCGAGGCGGTGCCGATCGGGCCGGCGACCGAACCCGGCGAGGTCGCCACCGTAGCGGCCGCGCCGGCCAAGCCCGACGACGAGGACGCGCCGCCGCCGACCCGGCTCAGCGGCCACACCATCCTGATCGGCTACGGCCGCGTCGGCTCGCTGGTCGGCCAGTCGCTGAAGGAGGCGGGCCGGCCCTTCCTGGTGATCGAGGATTCCGACAAGACCATCGCCAGGCTGATGGCCGAAGGCGTGGAGACGGTGGCGGGCAACGCAGTCAAGGGCGAGGTGTTCGGCGCCGCCAACGCGGCCGGCGCCCGACAGTTGATCCTCGCCATCCCCAACGCCTTCGAGGCCGGGCAGATCATCCTCAAGGCCAAGGCGGCCAATCCGGAGATGACGATCATCGCCCGCGCCCATTCGGACGCCGAGGTCGACCATCTCGCCGGGCTCGGCGCCGACAAGGTGATCATGGGCGAGCGCGAGATCGCCCGCGGCATCGTCGATGAGGTGATGGGCGGCACGACGAGGACCGCGGGCCCTGAAGAGGATCCGAAGCCGGATACGCCTTCGGCGGCCTGACCCCGCCGCCTCGCAGGCGCGCCTGCGGGCGCTTGCATTGGCGGTGCCTTCAGGCAGAATGGCGCCGCCATGATGATGTTCACGCTCGACGTCTCGACGATCCGTTTCCGCTAGCCCCCGGGGTCCGGAAGCCGGACACTTCCCGTGTCCAGGATTGGATGCCGGCCTTGCCGCGCCGCCTGCGCGCCGCCTTTGGCCGGCCGAGACAAGAGAGTTCACATGCCCGACAGCAGTCTTGCCAGCGCGCTCGACGACGCGCAGATCGAACAGTTCATCGCCGACGGCTTCGTCCGCATCGACAATGCCTTCCCGCACCGGTTGGCCGACGAAGCCAGGGCCATCCTCTGGCGCGACACCGGCTGCGACCCGGAGGACCCCGCCACCTGGACCAGGCCGGTGATCCGGCTCTGGGACTATGCGCAGGAACCTTTCCGGCTCGCCGCCAACACGCCGGTGCTGCACGAGGCGTTCGACCGCCTTGTCGGCGCGGGGCGCTGGCTGCCGCGCGGCAGCCTCGGCTCCTTCCCCGTACGTTTCCCCTCCCCCGACGATCCGGGAGACGCCGGCTGGCATATCGACGCCAGCTTCGCCGGCCCGGACGGAGACGCCGGCGACTTCATGTCATGGCGCGCCAACCTGCATTCGCGGGGACGTGCGCTCCTGATGCTGTTCCTGTTCTCCGACGTCGGCGAGGACGATGCCCCGACGCGCATCCGCATCGGCTCGCATCTCGACATCGCCAAACGTCTGGCACCCTCGGGAGAAACCGGGCTGTCGCTCCGGGAATTGGCCGCCACCGGCTTTGCCGAGAGCGAGCACCGGCCCGTCGCGCTTGCGACAGGCCAGGCCGGCACGGTCTATCTCTGCCACCCCTTCCTGGTGCATGCGGCCCAGCCGCATCGCGGCGCGAGGCCGCGCTTCATGGCGCAGCCGCCGCTGCTGCCAAGGGTGCCGCTGTCGCTCGGCCGCGACGACGGCGACCATTCGCCGGTCGAGCGCGCGATACTGAGAGGACTGGGCCGCTAGCCGGCGTCAGTTGCCGAGCAGGATGTTGAGGATGGAAGTCTCGCGCCGCTGCGGCTGGCCGCCGACATCGGCAGGCGGCACCGGCCGGCGGATCGATGCGGTCGCGGGCTGCTCCTGCGGCGCGCCACCAACCGGCTGCACCGGCTGCCGCTCGCCGGGCTGTTCGGGCGCGGGCGGGAAGGAGTTCTCGTCGAGGGCCGGCTGGTCGTCGGCGGCGACCTCGGGGGCGGCCTGCTGCGGCGTCCACGAACCCGGCAGCGGTGCCACCGGCACGCCTTCGTGGGCGGCCACCATGAACTCGTGCCAGGCAAGTGCCGGCAGCGCGCCGCCGGTCACCCGCTTCATCGGCTTGCCGTCGTCGTTGCCGAACCAGACACCGGTGGTGAGGTTCGCGGTGTAGCCGACGAACCAGGCGTCGCGCGAATTCTGGCTGGTGCCGGTCTTGCCGGCAGCCGGCCAGGCGAAGGCGGCCTTCTTGGCCGTGCCCTCCTCCACCGCGCCCGTCATCATCGCGTTCATCATGCCGACGACCTCGGCGCTGATCACCCGCGGGCCCCCGCCGGCGGTGTTCTCGTAGAGGACGCTGCCGTCGGCCGCGGTGATGCGCTTGATGATGTGGACCTCCGGCCGGTAGCCGCCATTGGCGAAGGGCACGTAGGCGGCGGTCAGTTCCAGCGGCGTCACTTCGGAGGTGCCCAGCGAGATGCTGACATTGGGCTGCAGCTCGGACTCGATGCCCATGCGCTGGGCAGCCTCGACCACGGCCGCGGGCCCGACCTCCATGGCAAGCTGGGCGGCCACCGAGTTCAGCGACTTCGCCAGCGCGGTCCTCAGCGTTACACGCCCGTAATACTTGCCGTTGTAGTTCTCCGGCGTCCACTTGCCGATCTGGATCGGCGCGTCGTTGCGGACGCTGTCGGGCGAGCGCCCCTGCTCCACGGCGGCCAGATAGACGAAGGGCTTGAACGCCGAGCCGGGCTGGCGGCGCGCCTCGGAGGCGCGGTCGAACTGGCTGGTGGAGTAGTCGTAGCCGCCGACCATGGCGCGCACCGCGCCCGAATTGTCGATCGACACCAGGGCGCCCTGGCTGACGTTCAGCTTCTCGCCGTTCTCGTCGATCAGGCGGCGGATCGACTTTTCGGCCAGCTCCTGCAGCGTCATGTCGACGGTGGTGTCGACGATGATGTCGGAGCGCACCTCGCCGATCAGGCCGGGTAGCTCCTCCATGACGCGGTCGGCGACGTAGTTTTCCGAGCCGGTCCAGAAGGACGCGACGCGGCTCGCCGGCGCGCTCATGGCGGTCGCCAGCTCCTTCTCCTCGATCATGCCCTGCTCGCGCATCGCCGCCAGCACCAGCTGCGCCCGGGCGTCGGCGGCCTTGGGGTCGCGGGCCGGCGAAAGCCGCGACGGCGCCTTGAGCAGGCCGGCGAGAAGTGCTGCCTCGGCAAGGCTGACGTCACGCGCGGACTTGCCGAAATAGCGGCGCGAAGCCGCCTCTACGCCATAGGACCCGGAGCCGAAATAGACCCGGTTCAGATACATTTCGAGGATCTGGTCCTTGGTGTATTTCTGCTCCAGCCACAGCGCCAGGAGCACCTCCTGGACCTTGCGCTCCAGGGTGCGGTCCGGCGTCAGGAACAGGTTCTTGGCGAGCTGCTGGGTCAGGGTCGAACCGCCCTGGGTGAAGCGGCCGTGGATGACGCGCTGCGACACCGCCCGGGCAAGGCCGATCGGATCGACCCCGAAATGCGAATAGAAGCGCCGGTCCTCGATGGCCATGACGGCCTGCGGGATATAGGGCGACATCTCAAACAGGCCGACGGCCTCGCCGCCGGTCATGCCGCGATTGGCGATCAGGCGGCCGTCGACGCCGACGATCTTGATGTTGGGGGACCGGTCGGGGATCGCCCAGGTCGTGGCGCTCGGCATCTTGGCGCCGTAGTAGATGACTATGCCCGCGGCGGCGATGCCGCCCCAGATGGCCAGCACGAAGCACCAGTAGACCAGCCGGCCGAGAATGCCGAACATGCCGCGGCGCTTCTTCTGGGTGCGGCCCCGGCCCGGGGAGCGCGCTTTCGAGGCGCTGCGTTTGGCAGGGGCTTTGCGGCGGCTGGGCACGACCCGGTCCTCGTCACGAACCGAAAAGACGTCGTCCTCCGCGTCGTCCCGCGGATCATCGAAACTCGGTTCGATGCGTCTGTCCTTCCGGTTCGCCATGTCTGTGTGTCCGGCCCCCATGCCAATGGCGTTCCGGTTGCAGACTAAATGCGGCGATTTAAGGGGGCGTTAAGCAGGCGCCTTCCGAAGCCCCGAACAATCAACGGGTTACGGCCAACCCGTTGCCGCCGCGCTCACCTCCTTTGCCCGGCCCGAGACGCGGCTGCGCATTCTCCGCACCTCGCTGCGCTGCCCGGAGGCTCCGCGTTCCTGATGTTAGCCCTCATCGGAAAACCCCGAGCTGACTGGGCACGGCGATTGTCGGCACGAAAAAGGCCGCCGTCCGGCGGGACGGCGGCCTTCGGGTCCGCAGGTCACTGCGGGATCGGGTCGGGCCGATCCGGCTTGTCGGGCTTGTCCGGCTTGTCGCTGCTCTTGTAGCAGGGCTTCGACGGATCGCTGCGGTCGCAGCAGTTGCTGCTCTGCAGGTAGCGCGGGTCCTTCGGCTTCCACTCGCAGCGCCTGATCTCGGTCGACTGGCAGGCGGCGACGACCGACGCCGTGACGACCGCCAGGGCTATCTTGCTGAATGCACTCATCTCTCTCTCCATAAGGGCGAATTGCCCGTCCACACGGCTTCGTCGCGCCCGGTCGGAGAAAGGTTCAAAAAAGCCGGAAAAAATTCTGCGCCGCCCGCGGCTCCGCGGATCGGCGCTCGGGACGCATGGAAAAATCGACGATGAAGTTGGTGCCATGGCGGCCGTTGCCACGGCCAAGACAGGCCGTCCCCGGCCGCAGGCGGTCGGCTCTGGCCCGCGTCACGGCCCCATGGTCTTGTTGAGTTCGGCCGATATGCGCTCGCGCATCACCTCGGCGATATCGGCATGCATGTGCAGCCGCACGCGCCCGCCGCGCGCATCGACCAGCGTCAGCGCCACGCCGTCGAGCTTGTCGTCGCGGGCCGGCTCGACTGCCGTCACCATGAATTCATGGGTATCCTTGTCGGGTTTCTCGGCCATGGCTTCCTCCCTGGCTGAAGCCCCCCGACAATACGCCTATTCCTCTTCGTCGTCGCCCGGCTGCAGCCAGGAATGCGGCACGATGCGCTTCTGGGTGTCGCTGTCGACATAGGCCCACCAGCCCTCGTCGCTTTCGTCCCACTGCCCGCCCCCGGCCTTGAGCCGGGCGAGCGACCGGTAGTGCGCGATCGACTCGTTTTCCTGGCCGTCGCGGTCGGTCCAGAAAACGGTGATCTTGCTGCCGTCCTTCGGTGCGGTGGCGATCGGCTTCTTGTCACTCATGGGCGTTCCCCTCGAACTCGGCGGCCAACGATAGCCGACCGCGCGGCCCGGTAAAGCCATTCGGCGGCGAAAGTCATCGGCGGGCCACAAGTGCCGCGAGCAGGCCGATTACCGCGACGCCGACGAGTGCCGTCGTCATCGGGTTGTCCCGGGCGGTCTTCTGTGCCGCGCGGGCCTGCCTGCGCATCGCCGGCAGGGCGTCGCCGAAGCGGTCGTAAAAGCCGTCATAGAACTCGGAGGCACTCTCCCGGCCCTCCGCCAATGCGCTTGCGCTGCGCCTGGACATCGCCTTGGTCAGCGACGCGACCTGCCTGGTCAGCTGGGAAACCTGCGCCTCGAGGTCGGACTGGATTTCTTCGCGAGTAGTGGCCATTCGGGTGCATCCTTTCATCAGGTAACGCACCCCAAACGACCAAACCTGCCCGATCGTTCCCTGCCAACGGCCTGCCGCGAGGTCAGCTATGGGCAAAAATGTCCTCTTCGCCCCAGCCCATCAGATCGAGCCGGGCGCGCGTCGGCAGGAAGCGGAAGCAGGCGTCGGCCTCCTTCATGCGCCCGTCGCGTTCCAGCCGGCCGGCCAGCACGTCGCGCAGGCGGTGCAGGTAGAGCACGTCGGAGGCGGCATATTCCAGTTGCTCGGGCGACAGCGTCTCCGCCGCCCAGTCGGACGACTGCTGCTGCTTGGACAGGCTGACGCCGAGCAGTTCGCTGCAGATGTCCTTGAGGCCGTGGCGGTCGGTGTAGGTGCGGGTCAGCCGGGAGGCGATCTTGGTGCAGAACACCGGCTCGGCCATCACGCCGAAGGCATTGTAGAGCACGGCGATGTCGAAGCGGCCGTAGTGGAACAGCTTCGTCACCTTGCGGTTCCTGAGCAGAGCGGTGAGGTTCGGCGCCTTCTTCTGCCCAGGCGCGATCTGGATCACGTCGGCGGTGCCGTCGCCCGGCGAGATCTGCACGACGCAGAGCCGGTCGCGATGCGGGTTGAGCCCCAGGGTTTCGGTGTCGATGGCGACCGCATCGACATCGTAGTTGCTGAGGTCGGGCAGGTCGTTCTTGTGGAAGCGGATGGTCATTCTGGTCTCCGATCGCGGCTTGGCATCTCAGTCGCCGCGATCGGAAGAAAAATCAATAGAAACCTCGGTTTCCCGCGCCTACTTGCGGGTCAGCGCCTCGAGAATGCGCGCCCAGGACCGCTGCCCCTTGTGGAACGAGGTCAGGTCGTACTTCTCATTGGGCGAGTGGATGCGGTCGTCGGCAAGCGCAAAGCCCACCAGCAGCGACTCCATGCCGAGGAAATTCTGGAAGTCGCCCACGATCGGGATCGACCCGCCCATGGCGATCATCAGCGCCTGTTTCGACCATTCGTCCGACAGGGCGTCCTTGGCCTTGGCGAGGAACGGCGAGTCGTAGGAGAGCTGGATCGCGGGGCCCGAGCCATGCTCATGGAACTCGACGCTGCAATCGGCCGGGATGCGCGCCTCGACGAATGCGCGGAACGCGGCGCGGACCTTCTCGGGGTTCTGCTTGTGCACCAGCCGGAACGACACCTTGGCGGAAGCCTGCGCCGCGATCACCGTCTTGAAGCCCTTGCCGGTGTAGCCGCCGGTGATGCCGTTGAACTCCGCGGTCGGGCGCGCCCAGACCAACTCCAGTATCGAACGGTCCTTCTCGCCCGAGGGGATCGACAGGCCGACCTCGCCGAGGAAGTTCTCGGCGGTTTCGCCGAGCGCTTGCCACGACTTCAGGATCTGCGACGGCGTTTCCTCGACGCCGTCGTAGAAGCCCGGGATGGTGACGCGGCCGCTGTCGTCATGGATCGCCGCCAGCACCTTGGCGAGGATGCGCACCGGGTTGGCCGCAGCGCCGCCATATTCGCCCGAATGCAGGTCGCGATTGGCCGCTTTGACCACCACTTCCTCGCCGACGAGGCCGCGCAGGCCGACGCAGATCGCCGGCGTCTCGCGGTCCCACATGCCGGTGTCGCAGACCATGGCGAAATCGGCCTTGAGCTCCTCGGCATTGGCTTCGAGGAAGGGCTTGAGCGACGGCGAGCCGGACTCCTCCTCGCCCTCGAACAACAGCGTGATCTCGCAAGGCAGCGTGCCGTGGACTTCCTTCCAGGCCCTGCACGCCTCGACGAACAGCATCAGCTGGCCCTTGTCGTCGGACGAGCCGCGGCCGGTGATGACCTTGCGGCCCGGCTCGAGCTGCTTGAGCTTCGGATCGAAGGGATCGTCCTCCCAGAGGTTGAGCGGATCGACCGGCTGGACGTCGTAATGGCCGTAGAACAGCACATGCGGCGAGCCGGCAGGGCCGTCGTGATGGGCGACGACCATCGGGTGGCCGGGCGTGTCGCGCACGCTGGCGTCGAACCCGATCGTCTTGAGATCGGCGACCAGCCATTCGGCCGCCTTGCGGCATTCGCCGGCAAAGGCCGGATCTGTGGAGATCGACTTGATCCGGAGCAGGCCGAACAGGCGTTCGAGGCTCTGGTCGAGGTTCTTGTCGAGGCGGTCGAGGACGGGAGCGAGTGCAGACATTCGGGGTGCCTTTCGATTCTTCTGGGCGCAAACTACCGGCAGGCACCCGAAACGCAAAGCCGGCAGGATTGGGCCAGGAGACGACGCGGCGTCATCCGGGCGGCGCGCATGAAAAAGCCGCCGTGGTGGAGGGGGACCACGGCGGCGCTTTCAAAACGGTGCGGCAGCCCGGAGAGGGGGATGAGGCTGCCGCAGGGTCCGGATAGGCGGGGGACGGGCCTGAGACCGGACTTCGGCAAAAACTGCCGATGCCCCATATTTGTTCCTCCGAACATGGCGTTTCAAGGGCACGAACATTACACTTTTGTAACATATCCGTGAGGCCTGCCCCGCCGGCCCTACCCCTTTCGGAGCGTGTCCCTGTATTGCTGCACCGGCATTCCGCCGACGCCCCAGTCCTCCAAATCCACCTCATCAATAACCACGAAGGTGGTTGCCGGGTCCTTGCCGAGAATGTCCACGAGAAGTCCTGTCGCGCCCTTGATCAGGGCCGATTTCTGCTCTCGCGTAACGCTCTCGCGGGTGACCTTGATGTTGACATACGGCATGCTGGCTCTTCCCTTCCCATGCTCTCAGTTCGACTGCAGGTCGAAGTGAAAGACCTTGGAGACGATCTGCCAGCGGCCATCGACCTTCACCAGGCTCAGCAAATCGGTGAATAGCTTCGGCCCAATGGCGCAATTGAGCCGCACAAAGGCAGTAACCGGCCCGGCGAACTCGATGGAAACGATGCGGTCGGCGCGCGGTTCGGACCGGCTCGCCGGCGACGATCACAAGCGGCAGGTTGCCAGCCATTCCGACAGTGCGGCGATCCTGACGTCTGTCCTCCGCAGGCCGACGACCAATGTCAGTTGTAAAAATCCAGCCCTTTGCAGAACGGCTGTGGGCCGCCTACCTTGCAGCAAATCCGGCAAGCCAACAGTGGAATGACCAATCCATGCCCCTGCATGTCCGAGCCGCCCTGCCGCAAGACGCAAGCGCGATGTCGCGAATCCTGAACAAGATCATCGAGATCGGAGGGACGACGGCGCATCGCGAGCATTTCGACGAAAAGCGCATCATCGACTATTTCATCTCACCGAAACTCGGAATCAGCTGCTTCGTGGCACTGGAGAGGTCGCAGCTATTGGGGTTCCAATCACTCGAATGGTCCGACCCCGACTGGCCGGGCGACCGGCTGCCTGCCGGCTGGGGGATTGTCGCGACCTACGTGGATCCACATGTGCACAAGAAGGGCGCCGGACGGGCCTTGTTCGCCAACACGGTGGAAGCCGCGAAAACGGCCGGCGTCAGCTTCATCGACGCGACAATCCGCAGGGAAAACACCGTCGGCCAGGCATTCTACCAGGGCATCGGCTTCACCGACTATCGGGAAGGCGCGGAGACCATTTCCAAGCGATTTGCGCCGCTCTAGGTGCCTGCCGCCCAGCACCGGCCAACGACTTGTCAGCAGTCGGCGGCAGGGCCGCCTTCGCCATGGACAGGGCGGCTGCGCCAAGCTACCCGTAGCGCCATGAAAAAAGGCGATCACCTCTTCCTTGTCGACGGCTCCGGCTACATCTTCCGCGCCTATCACGCGCTGCCGCCGCTCACCCGCAAGTCCGACGGGCTGCCCACCAATGCGGTGCTCGGCTTCTGCAACATGGTGTGGAAGCTGATGCAGGACGCGCGCAACACCGACGTCGGCGTCACGCCCACCCACTTCGCCGTCATCTTCGACTATTCCTCGAAGACCTTCCGCAACGAGCTCTATCCCGAATACAAGGCCAACCGCTCGGCGCCGCCGGAGGACCTGATCCCGCAGTTCGGGCTGATCCGCCATGCGACGCGGGCCTTCGACCTGCCCTGCATCGAGATGGAGGGCTTCGAGGCCGACGACCTGATCGCCACCTATGCCGGTCTCGCCCGCGAGGCCGGCGGCGACACCACCATCATCTCCTCCGACAAGGACCTGATGCAGCTGGTCGGCCCGACCGTGTCGATGTACGACCCGATGAAGGACCGGCAGATCAACATCCCCGAAGTCATCGAGAAATGGGGCGTGCCGCCGGAAAAGATGATCGACCTGCAGTCGCTGACGGGAGATTCGATCGACAACGTGCCGGGCGTGCCCGGCATCGGCCCGAAGACGGCCGCACAGTTGCTCGAGCAGTTCGGCGACCTCGACACGCTGCTCGCCCGCGCTTCCGAGATCAAGCAGGACAAGCGCCGGCAGTCGATCATCGACAATGCCGACAAGGCGCGCATCTCACGCGAGCTGGTGCGACTCAAGAACGACGTGGCCGTGGCCGACGGCCTGGACACGTTCTCGCTGCAGCCGCCGAACGGCCCGCGGCTGATCTCCTTCCTCAAGGCGATGGAGTTCACCACGCTGACCCGTCGCGTCGCCGAGGCCACCGGCACGGATGCCGGCGAGGTCGAAACGGCTTCCGTGTCGGTCGAGCGCGGCGCGGACGCGCATGGCCCGGATGTCGGTTCGGGGGCGACGGCAAGCAGCCCCTCATCCCCTGCCGGACCTTCTCCCCGTTCTGACGGGGAGAAGGAAGACAATCGCGACGCTGGCGCCCCCCTCTCCCCGTCCTTACGGGGAGAGGGTAAGGGTGAGGGGCAAGACACCCCCGTGGCCCTCGCCGCGAGGCTCGCCGAGGCCGCGCCGGCGCAGAAGTTCGACCACGGCACCTATGTCACGATCCGCGACGTCGCCACGCTGAAGGCCTGGATCGCCGCGGCGACCGAGGCCGGTGTCGTCGCCTTCGACACCGAGACCACCTCGCTCGACCCGATGCAGGCCGAGCTCGTCGGCTTCTCGCTGGCGACCGCGCCCGGCCGCGCCGCCTATGTGCCGCTCGGCCACAAGAGCGGGCGCGGAGACCTGCTCGGCGGCGGGCTGGTCGACAACCAGATCCCGGTGCGCGAGGCGATCGCCGTCCTCAAGCCGCTGCTCGAGGACGCCTCGGTGCTCAAGGTGGCGCAGAACCTCAAATACGACCTCGTGGTGATGAACCGCTACGGCGTCGACGTGAAGTCCTTCGACGACACGATGCTCATTTCCTACGTGCTCGACGGCGGCACCAATGGCGGCCACGGCATGGATTCCCTGTCGGAGAAGTGGCTCGGCCACACGCCGATCCCGTTCAAGGACATCGCGGGATCGGGCAAGAACTTCGTCGGCTTCGACCAGGTCGACATCGACAGGGCCACCGCCTATGCGAGCGAGGATGCCGACGTGACGCTGCGCCTCTGGCACGTGCTCAAGCCGCGCCTCGCCGCCAAGGGCCTCGTCTCGGTCTACGAGCGGCTGGAGCGGCCGCTGGTGCCGGTGCTGTCGCGCATGGAGCAGCGCGGCATATCGGTCGACCGGCAGATCCTGTCGCGGCTGTCGGGCGAACTCGCACAGGGGGCCGCCCGCCTCGAAGACGAGATCAACACGCTCGCCGGCGAGCGCTTCAACATCGGCTCGCCCAAGCAGCTCGGCGACATCCTGTTCGGCCGCATGGGCCTGCCCGGCGGCACCAAGACCAAGACCGGCCAGTGGTCGACCTCGGCGCAGGTGCTCGAAGACCTCGCCGCCGAGGGCCATGAGCTGCCGCGCAAGATCGTCGACTGGCGCCAGCTGACCAAGCTCAAGTCGACCTATACCGACGCGCTGCCCGGCTACATCAACCCCGAGACCAGGCGCGTCCACACCTCCTATGCGCTCGCCGCCACCACCACCGGCCGCCTGTCGTCGTCGGACCCGAACCTGCAGAACATCCCGATCCGCACCGCCGAAGGCCGCAAGATCCGCACCGCCTTCATCGCCGACAAGGGCAACAAGCTGATCTCGGCCGACTACAGCCAGATCGAGCTGCGCGTGCTCGCCCATGTCGCCGACATCGCCCAGCTCAAGCAGGCCTTCGCCGACGGCGTCGACATCCATGCGATGACCGCCTCCGAGATGTTCTCGGTGCCGGTCGAGGGCATGCCGTCCGAGGTGCGCCGCCGCGCCAAGGCGATCAATTTCGGCATCATCTACGGCATCTCGGCCTTCGGCCTCGCCAACCAGCTGTCGATCCCGCGCGAGGAAGCCTCCGACTACATCAAGAAGTACTTCGAGCGCTTCCCCGGCATCCGCGCCTATATGGACGAGACCAAGGCGTCATGCCGCGACAAGGGATTTGTCGAGACCATCTTCGGCCGCCGCATCCACTATCCCGAAATCCGTTCGCCCAACCCGTCGGTGCGCGCCTTCAACGAACGCGCCTCGATCAACGCCCGCCTGCAGGGCACGGCCGCCGACATCATCCGCCGCGCCATGATCCGCATGGAAGGCGCGCTCGCCGAGGCGAAGCTTTCGGCGCGCATGCTCTTGCAGGTGCACGACGAGCTGATCTTCGAGACGGTCGAGAGCGAGGTCGAGGCGACGATCCCGGTCGTCCGCCACGTCATGGAAAATGCCGCAATGCCGGCGGTGTCGATGTCGGTGCCGCTGCATGTCGACGCCCATGGCGCCGACAGCTGGGACGAGGCGCATTGAGGTGGAGTTCGCGACGTCGTCGGATGCGTCGACGCCTTCGCGCTGACATCGCTGCGGCAGGGCGGGCAACTGCCCTGAATTCGTGATAGCTTCCTGTAGTCGACGCCCCATATCGACGCATCAATTAAACGCAGCGTTTATTTGATGGGCGAGTTTGAACACTTATTCAAGCCAACGAAAACAAGACCCATCAGGCGGCGAGTGCCGCGCATTTGGCGCAGATGCCGCGGAACTCGATCACCGCCTTCTTGGCGACGAAGCCGGTCGAGCCGACCCAGTCGTCGAGGCGCTTGCCGATCAGTTCGTCGGAGATCTCGGTGACCTGGCCGCAGGTGTCGCAGATGGCGAACGCCGTCATGCTGCGGTCGTGGTGGGCGTGGTCGTGCGGCTCGGAGCAGGCGACGAAGGCGTTGAGGCTTTCGAGGCGGTGGACGAAGCCGTCCTTCACCAGCACTTCGAGGGCGCGATAGACTTGCAGCGGCGCGCGGAAGCCGTCGTCGCGCAGCTGGTCGAGCAGCATGTAGGCGCTGAGCGGGCCACTCGCGGCCTCGAGCTTTTCCAGGACCTTCTGCTGGTTCTTCGTCAGCGTAACGCGCGCCGCCATTCCTGCGCCTAACCTTTCCTCGCGAGCGGCCCAGCCTCCCGCGCTATCGCACCGCCCAGATGTGGCGATTGGCTCGAGGTTTTGCTAGCGCGTCCGGCAAGCAAAGACAATGTCACGCCCTGCCTTGCGGACAATCCTCACGCTTGGTTGGCGACCTACCCCCACCGCTCCCCCTCCCCATATGGGGAGGGGGATTTTGGCTACGCCAGCACCGTACATGGCCGAAACCTCTTCGGCATGTGTCCGCGTCAGGGCGCGGATTGATCCCCTCCCCCTTGTGGGGAGGGGCAAGGGGTGGGAGAATTCTGGCCGCCGTTTGGCCGTAGCATCTGAGGTCAGGACGAAACCGACGACTACTTCTTCTGCCGCGCCGGGCCCTCGCGCTCGGACGATCGGGCCCAGAGGTTGATGTCCGCCTCGCGGGCATACTGGTCGATCTCGGCCAGTTCGGCCGCTGAGAAGCTGAAGTTCTTCAGCGCGCCGACGCAATCCTCGACCTGTTCCGGCCGGCTGGCGCCGATCAGTGCCGAGGTGACCCGGCCGCCGCGCAGCACCCAGGCCAGCGCCATCTGCGCCAGGGTCTGGCCACGCCGCTCGGCGATGGCGTTCAGTGCACGGATGTTGGCAAGGTTCCTGTCGTTGAGGAAGGCCGGGCGCAGCGACTTGCCCTGCGAAGCGCGGCTGCCCTCCGGCACGCCCTGCAGGTACTTGCCGGTCAGCATGCCCTGCGCCAGCGGCGAGAACACGATCGAGCCGATGCCCAGACCGTCGAGCGCGTCGAGCAGGCCGTCGTCCTCCACCCAGCGGTTGATCATCGAATAGCTGGGCTGGTGGATCAGGCAGGGCGTGCCGAGCTGGCGCAGGATGTCGGCCGCCTCTCGGGTGCGCTGGGCGTTGTAGGACGAGATGCCGGCATAGAGCGCCTTGCCCGAGCGGACGGCATGGTCGAGCGCACCCATGGTTTCTTCCAGCGGCGTGTCCGGGTCGAAGCGGTGCGAATAGAAGACGTCGACATAGTCGAGGCCCATGCGCTTCAGACTCTGGTCGAGGCTCGCCAGCACATATTTGCGGCTGCCCCACTCGCCGTAGGGCCCGGGCCACATGTCGTAGCCTGCCTTGGTCGAGACGATCATCTCGTCGCGCAGGCCGGCGAAGTCGGTGCGCAGGATCTCGCCGAAGGCGGTCTCGGCGGAGCCGGGCGGCGGGCCGTAATTGTTGGCGAGGTCGAAATGGGTGATGCCGAGGTCGAAGGCCTTCCGGCAGATGGCGCGCTTGGTCTGGTGCGGCGTGTCCTCGCCGAAATTGTGCCACAGGCCGAGCGAGATCGCCGGCAGCTTCAGCCCCGACCTGCCGCAGCGGTTGTAGACCATGTTCTCGTAACGGTTCGGGGCGGGCGCGTAAGACATCTTCGGTCCTTCTGAAATGGGCGTGGCGCCGCCGCCGGTTCACCCTCCCCCTCGTGGGGAGAGTCGCGAAGCATGGCGCCCACGCGACATGCGAAACGGGGTGGGGGGTGCCCAGCAATGGTGCTTCGCACGCCTAGATACTTGGTTGCACTACCACCTGTCACTCCCCCACCTCGGCTCAGCCGACCAGCACGGGGTTGAACGGACAGCAATATGCGAAGACACCCCCACCCCTGACCCCTCCCCACAAGGGGGAGGGGGACTTTGTGGCACGGCCGTCATGCGCCAACCGCCGGCAATTTTGGCGGCAAGGGCGGCGAGCAGGTCCCCCTCCCCCTCGTGGGGAGGGGCTGGGGGTGGGGGTAATGGGGGGCACAACTTGCCAGCAGCTACTTGGCCAGCAGCCCCCTCGCCGCGGCCGGCCCCAGCGGCTCGGGCCGCGTGCAGGCGGTCTGCATCTCGACGAACTTCTTCGTCTCGCCCGACTTCAGCATGCCGGTCATGACGTCGATGACGTGGTTCGCCAGCTCCAGCGAGCAGCGGTGCGGCCGGCCCTGCATGATCGCCAGGGCCATGTCGGCGAGGCCGGCCGTGCGGTAATTGGCCATCATGCCTTCCGGATGATTCTCGTTGGGCACGCCGAAGGGGTGATCCCATCTCGGCAGCGTCTTAGCCGGCTTGCTGCCCCTGGTGTAGCGAAGCTCGCCGCCGAAGAAGTTCGGGTCGGGCATGTAGATGGTACCGGCTTCGCCATACAGCTCCATCGGCGCGTGGCCACTGTCCCACACGTCCCAGCTGGCGTTGAAGGTGAAGACCGCACCGCTCGCGAATTCCATCAGCGCCAGGATCGTCGTCGGCGTGGTCACCGGGATCTTTTCGCCCGAGCGCGGCCTCGACGAAATGGTGCGCTCCTTGGCCGGGATCGACGACAGTGCGGCGACGCGGGCAACCGGGCCAAGCAACTGCACGAGATTGGCGATGTAATAGGGTCCGAGGTCGAGGATCGGCCCGCCGCCCGGCTGGAAGAAGAAGTCCGGATTCGGATGCCAGTGCTCCATGCCGTGGCTCATCACGTGGCAGGTGCCCGACGTGATCCTGCCGAGCTTGCCCGTGTCGATCAGGTGCCGCGCCAGCTGGGGCGAGCCGCCGAGAAAGGTGTCTGGCGCCGAGCCGATGCGAACACCCTTCCTGTCGGCCCGCTGCTTGAGGTCGAGCCCGTCCTCGATCGCCAGCACGAACGGCTTTTCCGAATAGACGTGCTTGCCCGCCTCGATCGCCCGCTTCGACACCTCGTAGTGCACCATCGGCACCGTCAGGTTGACGACGATGTCGATGTCCCTGGCCGCGAGCAGGTCGTCGACCGTCTCGGCGCGCAGCTTGAATTCCTGCGCACGAGCACGCGCGGCATCCATGTTGATGTCGGCGCAGGCGCGCATCTCGATGCCCCTGAACTCGGGCGCGCGCTGAAAGTAGGTCTTCGAGATGTTGCCGCAGCCAATCACCCCGACACCCAGCCTGCTCGCCATTTCCCCTCCCCTCAGAACCTCCGCACCGCCTCGATCGACCGGCGCGCGAAGCGCTCGAAATCAGCCGGATTGTCGTGCTCCATGACGAAATGGCGTGCCGGCGTGCGGTTGCGCAGGGCCGTCAGCAGCCCGGCCCAGTCGACGCTGCCGTCGCCGACGTCGCACCAGCCATCCTCGCCAGGCGCGGTGCCGTGAGGGGCGATGTCCTTGACGTGGACGGCCACGATGCGCGAGCCGAATTCATCGATCCAGGGCAGCGGGGCGCAGCCGCCGCGGATCACCCAGGCGACATCCATCTCCCAGCCGGTTGCGGGGGCCGCTTCCAGCATCAGCCGCAGTGGCACGGCACCGTCGGCAAGCGGCGCGAATTCGAAATCGTGGTTGTGCCAGGCGAAATCGAAGCCGGCATCGCGCACTTTCGCGCCGATGGCCGCGAGGCGCTTGCCGAGGGCGCGCCAGCCGTCGGCATCGATCGGGCGCTCGACCGGCTCCAGCCAGGGGCACGCGATCAGCTTCATGCCGAGCGTCGTCGCGATCTTCTCGGCGCGGGCAAAGTCGCTTTCGAGCAGGTCGATGCCGAAATGACCGCTCGGCATGGCGAGGCCGTTTTCGTCGAGCAAAGTGCGGAATGCCGCGGGATCGTCGTAGACCGCGCCAAAACCCTCGACCTGCTTGTAGCCGAGAGCGGCGAGCGTCTTCAGCACGTCCTCCCAGGGCTGGAAGTTGCGGGCGCTGTAGAGTTGAAACGACCAGTCCATGCGCCCGCCGCTCCCGTGCTTGCTAGCCTTGATCGCCCCACGGGCCATGGTGGGCGCCGGGCGCGTCGATGCGCTCGAAGCCGTGCGCGCCGAAGAAGTCGCGCTGCGCCTGGATGAGATCGGAGGTGCCGCGCCCCTGGCGGTAGCCGTCGAAATAGGCGAGCGCCGAGGACAGCGCCGGCACCGGCAGACCGGCCTCGGCGGCGCGGGCGACGACGCGGCGGAGCGAGGGATGCGCCTTGCCCATCATCTCGACGAAGGCCGGCGCCATGAGCAGGTTGGTCGGCTGGTCGGCCTTGCCGAAGGCCTCGGCGATGGTGTCGAGAAACTGCGAGCGGATGATGCAGCCGGCCCGCCAGATCTTGGCGATGGTCGGCATCGGCAGGTTCCAGCCGAATTCCTTCGAGGCGCCCGCCATGACGGCGAAGCCCTGCGCATAGGCGGCTATCTTGCCGGCAAAGAGCGCGAGTTCGAGGTCGCCCAGTAGGTCGCCCCTGGCGCCCGCGAACCTTAACGTGTTGGCGCTATAGGCCTTTTCCGCCGCCAGCCGTTCGCCCTTCATCGACGACAGCACGCGTGCCGCCACGGCCGCCTCGATCGCGGTCGCCGGAATGCCGAGCTGCTGGGCCTCGATCACCGACCACTTGCCGGTGCCCTTCTGGCCGGCGCGGTCGAGGATGATGTCGACCACAGGACGGCCGGTCTTCGGATCGTCGGCGGCAAGCACGCTTGCGGTGATCTCGATCAGGTAGGATTCGAGCCGGCCCTTGTTCCAGCCGGCGAAGATCGGCGCGATCTCCCTGGGGGCCATGCCGAGGCCGTCGCGCAGCACGCCGTAGATCTCGGCGATCATCTGCATGTCGGCATATTCGATGCCGTTGTGGACGGTCTTGACGAAGTGGCCGGCGCCGTCCGGCCCGAGCCAGGCGGCGCAGGGCTCGCCCTTGTACTTGGCCGAGATCGCGGTGAGCACGCCCTCGACGCGCTTCCAGGAGTCCTGCGTGCCGCCGACCATGATCGAGGGACCATGGCGCGCGCCCTCCTCGCCGCCCGACACGCCCATGCCGATGAAGGTGAGGCCGGTGCCTTCGAGCTCGCCGAAGCGGCGGCGGGTGTCGCGGAAATTGGCGTTTCCGGCATCGATGATGATGTCGTTGGCCGAAAGCACGCCGCGCAGGGCGGCGATCTGCTCGTCGACCGGATTGCCGGCGACCACCATGATGATGACCGGGCGCGGCGGCCGGATCGCCCCGGCCAGCTCGGCGACGGAGGCGCAGGGCACGATCATGTCGCGCAGCGCGCCGGCATTTTCGATAAAGGCCTGGGTACGCGCCGGCGTGCGGTTGTAGACGGCGATGCGGTGGCCTTTTTCGGCGATGTTCAGCGCCAGGTTCGAGCCCATCGTGCCCAGCCCGATCAATCCGATTTCGGCCTTTTCCATGGTCTCTCTTCCTGCTCTCGATGTTGCGAACGGATGGGCGCGGATGATTGACCGGCCGCCGGCGGAGGTCAACTCGCGAGGCCGCGCGCGGTTGCCGGGCCTCGATCAACTCGCCGTGCTTTCGCCCTACTCCGAGCGGCGGCGGCGCCCGTAGAGCTCGAGCCGGTGATGGACGATGTCGTAGCCTAGCTGGCGGGCGATCTCCTGCTGCAGCTGCTCGATGCGGTCGGAGCGGAATTCGATGACGTCGCCGGTATCGATGTCGATGAGATGGTCGTGGTGGTCGCCGCCGGCCTGCTCGAATCGCGACGGCCCGCCCTCGAAGGCGTGGCGGTAGATCGCACCCATCGCCTCGAGCAGCTTCATGGTGCGGTAGACGGTCGACAGCGAGATGCTCTTGTCGACCTGCTCGGCGCGGCGGAAAATCTCGAGCGCGTCGGGATGGTCCTCTGTTTCGCGCAGGATCGTCAGGATCACCTTGCGCGGACGGGTGACCCGGATACCGGCCTTTCGCAGCGCTTTCTCGTAGTCGGGCTTCGTCGGAACGGGGGCAGGGGCATGCTTCTTCATGGCGCGACTATGTGCCAGATGACACCCAGTTGCAAAAGATTATCCGTGTATCCATCCCCAGCGAAGGATGGCGCGAGGCTCGCCGCCGCCGTTTCGACTTGCGCAATCGATGCGCCCGCGCCATCCTTCCGGTCGGGGAAGGCCATACGTCGCGTCGACGTTGGATGGGGGAACAAGTTGCTGCGGTTCTTGAGCTGGTTGCCGGGCATCCGGCAAGCGCGACCTCATCGGGTCGTCTATACGTGCATGTTCGGTCATTCTGAGCAGTTCGCCGACCGCCATTTCCGGGCGGACCGCACGACCGACTTCATCTGCTTCACCGACGACCGCTCGCTGACGTCTGGGCGATGGCAATTCAGGTATGTCGATTCTGCCGAGCTCGGTCCAGTCCGGACCTCGAAGATGATCAAGCATCTGCCCCACCGCTTCCTGGGCGAGTATGGGTCGAGCGTCTACATGGACAACACCGTCAAGCCCAAGGTCCCGGCCAAGCGCTTCTTCGCGCTCCTCGACGCGAGCCCGGCGCCGATGCTGTGCTTCCGCCATCCCGAACGGAACTGCATCTATGACGAGGCAGCCACAGTGATCGACCTGCAGTACGACGATCCCGACATCATCAATGCCCAGATGGATCACTACCGCTCGCTCGGGCACCCGGCCGGAGCCGGCCTCGTCGCCAGCACGGTGATGCTGCGCCGGCACAACGACCCTTCGGTGATCGCGGTGATGGAGGACTGGCACGCCGAAATCAGGAAGTGGTCCTATCGCGACCAGTTGTCCTTCGCCTTCGTCGCCCGCCGGCACGGTTTCCAGACGGGCCACCTGGCAGGCACACCCTATCGCAACAAGCTGCTGAAATGGCCGCGGGTCAAGGGTCACCGGCTGCCGCGGGCGTTCCGCGACGAGGATTATCTGCGGCTCAACCCGGATGTCGCCGCCTCGGGGATGAACCCGCGCAAGCACTACATCACCCAAGGCGCCGCCGAGGGCCGTGCGTGGAGATAGGGGCGTGGCGCGCTGCCTCGGGGGACCCCACCCCGATCCGCTGGGCGGATCGACCCTCCCCTCGAGGGGGAGGGAAACGTCGCGTGCTTCACCCTCGCCACGCCCCGTTTCCGGTCTGGCCATTGTGGTGAAAAGTTCGGGAGGCGGGGCGCGCGGCCGAGCCGTCCGATAGATTGATACGTGGCGCGAACCGCGCGCCCCGCCCGGTGTCTGTCCCTCGGTCGGCCGGTCACAGGTCCGTCCCACGGTC
>NZ_JARDJI010000024.1:0-67644 GCF_039907765.1 Mesorhizobium sp. CC13 | reverse complement strand
TCGGTCCACATCCGCGCCCTGAATCACGCTTCACGCCCGGTGGGAACCCCTCAAATCCGATTTTCCAAACAGCCTCTAAGGTTCTTGCTCGTGAATTGCGAGATGCGGGTTTCTCTGCCAGACACCTTATTCGTCTTGAAGGCGGCAAACGAAGCATTCGACCCAGCGGCAGACGTATGCTCAAACCGATAAGTGTTGCGGGCATCTTCTCCACTCAGCATTCCGGTTGCATCAACGGTCCAATGCCCCGAAAATGATAATTTTTCGAGTGCCCTTCTCATGTCCAGTGACGATTGGAAGCGTTTGGTAGGATTGGGATCGATCGATGTCATGACCGCACGGCAGACCGCATTTGGGATGAAAGGCGGAAAGTCCGCACGCGTGATTAGCGATCCATTGGCAAGGGCATCAGCGTAAGCCGCACCGCCAATCGCGCTGAATTTTGCTTCAAGGGTGCCCAGTCCTACCAGAAGCCGGAAAAGCGTAAGACCTGTCTGGAAAACATCCGTGCGGGCTTCAATCCCATTGCCTGCCACCGTTTCTGGTGCAGCATGAAGCACGTACCAACTGGATGGCTGAACGGCAGCGCCGTTGGTAGATACTCCGACGATCCCATAGTCGGCGAGTTTTGCTTGGCCCTGCGGACCACGAAGAATGTTCTGCGGCTTCACGTCATTGTGGAAGAAGTTGTGCAGGTGCAGATGCTCCAACCCCTGCAGCATGTCGATGATGATGCGCAAGGCAATTGGCAATGGTAGGAAGTTGCCCGGATTTGCGAGCGTCGTTATCGAGCCATCCGGGAAATAGTCCATGGCAATAACGACCTTGCCATCGGTCGCAACATCAGCCTGATGCACCCGCACAAGATTGTTATGCGAGAAGGCGTGCCCTACTTGCGCCTCACGCAACCGCTGATCGATGCCAATCCCGGCATTAAGAACCTTGATAGCATACTCGTGATTTACGGCTTGGTCCTGTGCCAGCCAGACCTCACCGAAAGAACCGCGCCCGATGGGCCGCATCAGGCGATACTTGTTGTAAAACGTGGTGCCGTTGGTGATCGGCAAGACGACAGGGGTGAGGTTCACGGATTGGTTGCCCCCCACCATGCGGCAACTACGGCATCGGCCATTTTGCTATTCCAGTAGCGTGTCGTCCGACCAACACGTGCAAACGCGTGTGCGACAACAGAGCCGCTGTTTGTTGCAAGAGAAGTGTAAATCTTCGTCACAACCGGCTTGTTGTGGAGCCCACAAAAAAGCAGTAGCGCAGCCTCCTGATAGGAGGCAACGCGCTTGGCGTTGTTGTCGCCTTGCGTAAACTCGCCCTTCTTGATCACCACCCGCGAGATATCGGGGTACGTGTGGAATATCCGCTCGAACTCACGATAGAGCCATGTCACTTGCGCCGCCTCGGTTGCGCAGTCAGCCGGAAAGCAAAGGCGGCTCTCCGCACCTGCATTGGAGAGTACGAGGGGCGCAACCGCATTATCAACGATAGCATAGCGTGGCGTTGTTGGATCGCTTCGAAACCCAAGGATTTTCATTTGTTGAACAACCTAAGTAGATGAGGCTTATCTCATCTACAAAAGCGTTTCTTTGCTCGATAAGTCAATGAATCGAATAGAGCAATTTTCAGCAACACATGCGCGTCGGCGAGCGACGCGTATGATTAAGAAGCAGTGACACCCCACCAAACCGGAGGCCAGAGTGGCTCAGTGCGGCGACCTCCCGATCCTTCGCACCCCCCTCTGCCCTGCCGGGCGTTCGTCGTTCGAAAAGCCAAGCAGTTGGCTTTTCGTTGCCTGCGGCAACCACTCCTCACCCCCACAAGGGGGGAGATCAGCAGCTTCAGCCGTAGCGCCTAGCCTCAAGTCCCCGCGTTGTAAGCCGCGATGGCCGCCATGTTGACGATGTCGGAGTCCTTGGCGTTCAGCGGCACGATCTGCACCGGTTTGTTGAGGCCGACGAGCAGGGGGCCGATGACGGTGGAGCCGCCGAGTTCCTGGAGCATCTTGGTCGAAATCGCCGCCGAGTGGTAGGCCGGCATGACCAGCACGTTGGCGGCGCCGGTGAGGCGGCAGAAGGGGTATTGCTGCTGCATCAGGCGGTGGTTGAGGGCGACGTCGGCGGCCATCTCGCCGTCATACTCGAAATCGACGCGGCGCTTGTCGAGGATCTTGACCGCTTCCTGGACGCGCTCGGAGCGCTCGCCGGCGGGGTGGCCGAAGGTCGAGTAGGCGAGCATGGCCACGCGCGGCTCGTAGCCCATGCGGCGGGCATAGCCGGCGGCTTCCTCGGCGATGTCGGCGATCTGCTCGGCGTTGGGCATGTCGTGCACGGCGGTGTCGGCGACAATCACGGTGCGGCCGCGGGCGAGCACGATCGACACGCCGATGACGCGGTGGCCGGGCTTGGCGTCGATGACGCGGCGGACGTCCTCGAGCACGGTCGAGTAGTTGCGGGTGACGCCCGTGACCACGCCGTCGGCGTCGCCCAGCGCCACCATGCAGGCGGCGAAGTGGTTGCGGTCGTTGTTGATCAGCCGCTGGCAGTCGCGGAACAGGAAGCCCTTCCGCTGCATGCGCTCGTAGAGATAGTCGGCATAGATGGTGTTGCGGCGCGACAGCCGCGCGTTGATGATCTCGATGCCCGGCTTGTCGAGCTCGATGCCGGCGTGGCGGGCGTTCTCCTTGATGACGTCGTCGCGGCCGAGCAGGATGGCGGTGCCGAGCTTCTGGTTGACGTAGGAGACGGCGGCGCGCATGACCTGCTCCTCCTCGCCCTCGGCGAAGACGATGCGCTTGGGCTGGCGCCGGACGCGGTCTGAGATGCGCTGCAGGGTCGACGCGATCGGGTCGCGGCGGGCCGACAGCTCGTTGGCGTATTTGTCGAGGTCGATGATCGGCCGGCGCGCGACGCCCGATTCCATGGCGGCCCTGGCCACCGCGACCGGGATCGCCGAGATCAGGCGCGGGTCGAACGGCACCGGGATGATGTAGTTGGGGCCGAATTTCGGCCGGTTGCCCTGGTAGGCGGCGGCGACGTCGTCGGGCACGTCCTGGCGGGCGAGGTCGGCAAGCGCCTTTGCCGCGGCGACCTTCATGGTGTCGTTGATGGTGGTGGCGCGGACGTCGAGCGCGCCGCGGAAGATGTAGGGGAAGCCGAGCACGTTGTTGACCTGGTTCGGATAGTCCGACCGGCCGGTGGCCATGATGGCGTCGGTGCGGATCTCGGCCACTTCCTCGGGCGTGATCTCCGGGTCGGGATTGGCCATGGCGAAGATGATCGGGTTCTTGGCCATGGACTGGACCATGGCGGGGGTGAGCGCGCCCTTGGCCGAGAGGCCGAAGAAGACGTCGGCGCCGTCCATGGCATCCGCCAGCGAACGCGCCTCGGTCTTCACCGCGTGAGCCGACTTCCACTGGTTCATGCCCTCGGTGCGGCCCTGCCAGACCACGCCCTTGGTGTCGCAGAGCGTGACGTTCTCGGGGGCGAAGCCCATGGCCTTGATGAGCTCGATGCAGGCGATGCCGGCGGAGCCGGCGCCGTTGCAGACGAGGCGGGTGGTGGCCATGTCGCGGCCGGTGACGGCGAGCGCGTTGATGAGGCCGGCGGCGGCGATGATGGCGGTGCCGTGCTGGTCGTCGTGGAAGACGGGGATGTCCATCAGCTCGCGCAGGCGCTGCTCGATGATGAAGCATTCGGGCGCCTTGATGTCTTCCAGGTTGATGCCGCCGAAGGACGGGCCGAGGAAGCGCACGCAGTTGATGAACTCGTCGGCGTCCTCGGTGTCGACCTCGAGGTCGATGGAATCGACGTCGGCGAAGCGCTTGAACAGCACCGACTTGCCTTCCATGACGGGCTTGGAGGCGAGCGCGCCGAGATTGCCGAGGCCGAGGATGGCGGTGCCGTTGGAGATGACGGCGACCATGTTGCCGCGCGTGGTGTAGTCGAAGGCGCGGGAGGGGTCCTCGGCGATGGCCTTCACCGGCACAGCGACGCCGGGCGAATAGGCGAGCGACAGGTCGCGCTGCGTCGCCATCGGCTTGGTCGGCACGACTTCCAGCTTGCCTGGCCGGCCCATGGCGTGAAACTCGAGCGCCTCCTCGGGGCTGACCGAGGGGCCGGTGTTGTCTGATTTGCGGTTCGTTGCCATGGCGAGAATTGTCCCTACCCTTGTATACAATTTCTTTTTGTGTGGAGCGTTCCGGATTAAGGCTACACATCGGCGCTGTAAACCGCCAAGCAGAGGGGTAGGTTTGCTTTTTTTGAAGGGCCGTGCGTGAACGACCGACCGACCATCGCCGCGGACGCTGACTTTGGGGAAGTTCGGGGGGAAACCCGGGCCGATGCCCAGGTGCATGCGGCGCCGACGCCGATGATGGAGCAGTACATCGAGATCAAGGCGGCGAACCCGGATTCGCTCCTGTTCTACCGCATGGGCGACTTCTACGAGCTGTTCTTCGACGACGCCGAGAAGGCGAGCCGCGCGCTCGGCATCGTGCTCACCAGGCGCGGCAAGCACCAGGGCCAGGACATCCCGATGTGCGGGGTGCCGATCCATGCGGCGGACGACTATTTGCAGAAGCTGATCGGCCTCGGCTACCGGGTGGCGGTGTGCGAGCAGATCGAGGATCCGGCGGAAGCCAAGAAGCGCGGCTCGAAGTCGGTGGTGAAGCGCGACGTGGTGCGGCTGGTGACGCCGGGCACCATTACCGAGGACAAGCTGCTCGCCCCGGCCGAGTCCAGCTTCCTGATGGCGCTGGGGCGGGTGAAGGGCGCCGGCGAAGCGGCCCTCGCGCTGGCCTGGATCGAAATCTCGACCGGCATCTTCCGCGTCGCCGAGACGACGACGGAGCGGCTCGCCGCCGACATCTTCCGCATCGACCCGCGCGAGCTGATTGTCGCCGAGCCGGCGTTCCATGACGAGGAGCTCAGGCCGACATTCGACCTGGTCGGCCGTATCGTCAATCCGCAGCCGCCGAGCCTGTTCGATTCGACCTCGGCGCCGCAGCGCATCGCGCGCTTCTACGACGTGGCGACGCCCGACAGCTTTGGCGCGTTCTCGAGGGCGGAACTTTCGGCGATCTCGGGCGCGATCGCCTATGTCGAAAAGACGCAGAAGGCCGAGCGGCCGCCGCTGTCGCGCCCCGAGCGCGAGCAGGCGGGCACGACGCTGTTCATCGACCCGGCGACGCGGGCCAATCTCGAACTGCTGCGCACGCTTTCCGGCGGCCGCGACGGCTCGCTGTTCCGCGCCATCGACCGCACGGTGACGGGCGGCGGCGCGCGGCTGCTCGCCGACCGGCTGATGTCGCCGCTGACCGATCCGGACGCGATCGGGGCGCGGCTCGACGCTGTGTCGTTCTTCATGGGCGAGACGCGGCTCAGCGAGGCGGTGCGGCTCAGCCTCAAGGGCGTGGCCGACATGCCGCGCGCGCTGTCGCGGCTGGCGCTCAACCGCGGCGGCCCGCGCGACCTGGGTGCGCTGCGCTCGGGATTCTCGGCGGCGCGCACCATCGCCGGGCTGTTTGCCGGGGCAACGCTGCCCAGGGAGCTGGCGACGGCGATATCGGCGATATCGGCGCTGCCGGCCGACTTCGCCGACCATCTCGACGCCGCACTGGGAGAAGAACTGCCGCTGCTCAAGCGCGACGGCGGCTTCGTCCGCGCCGGCTACCATGGCGAGCTCGACGAGATGCGGGCGCTGCGCGACCAGTCGCGGCGGGTGATCGCCGGCATGGAGCGCGACCTGATCGAGGAGACGGGCATCCGCTCGCTCAAGATCCGCCACAACAACGTGCTCGGCTACTACATCGAGGTGACGGCCAACAACCAGGCGGCGCTGAACGGCACCGACGAGGCCAAGGCGCGCTTCATCCACCGCCAGACGATGGCGAGCGCGATGCGTTTCACCACCACCGAGCTCGCCGGCCTCGAGACCAAGATCGCCAACGCTGCCGACCGGGCGCTGACCATCGAACTCGCGGCCTTCGACCAGCTGGTGGGCGAGGCGGTCAGCCACGCCCAGGCGATCCGCGCGGGTGCGGACGCGCTGTCGGTGCTCGACGTGTCGCAGGCCTTGGCGGTGCTTGCCCAGAACGAGGCGTGGTGCCGGCCCGAGGTCGACGCCAGCCTCGCCTTCGACATCGTCGGCGGACGCCACCCCGTGGTCGAGCAGTCGCTGCGCCGCGAGGCTGCCGCGCCCTTCGTCGCCAACGACTGCACGCTCTCGCCCGACGGCAACGACAAGTGGGGCGCGATCTGGCTGCTCACCGGCCCGAACATGGGCGGCAAGTCGACCTTCCTGCGCCAGAACGCGCTGATCGCCATCCTCGCCCAGATGGGGTCTTTCGTGCCCGCCGAGCGTGCGCACATAGGCGTGGTGGACCGGCTGTTCTCCCGCGTCGGCGCCTCGGACGACCTGGCGCGCGGACGCTCGACCTTCATGGTCGAGATGGTGGAGACCGCGGCGATCCTCAACCAGGCGGGCGAGCGCACGCTGGTCATCCTCGACGAGATCGGCCGCGGCACCGCCACCTTCGACGGCCTGTCGATCGCCTGGGCGGCGGTCGAATACCTGCACGAGAAGAACCGCTGCCGGGCGATCTTCGCCACCCATTTCCACGAGCTGACCGCGCTTTCCGGCAAGCTCGGCCGCCTGCACAACGTGACGATGCGGGTGAAGGAGTGGGAAGGCGAAGTGGTGTTCCTGCACGAGGTGGGCAAGGGTGCCGCCGACCGCTCCTACGGCGTGCAGGTGGCCCGCCTCGCCGGCCTGCCCGAGGCGGTGGTGGCCCGCGCCAAGGAGGTGCTGCACCAGCTCGAGGAAGGCGAGACCTCGGGCAAGGCCAACAAGCTCGTCGACGACCTGCCGCTGTTTTCAGTGGCGATGAAGCGCGAGACGCCCGTCGCCAACGACGCGCTGACCAAGGCGCTGGACGGGCTCAGCCCCGACGAGATGACGCCGCGCGAGGCGCTGGATGCGCTGTACAGGCTGAAGGGGTTGGCGGGGAGGTAGGGGCGGTTCAAAAGGGGACGCATTGGAGACTGGCATGCTGCATCCGCTTGGCGTCTCCGACATCGAACGTGCCGCGGCCTTCTACGACGCGGGCCGCTCGGCTATGTCAGGGTCTCGGAAGACCTTTCGCCGGGAGATGACGACCAGGCGGTCGGGTACAGTGTTGCCGGCGGCGGCGACAAGGCGGGAAGGATAATGGCGGCCCCAGCCTGCGGGCGCATTACGGCCCGAACTACTTTGCCGCCTTCGTGATTGATCCCAACGGCATCCTATCGAGGCTCTGTTCAACCAGGCGGGCTAAGCAGAGCCGCAAGGCATTAGCCAGTTACTCCTGTTTCAGACGCTCCCACTCGCCGATTACTAAACTGTAGTTTTTCCGGAACACGACTTCTTCGTCGCCCCTCAGTGGAGTGGTTTGCGGCGAGAAGAACGTCCGACGAAGAATGTCGATGATGCGCATGTCATTTGGGTCAAGTGCAGTCAAAGCCTGCTGCATCGCCCATAAGCCCAACCTGCCACCCTCTTCGGGCAGGGCAGGATTTTCGCTGAAGTAAGGATACACTACACGTGTATACTCATGCCTTACGCGGGCATGCAGGGCATCATTAATGCGAATGACACCGCCTAGATCCCCAAACTGCAGGCTTCCATGGACGCTCCTCGGCTCTATGTGGACGGGCTCGTTTGACCAGCGCAGCTTCGCGCTAAGCAAATCGAATACTCCATCCTTTAGGAGTGGGTATAGCCGCTTATACCTTTTGTTTGACCGCATACGGCCCTCAGTCAGCTCGGAAAGATCTGCATCGCCGGCGATGTGCTTCTTTACGTCGGACCAAAAAGGTAGGTAGAAGTCACCTCCATTGCTTCTGTTTCCACCTTTTTCTTTTCTACGATCAAGTCGAATGTCCTCTTTCAAAATTGAGCGCTGCAGCGTCTGTGACGCATAAAATAACTGCAGCACCTTGCGCAGCGGAATGTCCAGAACTGACATGCATGCCTCGACGGAATGAAATTCTGTAAGATGACCTTCGTTGAAGTGCATTTCGGACGCAACTAAGGAAATACTACCACCTGACGCCTGAGCAGGGAAACTGCGCTTGGCGCACTCGTCAGATGAAATTTTCTACCACAATGAATGGCGATTTTTCTGCCTTTCCCCTATCTCATTTGGCCCGCTCCATGGTCCCGACGTCCAAGCATCTTACTTATGTTGACGATCAAGGGCGGCCCGCTTTCTACTATAGTGATCACGACAATTGACGCTCTTCCGCAGTTGATATTAACTTCGGCAGGGGGGATCGCATGGGGCTTGGCTTCTTTCAGCGTTGCGGGAAGTGGATAGATCACCATCAAGAGCCTATCTCTCTGGTTATCTCGGCGGTTTCTCTCGTATTCTTTACAAATTTTTGGACATGGATAATCGAGAAAGACTCGCCACTTGGATGGCGCGCGGCCGGCGTGCTCGGGATCATTGTGGCGATCGGCAGCGCTTGGTTCGCGGCAAAATCTCAAAACGCGCTGGCGGTTCGAAATTCAGAGCTAGAAGACCAACTCGCGAACATGCAGAGTGTCGTCAGCGGGTTCGGCAGTGATTACTTCGACATTTGGGACCGGCGGCTGCAAGTCCTCGCTGAAGAACTGGGCTTCGACGCAAGGGACCGTATCAGCGTTTACCGTCATCACGACAACGCCTTCACAATGGTCGGCCGCTATGCGGTTCTTCCGCAGTTGGACAAGCCTGGGCGAAGCGTCTATCCCGTTGATCAAGGCGTAATTGGTGCAGCTTGGCGCGCAGGAAACGGCCAGTGTGTTGTCCAAGATCTGCCTGATCCGCATGCTGATCCTGATGACTACTGCGCCCGAAACAAGGATGAATGGCAAATACCGGCGGAGGTTGTGCAGGCGATGAACATGAAGCCGCGCTCTGTTGCCGCCTTCGCCCTTAACGATCAGCAGGGTTCATCACGCCATGCTATAATTGTTTTCGAAAGCACTGACGCGGATCGGTTCTCTGTGGCAGCGCTGGAGAAGCGTGTACGTGGCACCCCTGGGAAGGATATCGTCTATCTGCTGGAGATCATGCGGAACCGCGAACCATCGCTTGAATTTGCGAGGGAGAAAGGCTTCTAAAATGGCCGACCTTAAGAACGTCATTGCATATCTCGTGACACATTATCCGCACAAGAGCGAGCTGTCCAAAGCACGGTTGACCAAGATGGTCTACCTCGCCGACTGGAAGTCCGCACTCGACCGCGGCAAACCGGTGACGAACATCGCGTGGCGTTTCAACCACTATGGTCCATATGTCGATGATGTACATAAGTTGGCGCTTGAGGACCCCGAGTTCGACGTCCAATCAGAGGTAACGCCGTTCGGGAACCTGAAAGAGAGAATAGTACTAAAGTCGAGAAACATCGACATCCGCGTGGCGGATGACGAAGCTGCCATTCTCGATCATGTTATCGAGCAGACGCGCCGCCTAACATGGGACCCTTTTATTAAACTTGTCTACTCTACTTATCCGGTTCTAAGTGGAGTGCGTGGAGAGCCATTGGATTTGCTCAAGGCTGCAAATCAATATCGCAATGTAGAATCCCACTTTGCTAAGCAATAATGCCTCAATTTTACATACTTCTTGGAAGATCATGGGCTGATCGTTAATCGCGCGGCACGATCATAGGTCGCGATCTGGATCGGCAGCTTTGCGCAGCGGCGTCTAGCAGGCTTATCTCCACGATGTGCGACAATGCGCCCCTTTGCGACAGTGTTTACGCGCTCAGCTGCCGAGTTCCTACGCCGCTCGGGCGCACCTCCCACCCCTCTTACCCGCCCACCCTTGCCTCCCCCCTCAACTCCGGCGACACTGTCGTCGCGAGAAGGGCGGCAGCGAAAGTGCATGAGGTCGTGACACTGGAGGGGTGGTCGTCGCCGTTTGTCGAGTCGGTGACGCGGACGCGGTTTGCGGCTGGCGGCTCGATGAAGATGCAGCCTGGGCTGGGACGTGGTCATTTTCAGGAACGCGGATACGACCACCGTGCTGCGCACCGGGCTGACCACCTCGACTGTTACCCATGACTATGCCGCCGGCGACGAGATCCTGGCGATCGCCTTCAAGGCGAACAGCTTCATGCCGCTGATGCCGGGCGAGATGATGCGCGACCGGGGCGTGGTGCTGCCCACGATCGGCAAGGACCGGTTCCGGCTGGGGTCGGATGTGCTGGAGATCTCGACATTCGACACGGTCGACGGCTTCGTGCGCAAGCTGGTGCGCAATGGAAACGTCGAGGACAACCGGGTGGTCGCGTCGATCGTGTCGGGGCCGGCACCCTTCGGCGCGAGGCGACCAAGCCGCTGAGGCTCTACAGGGCGTGAGACGCGTCCAGCCCTGACACGGCCGACCCCAGCCATCTGAGGCCGCCGCAATGAAGTGCCGGTGCCCGGCGCGGCAGAACCCCTGCCGGGCACGCCATCGTCGCGAGCCTAGGCGTTTACCTGTCCGCGCGCTTCGGCATCACCAGGTCGTCCACGGTGTAGACGTGGAATTCGCTCGACGAGACGGTGTCGAGCTTGCGGAACTTCTCGACAAAGGCCGGATCGGAGAAGAACTCGTCGACATTGCCCGCTCCCTGGATGGCCTCGATGTTGACCACCGTCTTGCCGTCGGTGCTCCTGGCGAGATTGCTCCAGAGGAAGCCTTCCTTGCGCTCGGCCACGTAGTGCACGACGTCCTGGATCAGCCGGAACGCTTCCTCCTGCCGGCCGGGATGGGCGTGGATGACATTGACGACGAAGGTGGTCGGCCGCGGCTTGTCGGTGAAGCCGGCTGCGAATTTCTTGTCCAACTTTGACTCCTGTGTCGCTGGGAAGCGGCTTGCCTGCCGCACGACGACTGGATATCGGGGCAAGGATATCGGATAAATGGTCCGGTATTCGCTACAGACCGGCAATTTTTTCCGCAATCGAGGCAGCATGGACAGGCTTGGATCGCTCGATGTCTTCGTGCAGGCGGCCGAGGGCGGCAGCTTCGTCGCGGCGGGCCAAAGGCTCGGCCTGTCGAGTTCGGCGGTCGGCAAGGCCGTGGCCCGCCTGGAAAAGGACATGGGGGTGCGGCTCTTCCATCGCTCGACGCGCAGCATGGCGCTGACGCAGGAAGGCGGCGTGTTCCTCGACGCGTGCCGGCGCATCCTGGCCGAACTCGACGCGGTGCAGGCGGAACTGTCGAGCGCGTACAATGCCCCGCGCGGGCTGCTGCGGGTCAGCCTGCCGCTGACCGGGATGCTGTTGATGCCGGCCATCTCGGCCTTCATGCGGGCCTATCCGGAAGTGTCGGTGGACCTCGATTTCACCGACAGGCTGGTGGACGTGATCGAGGAAGGGTTCGATGCCGTGATCAGGACCGGCGAGGTCCGCGACACCCGGCTGATGAGCCGCAAGCTCGGCACGTTCCGGCACCGGATCGTGGCCGCGCCGCACTATCTGGCGGCGGCGGGAACACCGCTGGTGCCGGAAGACCTTGTGCAGCACAGGTGCCTGCATCACCGCTATCCGAGCACCGGCAAGCTGGAACCGTGGCCGCTGCTGCGGGACGGCGGGGAGCTGCGCCTCGACCTGCCGACGACGCATGTGGCCAGCACGTTGGAGCCGCTCGTCCACCTCGCCGAATGCGGCTTCGGCATTGCCTGCCTGCCGCCCTTCGCGGTTGCGGCCGAGATCGCGGACGGCCGGCTGCAAACGCTGCTCGACGACCACCTCGCGCCGACCGGCACGTTCAGGGTGCTGTGGCCGACGAGCCGCTACCTGTCGCCGAAGGTGCGCGCCTTCGTGGATTTCATGGCCGCCAACCTGTTTCCCGACCCGGCCTGAGCCGGAAATGCGGGCCGGTCACGGCTTCGGCTTCTGCGGATAGATGGTCTCGCCGCGCTTCAGCATGTCGACGAAGGTCGCGATCTTGTTCCTGCGGCCGGCTTCCGTCTTCATGTTGTGGACGCGGAAGGCGAGGGCGAAGCGGTTCTGCTCGCTGAGCCTGCCGAGCATCGCTTTGGCCTCCGGCTCGGCATCGATGGCGGCCTGGAGGTCGTCGGGGATCTTCATGTCCTTGCCTGACTTGTAGGCGCGGTCCCAGCGGCCGTCGGCCTTGGCCGCATCGACCTGGGCGAGGCCGTGCGCGGTCATGCGGCCCTCCGCGACCAGGCGGGCGACGTTGTCGACGTTGATCTGGCTCCACACGCTCTTGCGGCCGCGCGGCGAATAGCGCTGCAGGAAGCTCGTCTCGTCCAGCGGCTTGCGGATGCCGTCGATCCAGCCCCAGCACAGCACCACGTCGATGGCCTCCCTGGGCGTGATCGACGGCAGGCCGGAGGCGACCTTGTGGACCTTGATCCAGACCTCGTCGGCCTTGTCGTGGTTGGCGCCGAGCCATTGGTAGAAGCTCGCGGCGTCGCGGAACTCGCGGACCTTTTCGGGATCGACCCTGACCGGCGCCATCAGCCGATGCCCCCATCCACAGCGACCACCAACATTCGCATGCTCTTCTCCGCCGGCACGCCGGGCGCTTGTTGCCGAGGCCGGACCGTCGCACAGGACGGAAGTCGCGTCGACGGGTCCAGCCGATGATGCGGGTAGAATTCGGCACGGCAGCAGCAACTCGAAACTTTCCGTGAAGGGAATCTTAAAGCCTGTTCACGTAGCAACTGCATGTATTGCCGCAAGAAGTGCGGAAACGAGAGGCCGGGGGGCGAGTTCGTTTCGCAGTACATGTGAACACGAAGAACGACACCAGATCCAGGTTCAGGCTCTTCGGGCTGCTCTGGCCCTTCATCGTCGTCGTGCTCGTCCAGACGATCATCGCCGGCGCCAGCCTCTACATGCTGTCGGCGGTCCGCGCCTATGTGGCGGGAGAAAGCGCGTGGTCGAAGGGCCAGCGCGACGCCATCTACTACCTGACGCTCTATGCCGACACCGGCGACCAGGACTATTTCGACCACTTCCGGCAGGCGATCGCCGTGCCGCTCGCCGACCGCGAGGCGCGGCGCGCCATGGAGCGGGCGGACCGCGATTACGGCGCCGCCGTCGACGGCTTCCGGCGCGCCGGCAACCACCCGGACGACATTCCCGCGCTGATCTGGCTGTTCCTCAACTTCCGGAACGTGAGCTACCTGTCTAACGCCGTGCAGCGCTGGGTCGATGCCGATCCCAAGATCCAGGAGATCGCAGCGCTCGGCGAAGCCATCCACGCCGATTTCGCCGCCGGACAGGTCTCGCCCGCCCGGAGCGCCGACTGGAAGCTCAAAATCCACCGCCTCAACGATGAGACGACGCCGCTGGCCGACGCATTCTCGCAGTCGCTCGGGCGCGGCTCGCGCGCCATCGCCGGCCTGCTGCTCGGCGTCAACGCGCTGACGGCCAGCCTGTTGATCCTGCTCGCCACGCGGCGCACCGGCAGGCTGCTCGAGCAGCGCGAGGCCTTCGAAAGCGCGCTGAACGCGGAGCGCGAGCGGGCGCAGATCACGCTCGGCTCGATCGGCCAGGCGGTGATTTCGACCGACGCCGCGGGCCGTCTCGACTACATGAACCATGCGGCGGAGACGCTGCTCGGCTGGCGTGGCGACGCGGCGCGGGGCGCGCCGCTCGGTCGCCTGTTCAAGCTGGTTCGGGAAGAGACCGGCGAGGAGGAAGAGGGGCTGATCGAGCGCGTGCTGGCGGGCGAGCCCTACGACGGCAGCGGCGTGCCGCAGCAGCTGGTGCGGCCCGACCGGTCGACGGTGGCCGTGTCGCTCGCGGCGTCGCCGCTCTATGTCGGGCAGAAGGTCACAGGCGCCGTGCTGGTCTTCCACGACCGGACCAAGGAGCAGGAATTCCTGGCGCGGCTGTCGTGGCAGGCGACGCACGACATGCTGACCGGCCTCGCCAATCGGCGCGAGTTCGAAACGCGGCTCAAGGCGTCGCTCGCCGGCCTTGCCAGGCGGCCGGCGGTGCATGCGCTGATGTATCTCGACCTCGACCAGTTCAAGGTCGTCAACGACACCTGCGGGCATGCGGCTGGCGACGAGTTCCTGCGCAAGATCGCCACCGTGCTCGGACAACAGCTGCGGCACGGCGACCTTCTGGCCCGGCTGGGCGGCGACGAATTCGGAATATTGATGGAGAACTGCCCGAGAGAGCCGGCGACGGCGGCGGCCGAGCGGCTGCGCCGCGCCGTGGAGGAGCTGCATTTCGGGTGGGATGGCCGCACCTTCAATTCCAGCGCCAGCATCGGCGTCGTCGGGCTTTCGGACGCGACCTTGTCGCTGGAGGAGATCCTGCGCAGCGTCGACGTCGCCTGCTACCTGGCCAAGGACAACGGCCGCAACCAGGTGCAGTTCCGCGAGATCGGCGACCCCGAACTCGAGCACCGGCTAGGCGAGATGGCCTGGGTGCAGCGGCTGCGCGAGGCGCTGGAGCAGAACCGCTTCCGCCTCCACGCCCAGGAGATCGTGCCGCTCGATCCCGGACGCGCGGAGGCCGGCGCGCATGTCGAGCTGCTGGTCCGCCTCGTCGACGCCGACGGCGCCGTAGTGCCGCCCGGCGCCTTCATTCCGGCGGCCGAGCGCTACGGCCTGATGCCGCTGATCGACCGCTGGGTGGTGCGCTCGGCGCTGGACACGCTGGCCGCCCAGGCCAGGGCCGGCGATTCCGACCCGATCGCCACCTGCGCCATCAATCTGTCGGGCGCGAGCTTCGGCGACGAAAGCTTCGTCGGCTACACGCTCGAGCAGTTCCAGCGCAGCGGGGTCGCGCCGTCGACGATCTGCTTCGAGATCACCGAAACCAGCGCCATTGCCGACCTCGACGCGGCGGCCCGCTTCATCAGGGCGCTGCAGGCGCATGGCTGCCGCTTCTCGCTCGACGATTTCGGCTCGGGCATGTCCTCCTTCAGCTACCTCAAGGCGCTGCCGGTGGACTATCTCAAGATCGACGGCGGCTTCGTCAAGGACATGCTGGACGACCGCATCGACCGCGCCATGGTGGAGATGATCCACCACATCGGCGAGGTGACCGGCAAGCGCACGATCGCCGAGTTCGTCGAGAACGACGACATCGCCGCCGCCCTGCGCGGCATCGGCATCGACTACGGCCAGGGCTTCGGCATCGCGCCGCCGCGCCCCTTCGGCGACCGCTATGTCGGGATCGCGCCACGCCTGGCCATGCTAGATGCCGGGGGACCGGACCTGGCGCTGGCGAGCTGAGAAGGGCTGGCGGTCAGATCATCTCCAGCGGCCGCTTGCGCACCGGCGGCGCAAAGAGCCCGTCGAGCTCGGCGAAATCCTCGGGCAGCAGCTGGATGTCGCGCGCAGCGGCGTTCTGGCGGACGTGTTCGAGGCGGCTCGCCTTGGGGATGGCGATGACGCCGTCCTGGGCCAGCACCCAGGCGAGCGCGACCTGCGCCGGGGTGACGCCGTGGCGGGCGGCGATGCCGCGCAAGCCCCGGTCGCTCGCCAGCTCGCCCTGCTCCACCGGCGAATAGGCCATGACCGGCATGCCGCGTCCGCGGCACCAGGGCAGCAGGTCGAACTCGATGCCGCGCCGCGTGAGGTTGTAGAGGACCTGGTTGGCCTGGGCGTTGCGCCCGCCCTGGAGCCGTTCGAGCTCCTTCATGTCCTCGGTGTCGAAGTTGCTCACGCCCCAGTGGCGGATCTTGCCCGCCCGGCGCAGCTCCTCGAAGGCGGCGACCGTCTCGGCGAGCGGCACGCCGCCGCGCCAATGCAGCAGGTAGAGATCGATGCGGTCGGTACGCAGGCGCTTCAGGCTGGCCTCGCAGGCGCGCAGCACGCCGCTGCGCGAGGCATTGCTCGGCAGCACCTTGCCGACCAGGAAGAGCTTTTCGCGGCGGCCGGCGATAGCCTCGGCCACGATCTCCTCGGAGCCGCCGTCGCCATACATCTCAGCGGTGTCGATCAGGGTCATGCCGAGATCGATGCCGAGCTTCAGGGCGGCCACTTCGTCGGCCGCCCTGCGCCGGTCCTCGCCCATCATCCACGTGCCCTGGCCGAGCACCGGCACCAACTCGCCGGAAGGAAGCGTGGTGGTGGCAATGGGCATGACGGGTTCCTTTCCTGGGTCGATCCCGCCCAGCTTACATGGGCGGATTGGCCTGAAGCCAGGCCTCCATGCGCTTGATCTCGGCTTCCTGGGCGGCGATGACCTCCTCGGCGAGCTTGCGCATCTCCGGGTTCTTGCCGTTCTCCAGCTGGACCTTGGCCATGTCGATGGCGGCCTGGTGATGCGGGATCATGCTGCGGGCGAAGTCGACATCGGCATTGCCCGAGTACTCCATCGACGTCATGGTCTCGTGCATCTTGTCCATGGCCGCCTTGTAGGCCTCTGTCGCCGCGCCGTTCGCCGCCGGTGCGGCCATGCCGCTCATGTTCATGCCGCTGTGATCCATCTGGGCATAGCCGGTGCCGATCGCGGCAAGGCCGACGGTCGTCGCCGCCGACAGGGCAAGCGCGGTCTTTCGTACAAACGTCATTACAGTCTCCTCGTTGAACCAGTCCAAACGCCCGGGAGCCGGATAGGCTCCATCACAGCTTCAGACTGCGCAGCCGCAGCGAATTGCCGATGACCGAGACGGACGAAAGGGCCATCGCGGCGGCGGCGATCATCGGCGACAGAAGCGTGCCGGTGATGGGGTAGAGCACGCCGGCGGCGATCGGCACGCCGAGCACGTTGTAGATGAAGGCGAAGAACAGGTTCTCCTTGATGTTGCGGAGCGTGCCCTGGGCCAGGCGCCGCGCCCGGACGATGCCGGTCAGGTCGCCCTTGACCAGCGTGATGCCGGCGCTCTCCATGGCGACGTCGGCGCCGGTGCCCATGGCGATGCCGACATCGGCGGCGGCGAGCGCCGGCGCGTCGTTGACGCCGTCGCCGGCCATGGCGACGCCCTCGCCCTTGGCGCGCAGCTCGTCGATGAGCGCCTTCTTGCCTTCGGGCAGCATGTCGGCGCGGATCTCGTCGATGCCGAGCTTCTGCGCGACGGCCTTGGCGGTGCGGGCGTTGTCGCCGGTCGCCATGATGATGCGCATGCCGAGGTCGTGCAGGTTGCGGATGGCCTCGGCCGCGGTCGCCTTGATCGGATCGGCGACGGCCACAAGCCCGGCGGGCTTGCCGTCGACGGCGACGAACATGGCGGTCTTGCCCTCGGCGCGCAGCGCATCGGCACGTGCCGACAGGCCGGCGATGTCGAGGCCGAGATCGGTCATCATGGCGGCGTTGCCGAGCGCGATCTTGCGGCCCGACACCGTGCCGGTGACGCCCTTGCCGGTGACCGACTCGAAGTCCTGGGCCTCCGGCACGGCGACGCCGCGCTGGCCGGCGCCGTCGACGATCGCCTCGGCGAGCGGGTGCTCAGACCCCTTTTCGAGGCCAGCGGCCAGCGCCAGCAGCTCGTTCTCGGCCATGCCGTCGGCGACGACCACGTCGGTCAGCTGCGGGCGGCCTTCGGTCAGCGTGCCGGTCTTGTCGACGATGAGGGTGCTCACCTTGGAGAAGCGCTCGAGCGCCTCTGCGTCCTTGATCAGCACGCCAGCCTGGGCGCCACGACCGGTGGCGGTCATGATCGACATCGGCGTGGCGAGGCCGAGCGCGCAGGGGCAGGCGATGATCAGCACCGCCACCGCCGAGACGATGGCGAAGACCATGCTCGGCTGCGGCCCGACGAGCGCCCAGACGATGAAGGAGACGATGGCGATGAGCACCACGGTCGGGACGAAGTAGAACGACACGAGGTCGGCGAGCCCCTGGATGGGGGCGCGGCTGCGCTGCGCCTTGGCGACCATGTCGACGATCTGCGACAGCACCGTGTCGGCGCCGACCTTCTCGGCGCGCATGATCAGCGAGCCATTCTTGTTGAGCGTGCCGCCGGTGAGCTTCTCGCCCTCGACCTTCTCGACCGGAACCGGTTCGCCGGTGATCATCGATTCGTCGACCGAGGAGCGGCCTTCGAGCACGACGCCGTCGACGGGAATGCTGTCGCCGGGGCGGACACGCAGGCGGTCGCCGCTGAGAACCTCCTCGAGCGGCACCTCGCTTTCGCTGCCGTCATCGGCGATGCGGCGCGCGGTCTTGGGCGCGAGGTCGAGCAGGGCGCGGATGGCCGAGCCGGTGCGTTCGCGCGCCCTGAGCTCCAGCACCTGGCCGAGGAAGACCAGCGTGACGATCACGCTTGCGGCCTCGAAATAGACAGGGACCGAGCCGCCATGGGTGCGAAACTGATCCGGGAACAGGCCGGGGAAGAGCGTGGCGACGACGCTGTAGGCGTAGGCCGCGCCGACGCCGAGCGAGATCAGCGTCCACATGTTGGGACTGCGGTTGCGGAACGAATCGAGGCCGCGCTCGAAGAACGGCAGCGCCGCCCACAGCACCACGGGGGTGGCGAGCACGAGCTCCAGCCAGGCGGTGACCCGCTCGCCGATCCACTCGCGGACGGGCAGGCCGACCATCGCCCCCATGACGACGATGACCAGCGGGATCGACAGCGCCGCGCTGATCCAGAAGCGGCGGGTGAAATCGACCAGCTCGGGGCTGGGCCCCTCCTCGCCGGTGGGCATCATCGGTTCGAGCCCCATGCCGCAGATCGGGCAGGAACCCGGCTTGTCGCGGATGATCTGGGGGTGCATCGGGCAGGTGTACTGCGTGCCCGTGGGCACGGCCTGCGCCGCGGGCTTGCCGCCGAGATATCTGGCCGGCTCGGCCTTGAACTTGCCCTCGCAGGCCGGCGAGCAGAAATAGAAGCTGGAACCCTCGTGCTTGAGGAAATGCCTGGCGCTGGAGCGGTCGACGCCCATGCCGCAGACGGGATCGGTGGCGCTGATGTATTTTTCCGGCTCCTTGGCGAACTTGTCGCGGCAGCCGGCGCTGCAGAAGTGGAACAGGTGGCCCTCGCGCTCGAGCGTCGGCTTGCCGGCGGCCGGGTCGACGACCATGCCGCAGACCGGATCACGAATCACATCTTGCGCCGCTTCGGTGCCTTTCGAGGAATGTCCGTGGTGCTGGTGATGTTCATTCATAAGTAAATCCACGCTCCTGTTGCCGAATCGAGCATAATGTCTCCAGCTGGTGGAAGGTCAACGCGTCATTCTCCCTTCCGGTTCGCCCCCGGCGACGGGCCATACCCATGGCGGAAAAATCGCGCTATAGACGCGGCCTCAAGGGCGAGGCCAGCCGAGGCACATGACGAACATCCCGCTCAAGCTCGATCAGCTCATCGACGCGGACGAACTGCGCCGCGAACTCACCGCGCTGACCGCGGCGACGGGCGGCGACGGCACCGATCCGGCGATCCGCGCCAAGGCGCTGCTGCTGTTCAAGGAGCGGATCGCTGCCGGCAAGAGCGTCGCCGAACGGATGCTGATGGAGGACGAGGGCGGCACCGCCTGCGCGACGCGCATCTCGCACTTCATGGACGAGGTCATCCGCGTCCTCTACGACTTCGCCGTCACCCATGTGTACCGGGCCAAGAACCCGTCGCGCGCCGAGCGCATGGCGATCGTGGCGGTCGGCGGCTACGGCCGCGGCACGCTGGCGCCGGGCTCGGACATCGACCTGCTGTTCCTGCTGCCCTACAAGCAGACCCCCTGGGGCGAGCAGATCGTCGAATACATGCTCTACATGCTGTGGGACATCGGGCTGAAGGTCGGCCACGCCACCCGCAACATCGACGAATGCATCCGGCTGTCGCGCACCGACATCACCATCCGCACGGCGATCCTGGAGGCGCGCTACGTCTGGGGCGAGAAGAAGCTCTGCGAGGAGCTCATCGAACGCTTCGACAGGGAGCTGGTCAAGGACACGGGCGCCGAATACGTGCAGGCCAAGCTCGCCGAACGCGACGGCCGCCACGCCAAGTCCGGCGAGAGCCGCTACCTGGTCGAGCCCAACATCAAGGACGGCAAGGGCGGCCTGCGCGACCTGCACACGCTGTTCTGGATCGCCAAATATTACTACCGGGTCCGCACCGGCGCAGAGCTGGTCGACAAGGGCGTGTTCAAAGAGGGCGAATACGGCCAGTTCGTCGAGGCCGAGGATTTCCTCTGGGCGGTGCGCTGCCACATGCATTTCCTGACCGGCAAGCCGGAGGAAAGGCTGCATTTCGACATCCAGCGCGAGATCGCAGAACGGCTGGGCTACACGACGCAGCCCGGCCTGTCGGCGGTCGAACGCTTCATGAAGGACTACTTTCTCGTCGCCAAGGAAGTGGGCGACCTGACCCGCATCTTCTGCGCGGCACTCGAGGAGGAGCAGGCCAAGGACGCGCCGGGCTTCCACGGGCTGCTGCAGGGATTTACGCGGCGGCGGCGCAAGCTCGCCGGCACCAGCGACTTCATCATCGACAATCAGCGCATCAACGTCGCCGACGACAAGGTGTTCGAGCGCGACCCGGTGAACATGCTGCGCTTCTTCTGGTTCGCCGACCGGCACGGGCTGGAGCTGCACCCCAACGCGCTGAAGCTCTTGACCCGCTCGCTGGGGCTGGTGGACAGGGGGCTGCGCCGCAACGAGGAGGCCAACCGCTACTTCCTCGACATATTGACCTCGGACCGCAATCCCGAGCTCAACATGCGCCGCATGAACGAGGCGGGGCTGCTTGGACGGCTGATCCCCGACTTCGGCAAGATCGTCGCCATGATGCAGTTCTCGATGTACCACCACTACACGGTGGACGAGCACCTTTTGCGCTGCATCGGCGTGCTCTCCGAGATCGAGCACGGCGACGGCGAGAAGATCCACCCGCTCAGCCATTCGCTGATCGGCGGGCTGAAGAAGCAGCGCGAGGTGCTCTATGTCGCGGTGCTGCTGCACGACATCGCCAAGGGGCGGCCCGAGGACCATTCCGAGGCGGGCGGCAAGATCGCACGCCGCATCTGCCCGCATATGGGGCTTTCGCCGTCCGACACCGAGACGGTGGCGTGGCTGGTCGAGAACCACCTCGCCATGTCGATGACGGCGCAGACGCGCGACCTCAACGACCGCAAGACCAGCGACGACTTCGCCGACGTTGTGCAGTCGGTGGAGCGGCTGAAGCTGCTCCTGATCCTGACGGTGTGCGACATCCGCGGCGTCGGCCCCGGGGTTTGGAACGGCTGGAAGGGCCAGCTGCTGCGCACCCTCTATTACGAAACCGAGCTCCTGCTCACCGGCGGCTTCTCGGAGCTGTCGCGGGCCGAACGCACGGCCGCGGCGCGCGACACGCTCGCGGCGGCACTCGAGGCCTGGCCGGAGAAGGCGCGCGGGAAATATGTCAAGCTGCACTACGAGAACTACCTCCTGACCGTCGACCTGGACGACCAGAAGCGGCACGCCGAGTTCATCCGCGCCGCCGACGAGGCGGGCAAGCAGCTGTCGACCATGGCGCGGACGCGCCAGTTCGAGGCCGTCACCGAGATCACGGTGCTGGCGCAGGACCACCCGCGCCTGCTTTCGGTGATCGCCGGCGCCTGTGCCGCCGCCGGCGGCAACATCGTCGACGCGCAGATCTTCACCACCGCCGACGGCCGCGCGCTGGACATCATCCTGATCTCGCGCGAGTTCGACCGCGACGAGGACGAGCGCCGTCGCGCCGAGCGGGTGGGCGGGCTGATCGAGGACGTGCTTTCGGGGCGCGCCTGGCTGCCGGAAATGATCGCCAAGCGCACCAAGCCCAAGCGCGGCCACAAGACCTTCCGCATCCAGCCACGGGCCGAGATCCGCAACGCGCTGTCGAACCGCTTCTCGGTGGTCGAGGTCGAGGGCCTCGACCGGCCGGGCCTTTTGTCGGAGATCACCGGCACGCTGTCGGACCTGTCGCTCGACATCGCCTCGGCGCACATCACCACCTTCGGCGAGAAGGTCATCGACACCTTCTACGTGACCGACCTGACCGGCCAGAAGATCGACAACCCCACCCGGCTCGACAACATCCGCGCCCGCCTCATCGCCACGATGGAAGGCCCCGCCCACGAGCGCGCCAGAACCAAGGCAGCGGCCGCGGAATGACGGTGGCGGCTTGCATTTTACGACGCCCCCTCGCCCGGCCTCCGCTTCGCTCGGCCACCCTCTCCCCGGCGGGGAGAGGAGGTTGAGACACATCGCGCCAATTTTGCCTGATTCACTTGGGCGTATTCAGCCTTCGCGTGAGGGGGACAGGGCCGGCACCAGCAAACAGCGGCGGACAATCCTTTGAGCCTTGTGAAAAAATTCGCAACCGTCGCGTCCGGCACGCTGATGAGCCGGGTGCTGGGCTTCGCCCGCGAGATGCTGATGGCGGCCGCCCTCGGCACCGGGCCGGTGGCGGACGCCTTCTATGCGGCATTCCAGTTCCCCAACACGTTCCGCAGGCTATTTGCCGAGGGCGCCTTCAACGCCGCCTTCGTGCCGCTCTTTGCCAAGGAGATCGAGGCCAATGGCGTCGAAGGGGCCAAGCGCTTCTCGGAGGAGGTGTTCGGAGCGCTGTTCTCGGCGCTCCTGGTGCTGACCATCGCCATGGAGCTGGCGATGCCGCTGATCGTGCGCTTCGTGGTGGCGCCGGGCTTCGCCGACGACGCCGGCAAATACGACCTGACGGTGGCGCTGGCGACCATCATGTTCCCGTATCTGATCTGCATGTCGCTGGCGGCGATGATGAGCGGCATGCTCAATTCACTGCGCCGCTATTTCGCCGCGGCGGTGGCGCCGGTGTTCCTCAACATCATCCTGGTCGGGGTTCTGGCCAATGCCTGGTATAACGGCCATGACGGGCTGAAGGTCGGCTATGCACTCGCCTGGGGCGTGCTGGCGGCGGGGCTCGTACAGCTCGCCATCGTCTGGATCGCGGTGCGCCACGCCGGCGTCTCGATCGGCTTGCGCCGGCCGCGGCTGACGGCCAACGTCAAGCGCCTGCTGTGGCTGGCGATGCCCGCCGCGATTACCGGCGGCATCACCCAGATCAACACGCTGATCGGCACGGCCATCGCCTCGGGCCAGGACAGCGCGGTGTCGTCGCTCAACCTCGCCGACCGGATCTACCAGCTGCCGCTCGGCGTGGTGGGCGTCGCCGTGGCGATCGTGCTGCTGCCGGAACTGGCGCGGGCGCTGAAGGCCGGCAACATGGCCGAGGCCTCGAACCTGCAGAACCGCTCGGTCGAATTCACGCTGTTCCTGACGCTGCCGGCGGCGGCGGCACTGCTGGTCATCTCCGAACCGATCATCCGCGTGCTCTACGAGCGCGGCGCCTTCGGCGCGCAAAGCACCGAGGTCGTGTCGTCGATCCTCGCCATATTCGGCCTCGGCCTGCCAGCCTTCGTGCTGATCAAGGCCTTCACGCCCGGCTATTTCGCCCGCGAGGACACCCGGACGCCGATGGTCTTCGCGGCGATCTCGGTGGCGGTCAACATCGCCACCGCGCTGATCCTTTTCCCCTCGATGGGCGCGCCGGGCATCGCCACCGCCTCGGCGCTCGCCGGCTGGGTCAATGCGGGCCTGCTGCTCGTCGTGCTGGTGCGGCGCGGCCACTGGGGCCGCGATCCCGGCCTTATGCGGCGCATCCCCCGCCTGGTCCTGTCCGCCGCAGCGATGGCAGGCGCGCTGTGGTTCGCCGCAGACACCGCCGGGCCGTGGCTCGGCTCGAGCGTCCCGCTCTACACGCAGGCGACGGCGCTGTTCGCGCTCGTGCTCGGAGCGATGGTCGTCTACTTCGCCGTCGCCTTCGCCATCGGCGGCGCCGACATCGGCATGATCCGGCGGAACGTCAGGCGGAAATCGTCCAATGCGACAACGCCGACAGAAGCAGAATAGACTGCCAGAACCATGCGGCCGCGAGCCTCGTGGGAGCTTTGCCACATAGGGGCGGTATGCTGCCGCGTCAGTCCCCCCGGCGTCGCCGAGAAGGCCGACGGATGGCGCAGGGCCGCTCCCAAATTTGCAGTTACGTCGACGAAGTGATGGGCTATATCGGGTCAGCTTCGGCATGACTACCGGCCAAGTACGGAGGGGGAGCGCATGAGACTACCGGAGGGATGCGTCGTCCGCGACCTGGCCACGCACATGGACGATCGCGGTGATCTGACTGAGATTTTCAGGCTTGAATGGGGCACCGGCATAGAGCCGGTACAATGGAATTTCGTGCGCAGCGAAGCCAATGTGCTCCGAGGCGTGCATGTCCATGTCGTCCACTCCGATTATCTGGTGTGCATGGAGGGATCGATGGTCCTGGCGCTCGTCGACATCAGGCCGGAATCGCCAACGCATGACCTGTCGACCACGGTTGTCCTCAAAGGCGAACGCTTGCAAGCCGCCCTCGTGCCGCCCGGCGTGGCGCATGGCTTCCATTTTCCTGACCGTTCGAGCCTCTGCTATTCAGTCTCCCACTATTGGAATCTCGTCGACGAGATCGGCTGCCGATGGGATGACCCAGCGCTCGGGCTCGACTGGCGGGTTGTCGACCCCAAGCTGTCGCCGCGCGATACCAACGCCGGCACCGCAGCCGAGATGACTCGGCTGTTCCTGGAGGAACGCCAGCGGCTGAGCATGGCCCATGACTGACATGCCCTATGTGGGGCTGGTCGGCTGCGGTGGCTGGGGCCGCCTCATCCTTCGCGACCTCAAGTCGCTCGGCGCGATGGTCGCCTGTGTAGCGCCGGGCGAACGATCGCGCTCCAACGCCGAGGCGAATGGCGCCGATCTCATCGTCTCGCGCCTGGAAGACCTGCCGGTTGTCGAGGGCGTGGTCGTCGCAACCCCCAGCAACAGCCACGGCCGCGTGCTCCTGCGCCTGTGCGAGCGTAACGTTCCGCTCTTCGTCGAGAAGCCCCTGACTTCAGATCATGCGACGGCCAAGCTGCTCGCGGAGACTGCACCCGACAGGATCTTCGTGATGGACAAGTGGCGCTATCACGGCGGCATCGACCGCATCGCACAATTCGTAAGAAGCGGCGAACTGGGCGACCCGATTGGTCTCAGACTGTTCCGGTTGGGCTGGTCGATGACGCACAACGAAGTCGATCCGATATGGAACCTTCTGCCGCACGACCTGTCGATCTGCCTGCACGTGCTGGACGACCTTCCACCCGTCGTCACGGCTTTCGGCGACGGGCTAGGCCCTGCTACAAGCGGTTTGGTCGCATTGCTGGCGCGCGATGGCGGGCCCCGCGTCGTCATTGAAACCTCGGCCCATCATCCCGTGAACCGACGCTCCGTCATCCTGGCGTGCAGCAGAGGAACCGTGACGTTGAACGGCAGCCTGGACGAAGAACTGATCCTGCGTCGCGGCACTCCCGACGACCTCGGCGCACCTGAAATCAAGGTGCCGATCACCACAGACATGCCGCTCAAAGCGGAACTCGCAGCCTTCCTAAGCCACCTGCGCGGCGGACCTGCGCCCATGAGTTCGGCGATGGAAGGTGCGCTCATCGTGGAACGCGTCTGCGATATCCGACGCATGGCGGGCCTGCCGGGATGAGCGCCAGGGGCATCAACCCGCCAACCTTCTCCGTCGTCATGGCTGCCTACAATCGCGGCCACCACATCCTTCCGTCGATACAGTCCGTCCTGGGGCAAAGCCTGCAGGACTTCGAATTGCTGGTCATCGGCGATGCATGCACCGACGACACTTCGGAAGTGGTGGCATCGGTCGGCTCGCCAAAAATAAGGTGGTTCAACCTGCCGGAGCGAGGCGGCAGCCAGTCCTTTCCCAACAACGAGGGCATTGCCCGCGCGGTTGGACGCCACATCGCCTATCTCGGTCACGACGACATCTGGGCACCGAACCACCTCTCGGCGCTGGCCGACCTGTTCGAGAGCGACCCGACGGCGGATTTTGCGATCAGCGGGACCATCTATCACGGACCGCGTGCCAGCAACTATCGCCTGGTCACGGGCATCTTCGATGACGGACGGACCGCCTCGGAGCATTTCTTTCCGCCGTCGAGCGTGGCGCACAAGATCGACGTCGTCGACCGGATAGGAAGATGGCGGGCTCCGTCGGACATCGTTCCCCCTGTCGACGCGGAATTCCAGCTGCGTGCCGCAGGCGCGGGCATGCGGTTTGTCTCGACGCAGCGCATCACGGTGCACAAATTCGCCGCCGGCCACCGTTACCTCTACTACCTGAAACAGGCTTCGGACGAACAGGCGCGCATGCTTCGCCGCATGAGTTCGCCGGGCTATACAGGCTATGTGGCGTCCGAGCTGGCAAGATCGAAGGCATCGGGCACCTTCATGACAGCACGGTTTCCGAGCTTCGATAGCTACTCGAAGGGGCAGCTGGCAGAGCTGAATGGCAGAAACAGGGGCGTTGTCCGGCCGGAGCTCAAGCCGCTGCTTGGGCCGGAGATCATCCGCCAGGACAACCACACCAGGGCGCTGGACTGGCTGCCCAATGCGAGCGACCCCGACTGGATACGTTGGGTCGGCTGCAATCCGCGGCCCAAGCTGCTCGTGCCATTCAAGGCTTCGGAGCCGGTCGCCGTTCGGCTGAGCCTTTGGCATCGCGACCCGGAGGCACTGAAATCCCTGAGACTGTCGGTCAACGGCGTTCCGACAAAAGCGCGGATCGGCCGGCTGCGCCAGCGCGGCAACCTCTGGAAGGCCAAGGCGTCGCTCAATGTGCGGCTCAAGCCGGACGACTACACCATCCTGGAGCTGCACCTCAACAAGCTGCAGCGGCCAACCGCGCAACGCCCCGGACTAGGCGTAGCCAAGATCGAAGTCACGCCATCGAGCTGGCGCGGTCTCCTTGGGCGCCTCGGGAGGCTGGTCGCCTCGATCGGTACGGCGCGCTGACGCCACTTGCCCGTTCCCGCGCCTTCGTCCATAAGCGCCACTCGCATTTCGCCGCGCGCGAAACGGCCCTCCACAAGCCACGGGATCACTCATGACCGCCTACAAGCCCCTCGTCTTCTCCGGCGTCCAGCCGACCGGCAACCTCCACCTCGGCAACTATCTCGGCGCCATCCGCAAGTTCGTCGCACTGCAGGAAACCAACGACTGCATCTATTGCGTCGTCGACCTGCATTCGCTGACCGCGCAGCTCGTCCATGACGACCTCGAAGGCCAGACGCGCTCGATCACCGCGGCGTTCCTGGCTTCCGGCATCGATCCCAAGAAGCACATCGTCTTCAACCAGGCGCGCGTGCTGCAGCATGCCGAGCTTGCCTGGATCTTCAACTGCGTGGCGCGCATCGGCTGGATGAACCGCATGACGCAGTTCAAGGACAAGGCCGGCAAGGACCGCGAGAACGCCTCGCTCGGCCTGCTCGCCTATCCGAGCCTGATGGCGGCCGACATCCTGGTCTACCGCGCCACCCACGTGCCGGTGGGCGACGACCAGAAGCAGCACCTGGAGCTGACCCGCGACATCGCCCAGAAGTTCAACAACGACTTCTCGGCGCGTATCGCCGACCTCGGCATCGGCGTCGAGATGCAGATGGGCGAGGAGACGGTGAACGGCTACTTCCCGATCACCGAGCCGATCATCGGCGGGCCTGCAGCGCGCATCATGAGCCTGCGCGACGGCTCGAAGAAGATGTCGAAGTCGGACCCCTCGGACCTGTCGCGCATCAACCTGACCGACGACGCCGACACGATCTCGAAGAAGATCAAGAAGGCCAAGACCGATCCGGAGGCGCTGCCGAGCGAAACCGACGGGCTGAAGGAGCGTCCCGAGGCGGAAAACCTCGTCGGCATCTATGCCGGCCTCGCCGACATGTCGAAAGAGGAGGTGCTTCGGGAGTTCGGCGGCCAGCAGTTCTCGGTGTTCAAGCCGGCACTTGCCGATCTCGCGGTGGACAAGCTGGCGCCGGTGGCCGGCGAGATGCGCCGCCTGATGGCCGATCCGGGCTACATCGACGGCGTGCTGCGCGACGGCGGCGACCGTGCCCGCGTCCTCGCCGAAGCGACGATGAAGGACGTGCGCCGGATCATCGGCCTGCTCGACGACTGACAACGTGCCGGCGCCGGCCTGCTTGCGGGCGGCCGGCGCCGGTGGCAGATTGCTCGCCGGTACGCCCACGCACAGCAAGGTAGCACATGGTCTCCAAACGCCTCAGCAAGGAAGCCGGCCATCGGCGCAAGTTCCTGGCGATCATCGACGAGACGCCGGAATGCGAGCGGGCCGTGGCCTATGCTTCGAAGCGCGCGAGATCGACCGGCGGCGTGCTGGTGCTGCTTTACGTGATCGAGCCGGACGACTTCCAGCACTGGCTGGGCGTGGAAAAGATCATGCGCGAGGAGGCGACCGCCACGGCCAACGGGGCGCTGGACACCCATGCCTCGAAAGTGCGCGAGACCCTCGGCATCGAGCCAGAGCTGGTGGTGCGCGAAGGCCGCCCCGCCGAGGAGATCCACAAGCTGATCGAAGAAGACCAGGACATCGCCATCCTGGTGCTGGCGGCCGGCGCGGGCAAGGAAGGCCCCGGGCCGCTCGTCGCCTCGATCGCCGGCAAGGCGGCCGCCTTCCCGATCCCGGTGACGGTGGTGCCGCAGAACCTGTCCGACGAGGACATCGACAGCCTGGCCTAAAAACCGGGCGCAACATATTGGCGCGGAGGCGCGCCAGCGGCTTGAATGTCGGCCGCCATGAGCCTAATTAGAACTATTCCAAAGTGACGGCCCGCCGACGCGGCGGCCATGGAGATACGGCCATGTTCATCCAGACCGAAGCGACCCCCAACCCGGCGACGCTGAAATTTCTGCCCGGCAAGGAAGTGCTGGTGGACGGCACCGCCGATTTCCGCGACGCCGACAGCGCGCGCGCCGCCTCGCCGCTGGCCGGCCGGCTGTTCGACATTCCGGGCGTCACCGGCGTGTTCTTCGGCTACGACTTCATCACCGTGAGCAAGGACGGCCCGGACTGGCAGCATCTCAAGCCGGCGATCCTCGGCTCGATCATGGAGCATTTCATGTCGGGTGCGCCGGTGATGGCGCGCGAAAGCGCGGCGGGCGCCGGGCATCAGGCGGACAGCGAGGAATTCTACGACCAGGCCGACGCCGAGATCGTGGTGACGATCAAGGAACTGCTCGACACGCGGGTTCGCCCGGCGGTCGCCCAGGACGGCGGCGACATCACCTTCCGCGGCTACGAGAACGGCACCGTGTTCCTGCACATGAAGGGCGCCTGCGCCGGCTGCCCGTCGTCGACGGCGACGCTGAAGCACGGCATCCAGAACCTGCTCCGGCACTTCGTGCCTGAGGTGCAGCAGGTCGAGCAGGTGGCCTGAGGCTGCCCGTCAATTCTACTCCCCCGGCCATCTGACGCAGTTTTCTGCGCTTCCGGTGCTCACGGACCTGAACGTCCGCTGCGCTCCGGTTCTCGAAAACCACCCCAGATGCCTCGGCGGAGCGAATTGCCGGAACAGCCTCACTACTGACCCAAAAACAAAAAGCCGGGCCTTGGAGCCCGGTTTTTGTTTGCGACGTCCGTGTTGCCTGGACGGTTCGCGGTTAGATCACGATGACCTTGGTGCCGACCTCGGCGCGGTTGTAGAGGTCGATGATGTCCTGGTTCATGAGGCGGATGCAGCCCGACGACATGGCCTTGCCGATCGACCACCATTCCGGCGTGCCGTGCAGGCGGTAACCGGAGTCGCCGCCCTTGTTGTAGAGGTAGAGGGCACGCGCGCCGAGCGCGTTCTTGGGGCCGCCAGGCATGCCGCCCGACCATTTGGCGAGCTCCGGCTGGCGCTTGATCATCGCCGGCGGCGGCGTCCACACCGGCCATTCGCGCTTGAGCGCGATACGGGCGGTGCCCTGCCACTCGAAGCCCTCGCGGCCAACGCCGATGCCGTAGCGGATCGCCTTGCCTTCGGGCTGGACCAGATAGAGGAACTTCTGCCCGGTATCGACGACGATGGTGCCCGGCTTCTCGTCGGTCTCGTAGCGCACGATCTGGCGGTGGAACTGGCGCGGCACCTTGCTGATCGGGATGGTCGGCAGCTGGTAGCCGGCATCGACGCGGGCGCCGTAGTCGTTGGAGAAGATGCGCGACACACCGTCGGTCGAGCAGCCCGCGAGTGCGGCGGAAAGCACCAGTGCGGCGGCGATAGCAGAGAATTTCAAGCGCATGCTGGATTCCCGAAAGGAGCGACGCCCAGGCCGATTCGGCCTCATTTCCGCCACCATTCTTAACGGTCCGGCATTTTGCTTGCCAAGCCTCGCGAGCGCCCATTGCCGCCGCGACCTTAACTAAGGTGGAAGCTATGGCATTTCGGCAACACGCAGGACGGGAAAGCGGATGCAGCCAGCGAGGCGAAGTTGAGGAAGCCCAAGCAAGCATATTCACGGCAACAGCCGCCCCAAGGCGGGTTCAAAACGTGAACAAATGATGCCATGATCGGTGCATGCCGATCATTTCGCCGCTTGCCCAAAATCCCCTCGTCGACGGCCGCCAGTCGGACCGCGCCATGCTGGTGCGGCGCGGCGTGCAGCGCCTGCTCTCCCAGATGGGGGCGCATGTGCTGCCCGAGCTGTCGCTGGCGACCGGACGGCGCGCCGACCTCGTGGCACTGACGCGCCAGGGCGACATCTGGATCATCGAGATCAAGTCGTCGGTCGAGGATTTCCGCACCGACCGCAAATGGCCGGACTACCGGCTGCATTCCGACAGATTCTTCTTCGCCACCCATCCCGAGGTGCCGGCGGAAATCTTCCCCGAGGAATGCGGCTTCATCCTCTCGGACGGCTACGGCGCCGAGATCATGCGCGAGGCGCCGGAACACCGGCTGGCGGCGGCGACCCGCAAGGCACTGATGCTGAGGATAGCGCGCGCCGGCGCGGCGCGGCTGCTGGCGGCAGAACTGGCAGGGGTGTCGGTGCCGGCGCTGGAGGGGGAGAGCGAGTAGTGAGTAGTTAGTCGTTAAAAGCCGAAAACGGCGCCTGTTGAGCAAGCGCTGCCCCCACTACTCTCTACTCACTATTTGCCATTCACGCTATCTCGGCGCCCGCTTGGCAAGGATACGCTGCAGCGTGCGGCGGTGCATGTTGAGCCGGCGGGCGGTCTCCGAGACATTGCGCTCGCACATCTCGTAGACGCGCTGGATGTGTTCCCAACGGACGCGGTCGGCCGACATCGGGTTTTCCGGCGGGGCCGCGCGCTCGCCGCCCGAATTGGTCAGGGCCGCAAAGACGTCGTCGGCGTCGGCCGGCTTGGACAGGTAGTCGATGGCGCCGAGCTTCACCGCGGTGACTGCGGTGGCGATGTTGCCGTAGCCGGTGAGGATGACCGTGCGGGTGTCCTCGCGGCGCTCGCGGATGGCGGACACCACGTCGAGGCCGTTGCCGTCGCCCAGCCGCATGTCGACCACCGCATAGGCGGGCGGATTGGCGCGCACCTTGGCGACCGCCTCCTCGACGCTTTCGGCCGTGTCGACGGCGAAGCCGCGGCTTTCCATGGCGCGCGCCAGGCGCGTCAGGAACGGCTTGTCGTCGTCGACGAGAAGCAGAGTGTGGTCTTCGCCCGGCAGCCCGCCTGCAATGTCCTGGGTGGTCATCACATCTTATCCTTTTTGTCCTTGATCCCAGTCGTCCTTATGGTTTTCCACGCAGATATAGGTGCAAAGCCCGGATGTCCAATGCCAGGCCCGTGAAAGCGCCGCCTGGCTCGCTCAGGCGGTGTCGAACATAGTCGAACCTGCCGGCGCCGGATTGAGGAAGACGGCGCGCGGCCAGGAAATCTCGACCACCGCGCCCTCGCCCGGTCCGCTCGAATTGGTGAAGCTGATCTCGGCGCCGGAGCGCTCGAGCAGGGTCTTGGCGATGAACAGGCCGAGGCCGAGGCCGCCGCCCGGCTCGGCGCCCTGGCGGGTGGACATGTAGGGCTCGCCGATGCGGTCGATGATGTCGTGCGGGAAGCCCGGACCGTCGTCCATGATGCTGAAGGTGACTTCCTCGTCGTCCCAGCTCCAGTGGATGGTGACGCGGCTGCGGGCGAAATCCACCGCGTTCTCGACCAGGTTGCCGAGGCCGTAGATGACGCCCGGGTTGCGATGGCCCACGGGCTCGGGGCCGATGCGTTCGCCGGGGTCGAGCTTGATGGCGATGCCGAAATCGCGGTGCGGTGCCGTGACCTCCTCGACCAGCGAGGTGAGCGGCAGCCGAGCGAGATGCTCCTCGCCCTCCGACGACAGGCTGGTGAGGCGCTTCAGGATCTCGCGGCAGCGCTCGCTCTGGCTGCGCAGCAGGGTGACGTCCTCGCCGAACTTCGGATCGTTGCCGAGGGCGCGCTCCATCTCCTTGGCGACGAGCGTGATGGTGGCGAGCGGCGTGCCGAGTTCGTGGGCGGCCGCGGCGGCGAGGCCGTCCAGCGCCGACAGGTGCTGCTCGCGCTGCAGCACGAGTTCCGTCGCGGCGAGCGCATTGGCGAGCAGGCGCGCTTCCTGGGCGACGCGGAAGGCGTAGATGGCGGTGAACGCGATCGAGCAGGACACGGCGATCCAGATGCCGGCGGTGTAGATGAAGGGCATGGCCAGGACGATGCCCTTGTACCAGGGCAGCGGCAGATGGAAGAAGGCGAGCAGGCTGACCATGGCGATGACGAGGCCGGCGAGCACGGCGGTGAGGCGCAGCGGCAGCGAGGTGGCCGAGATGACCACCGGCACGGTCATCAGCAGCGAGAAGGGGTTGGACAGGCCGCCGGTGATATAGAGCAGGCCGGCGAGTTGCAGGCTATCGAAGGTGAGGATGCCGAAGGCGGCGATCGGCCGGAGCCGGTGGGTGGCCGGATAGCGGAAGGCAAGCAGGAGGTTGAGCCAGGCGGAGCTGGCGATCAGCGCGAAGCAGAGGCTGACCGGCAGCGGGAATTCCAGCACGTAGGCGACCACCACCACGGTGATGCTCTGGCCGACGATCGCCAGCCAGCGCAGGCGGATCAGCGTATTGAGACGGAGCCTGTGGCTATGTTGCAGGTCTGGCTTGGGGGTCAGCGGGTTCATGTCGGCTTTATGCGCTGCAACAGGCGCTCGCGCCAAGCCCCAGAGCCTATTGCATCCCGAAATCGGGATGCGGCTCTATGTTCTTCCTGGGTGAGCATGATCTTTTTTCGAAAACCGGTGCCTTCGCTGCGCGGACCTTCGGTTCGGGATGATGCTCAGGTGCCGCGCGGCTTGGCACGGCTGGTGGCCTTGGCCTCCAGCGGGTTGTCGGGCCAGACATGCTTGGGATAACGGCCGCGCATGTCGGAGCGCACGTCGGCCCAGGAGCCGCGCCAGAAGCCGGGCAGGTCGCGCGTCGTCTGGATCGGACGATGCGCCGGGGACAGAAGTTCGAGCGTGAGCGGCACCGTGCCGCCGGCGATGGCGGGGTGCTTGTCCATGCCGAACAGCTCCTGCACGCGCACGGCCAGCACCGGCCATTCGCCGTCGTAGCGGATCGGCACGTGGCTGCCCGAGGGCGCGTCGAAATGGGTGGGAGCGAGCGAACCGATCCTGCGCTGCAGATCGTGCGGAACGAGCGACATGAGCGCATCGTGAAGGGTGCCCGCGCCGATACGCGCGAAAGAGGCCTCGCCGCGCAGGAAGGGCAGCAGCCAATCGTCGAGCCGCGCCAGAAGTGCCTCGTCGGACATGTCCGGCCAGGGCTCGCCCAGGCCGCGGTGAAGCCAGGACAGGCGCTGGCGCAGGGTCTCGGCCTCCTTGCCCCAGTCGAGCAGACCGAGCCCGTGGGCGCGCAAGGCGTCGAGGATGGCGCGGTCGGCCGCCTCGCCGGTGGGTGCCGGCAGCATGCGCTCCGACAAGGTGACGGCGCCGAGCCGGACGGTCTCGCGGACGCGGACCGAGCGCTTTTCCCGGTCGAAGCTGGCGTCCGTCCGGCGTTCGAGATGGCTTGCCAGAACAGCACGAATGTCGGCCTCGGACACCGCCGCCGCGGAGGCGATGCGGGCGTTCTGGGCCTTGCCCTGCAGGTCGGCGACGACGAGGTAGGACTCGCCGGCGAGCGGATCGGCGGCATCGACGGCAGCGCCGCTGCCATTGGCGAGCACGAAGCGGCCGCGCTCGCCGCGCGCCCTGGCGACGCGGTCGGGCCAGGCATAGAGGAGAAGGGCGCCGGGGGTTTGCGAGCCATCTGCCATCACGTCGCGGGAAGGTTTGCGCCGCCCCTCATCCCCTGCCGGACCTTCTCCCCGTGATGACGGGGAGAAGGAGGATGGCCGCGACGCCGACGCCCCCCTCTCCCCGTCATTCACGGGGAGAGGGTAAGGGTGAGGGGCATTCTTTCCGGCCTGCCGCGCCAGCCGCTCGGCCAGTTGCCGCGCGGCGGTTGCACGAGGCGAGCGCTCGGTGCGGAAGCGCGAGAGACGACGTTCGAGATCGGCGCTGTCGCCGCCGAGGCCGCGCTCGGTCATCAAGACGGCGAGTTGGGCGGCCTCCGGCCCGGCGCCCTGGCGGGCGGCCTCGGCGACCATGTGGGCGAGACGCACCGGCAGCGCCAGCCGGCGCATCGCCTGGCCGGCCTCGGTCAGGCGGCCGTTGGCGTCGATTGCATCGAGCTCGCGGAGAAGAGCGCGCGCCTCGGCCAGCGCCGGCGCCGGCGGCGTGTCGAGGAAGGAGAGCGTGGTCGGGTCGGCGACGCCGAAGGCGGCGCAGTCGAGCATGAAGCCGGACAGGTCGGCCTCGAGGATTTCCGGCGGCGAAAAGGCGGGCAGCGCCGCCGTCTGCTCGGCGCGCCAGAGGCGGATGGCGATGCCCGGGCTGGTGCGGCCGGCACGGCCGGCGCGCTGGTCGGCGGCGGCGCGGGACGCCCGCACCGTCTCCAGCCGGGTCAGGCCGCTCGCCGGCTCGTATCTGGGCAGGCGCGACAGGCCGGAATCGACGACGACGCGGACGCCGTCGATGGTGATCGAGGTCTCGGCGATCGAGGTGGCGAGCACCACCTTGCGGCGGCCGGCGGGCGCGGGGCGGATCGCCGCGTCCTGCGCCTTGCCGTCGAGCTGGCCGTAGAGCGGCACCACGTCGACATCGGCAGCCAAGCGGCCCTCCAGGCGCTCGGCGGTGCGCTCGATCTCGCGCTGGCCGGGCAGGAAGGCGAGCACGCTGCCCTGCTCGTCGGCAAGGGCGTCGCGGATCGCCCTGGCCATGGCGTCCTCGACGGCCGTGCCAGCGGGACGCTCGTCGTAGCGGATCTCGACCGGAAAGCTGCGACCCTCGCTCGCGACGACCGGCGCGCCGTCGAGCAGCTTCGACACCCGCGCGCCGTCGAGCGTCGCCGACATGACGACGAGCCTGAGGTCGGGACGCAGGGCGCCCTGCACGTCGAGCGCCAGCGCCAGGCCGAAATCGCCGTCGAGCGAGCGCTCGTGGAACTCGTCGAACAGGACCGCGGCGACGCCGGGCAACTCCGGATCGTCGAGGATCATGCGGGCGAGCACGCCCTCGGTGACGACGAGGATACTCGTCTTCGCGCCGACCTTGTTTTCCATGCGCATGGCATAGCCGACGGTGCCGCCCGGCTCCTCGCCGAGGAGCGAGGCCATGCGGCGGGCGGCAGCACGTGCGGCGAGCCGGCGCGGCTCGAGCAGCACGATCCTGGCGTCGCCGCGCCAGGCGGCGTCGAGCAGCGCCAAAGGCACCAGCGTGGTCTTGCCGGCGCCGGGCGGGGCGACCAGCACGGCGCTGCTGCCTGAGGACAGGGCCTCGGCAAGTTGCGGCAGGACCGCCGTCACCGGCAGGTCGGGGAGCTTGGTCATCGGCAATCGTTCCGGTCAGCCGCACAGACGGCCCGGGCGGAATATCAGGCGCGGACAGGGAGAGGCAATGGTGGGGAAAGGCAACCATGCGAGGGGCAAGGTTGCCGCCCCACGCATGTCTCTGCCGGACTTGATGTCCGGCGGTGCCCTCAGGGCTGCAGCAGAAGGTCGTAGAAGTTGCGGATGACCTTGCAGGAGCCGAGGCGCTGCACGATCTCCTCCATGTCGCGAAGGTCGGCGTCCGATTGGTGATGGCCGGTCATCGCCTCTTCCCGCACCTTCGCCGTCAGCGCCTCGGGCTGGCCGAGCGACCAGCCGGCCTCAAGCTTTCCGGTCCAGGTGCCGGTCCACTGGATGTCGCCGACCCCGTTCGCCGCCGTCCACTTGTCGATGCAGGCGTCGGCCCAGCCATGCAGGTACCAGAAGAACGGATTGACGTGGCTGGAATAGGTGTCTCCCAGATAGTCATACTCGACCGAATCCCATTGGGGATCGATCGCGTTCACGTCCTCCAGGTTGGGTGACGGCATGTAGCCGAAAGGCTGGCTCGCCCACCGCATGTGGAAGCTGTTGTGGATCGTCATCTCGAGCAGGTTGCCCAGCGCACCCAGCGACAGCCTGCGGAGGTTGTTCGGGCTGGTGTAGAAGGTCTCCCAGATTCCGATCGGGTTGTCGGCATAGGCGTCCGACTTCAACCGCTGCAGCGAGGCGGTCATCTGTGCGTTGTCCGCCGCGGACTGGTTGGGATCGGCATATGCCCAGGCGGCCGGCACCGCGAAATCGGGGTTCTCCCCCGGCCTGGGCATGGCGGGCCAGGCGTCCAGCGACGGCTCGCCCTCCTGCGCGAGCAGGTCGTTGACCTCGCGGATCATCTGCCGGTGCATGTAGAGGAAATCCTCGCCGGCAAAATTGTCGAGGATGAGCTTGCCGTCGGCGCCGAACGGGGCGCGGTCATTGGGCGGCGCCCAGCCCTTGTTGCGGATGAGCTGCCTGACCTCCGCCGTCAGGAGCGGATTGTTCCAGGCACCCCGGACCGCATGCCAAAGAAAATGCCGAAGACGATGGCGACGAGAAGCCAGCATATCAACTATTGGCTTCGGTAGCTTGCGAATTGCCATATGCCCCTCCCTTGATTTGCGCCCCTGACATCCAGGTGGCGTTCAGATCTCGGGGCAAGCAGTCATGGGATCGAGCACGACCGATGGCTATCAGCGTTTCGGTATTTGCGCCCTGTGTATTCGCCTGAATATTCTAAGTTTTTGCGTTGCGCGCTACTGTGCAAGTTCTGCATCGCGCAACGGCGACGCCTGGCGCGCGCAAGGCGATAATCGTTCTCATGCCGCATTCCCCCGCACAGCTGATCTCGCCATATCTATGTTGCAACTTCAAGGGGAATCTTTGGATATGCAGCAACCAGAATTCTATTCTGCGTCTTTTTGGCCGGGCGCTGCCATTTTGTCGCCGGAACCTGGTGACTGCCCCCTCACCGGTTTGCTGCGCAAACCACCTCTCCCCCACTCCGTGGGGGCGAGGAATCCAAGCTGGAATGGCGTCGCCTACCTCACCTTCACCCATCTCTGCTCGGCAAACGACTGCGCCATCGCGTGCACGGTGCGTTCGATCTCAAGGCCCTCGTCGAAGTCGAAGACGCGAGCAGGCGCACCGGCGATGCGGGCGAGCAGTTCGCGGCATTCGATGGTCTTGAGGTCGTTGAAGCCGAGGCCATGGCCGGGCGCCGGGATGAACTTGCCGTAGGGCTCGTGCACGGGGGCCGCGAGGATGGTGCGGTAGCCTTGCTCGGTCGGCCGATCCGAGGTGACGTAGAGCTGGATCTCGTTGAAGCGCTCCTGGTCGAAGACGATCGATCCTTTCGAGCCGAAGATCTGGACCTGGATGCGGCCCTTGCGGCCCCAGGCGGAACGGTTGACCAGAAGCGTGCCCGAGACGCCGTTTTCGAGATGGATGAGGCTGGAGGCAATGTCGTAGGTCTCGACCGCGCGGCGGCCGCCGCCGGCGACCTGGCGGTCCGGATAGGGCTTTGCCATGTCGCACATGACGCTCTCGACCCGGCCGAAGAGTGCGGCGATCAGCGACAGCGGATGGACGGCGAAATCGTCGAGCGCGCCATAGCCCGACTTGGCCTCGTGCTTCCAGAAGAAGGGCGCATCCGGATCGGCCATGAAGTCCTCGTCCATCTCGACGCGGAGATGGTTGACCTCGCCGACGATCTTCTCGTCGAGCAGCTGGCGGATATGGCGGATGGCCGGGCTCTGGATGTAGTTGTAGCCGAGCACGGCGACCTTGCCCGACTTGCGGGCGGCGGCGGCCATGGCTTCGGCCTCGGCGAGCGTCGGCGCCATCGGCTTCTCGCACCACAGGTGCTTGCCGGCCTCGAGCACGGCGATCGCCATCTCCGGATGGAACTGGTTGGGCGTGGTCAGCGAGACGACGTCGACCTCGGGATCGGCGACGACGGAGCGCCAGTCGCCCGACGCCTTCTCGAAGCCGAGCTCGGAGGCGCGTTGGGAGGCAAGGTCGGCATTGGCCTCGGCCAGATGGACGAGCCTCACCTTGTCGACGTCGCCGAACACGGTGCGCACCGAATTCCACGCCAGCGCATGGCACTTGCCCATGAAGCCGGTCCCGATAAGTCCTACACCTGTCACTTCACGCTCTCCCGGTTTATAGACACTGTCGCATTCCGACAAAGCGGAATGGGGTTCGAATTTTCTTTGCCGGAGCATGATCCGGACCGAATACCGGTTCCCGCTTTTTAGGATCATGCTCTTGGCGGACTGAATAGTCGAATTTTGGCGAAAATGGAACATACGGTTCATTTTATTTGGACAGCCGGTCGCCCCGGCGCTATTGTGGACCAGGTGGAGGCGGAATGGACAGCATGGCGGACACGGCTTCGGAGGCATTGCCGCGCGATTTCGAGGCGCTGAGGGCGCTCATCCTGGACCGGCGCCAGAGCTTGCCCAAGCGCATCGCCCAGGTGGCGGCCTATGCGCTCGACAATCCCGACGAGATCGCCTTCGGCACTGCCGCCAGCATCGCGAACTCCGCCGGCGTGCAGCCCTCGACGCTGATCCGCTTCGCCCAGCATCTCGGCTATGACGGCTTCACCAGCCTGCAGCAGGTTTTCCGCGAACGGCTGAGGGAGCGGACGACGTCGTATGAAGAACGGCTGACGGTGGTGCGCGGCGAAGGCGACGACGACGCCAGCAACCGCCGCATCGTCGACGGTTTCCTGGCCGCCGCCAGCAAGTCGATCGACGTGATGTCGCGCAATCTCGACGACGAGACCTTGGGCCGCGCCATCGACCTGCTCAACGGCGCCGAGACCATCTACATCCTCGCCCGCCGCCGCTCCTATCCGGTCGCCAGCTACATCGCCTATGCGCTGGGCAAGCTCGGCGTGCGCAGCCAGCTGATCGAATCCGCCTCGGGCCTCAGCCCCGAGATCATCTCGTTTGCCACGCCGAAGGACGCCGTCATCGCCATCAGCTTCTCGCCCTATGCCTCGGCGACGGTGGAGGAGGCGCGCGTGCTCTCGGCCAACGGCGTGCCTGTCGTGGCGATCACCGACAGCGCGTTCTCGCCGCTGGCGCAGTTCGCCAAAGTGTGGTTCGAGGTCGCCGAGGCCGATTTCGGCGGCTTCCGTTCGCTCGCCGCGACCATGGCGCTGGCGATGGGGCTGACGGTCGGCGTGGCCGAGCTCAGGCGCGGCCGCAAGGGCAAGAAATCGGCCAATTCCAAGGGCTGAGGCGCCCGCGCACTGCACTCAGCGCATGGCAGCTGCCCGCAAACGGCATGCCACGCCGCGCATGGGGCGAAAAAGAGTTGACGCAGGGGCCATAGTGGCTCAATCCCAATTTAGCCATCTATCGTATGAGAGAGCCCATGCCTGCTTATCGTTCGCGCACCACCACCCACGGCCGCAACATGGCGGGCGCGCGTGGCCTATGGCGCGCCACCGGCATGAAGGACACGGATTTCGGCAAGCCGATCATCGCCGTGGTCAACTCCTTCACCCAGTTCGTGCCGGGACACGTCCACCTCAAGGATCTGGGCCAGCTCGTCGCCCGCGAGATCGAGGCGGCCGGCGGCGTGGCCAAGGAGTTCAACACCATCGCCGTCGACGACGGCATCGCCATGGGCCATGACGGCATGCTCTATTCGCTGCCGAGCCGCGAGATCATCGCCGACAGCGTCGAGTACATGGTCAACGCGCATTGCGCCGACGCCATGGTGTGCATCTCCAACTGCGACAAGATCACGCCCGGCATGCTGATGGCCGCGATGCGGCTCAACATCCCGGCGGTGTTCGTCTCCGGCGGCCCGATGGAGGCCGGCAAGGTTGTGCTCGCCGGCAAGAACGTGGCGCTCGACCTGGTCGACGCCATGGTGGCGGCTGCCGACGACAAGGTCTCCGACGAGGACGTCAAGGTCATCGAACGCTCGGCCTGCCCGACCTGCGGCTCGTGCTCGGGCATGTTCACCGCCAATTCGATGAACTGCCTGACCGAGGCGCTCGGCCTGTCGCTGCCCGGCAACGGCTCGACGCTGGCGACGCATGCCGACCGCAAGCGCCTTTTCGTCGAGGCGGGGCACCTGATCGTCGACCTCGCGCAGCGCTACTACGAGCAGAACGACGAGAGCGTGCTGCCGCGCTCCATCGCCTCGAAAGGCGCATTCGAGAACGCCATGGCGCTCGATATCGCCATGGGCGGCTCGACCAACACGGTGCTGCACATTTTGGCCGCCGCGCATGAAGGCGAGATCGACTTCGACCAGGACGACATCGACACCCTGTCGCGCAAGGTGCCGGTGCTGTGCAAGGTGGCGCCCGCCAAGCAGGACGTGCACATGGAAGACGTGCACCGCGCCGGCGGCATCTTCTCGATCCTCGGCCAGCTCGACAAGGCGGGCCTGCTCAACCGCGACCTGCCGACGGTGCACACAGCCAGCATCGGCGAGGCGATCGACCACTGGGACATCTCCAGGACCAAGAGCCAGGCGGTGCGCGACTTCTTCCTCGCCGCCCCCGGCGGGGTGCCGACCCAGGTAGCCTTCAGCCAGGACCGCCGCTGGGACGAACTCGACCTCGACCGCGAGAAGGGTGTCATCCGCTCGGCCGAGCATCCGTTCTCCAAGGACGGCGGCCTTGCCGTGCTCAAGGGCAACATCGCGCTGAACGGCTGCGTGGTGAAGACCGCGGGCGTGGACGAGTCGATCCTGAAATTCTCCGGCCCGGCCCGCGTGTTCGAGAGCCAGGACGCCTCGGTCAAGGCGATCCTTGCCAACGAGGTCAAGGCCGGCGACGTGGTGGTGATCCGCTACGAGGGCCCGAAGGGCGGCCCCGGCATGCAGGAAATGCTCTACCCGACCAGCTACCTCAAGTCGAAGGGCCTGGGCAAAGCCTGCGCGCTTCTGACCGACGGCCGCTTCTCGGGCGGCACTTCGGGCCTGTCGATCGGCCACGTCTCGCCGGAAGCGGCGAATGGCGGAGCCATCGGCCTGGTGCGCGAGGGCGACATCATCGACATCGATATTCCGAACCGCACCATCAGCCTGCGCGTCGACGAGGCCGAACTGGCCAGCCGCCGGGCCGAACAGGACGCCAAGGGCTGGAAGCCGGTCGAGCAGCGCAAGCGCAAGGTGACCAAGGCGCTGAAGGCCTACGCCGCCTTCGCCACCTCCGCCGATCGCGGTGCGGTGCGCGACCTCGGCGACTTCGAATAAGTCCGGCGGCGCACGCCGCGACGAAATGCGCACCTGAAACTTTGCCGCCCTGCCCGATCGTCCGATCCGGCGGGGCGGAACTTTTTTGGCAGCCCGAGAATTTCCTTCCCGCGGGCCCCTCCGAAACGAAATTCGCTGCCTTTGTTTGAGCCGGGCGCCGCCGATAAATGCGGCCAGACCGGCCGGACGTGCCGCGAGATCAACCGGGCGGCAGTGTCTGTCCGACCGAGATGGGGTAAGCTCGATGAAACTGCCGGATGAGGGAGGTGCTGCCATGAGCCGCTTGAACCCACCCTTCAGGTCTGCGCTCGATCTGATCGGCGACACGCCGATCGTGGAGCTCAGGCGCTTCGACACCGGTCCCTGCCGGCTGTTCATCAAGCTCGAAAGCCAGAACCCCGGCGGCTCGATCAAGGACCGCATCGCGCTGTCGATGATCGCGGCGGCCGAGCACGCGGGCAAGCTCAAGCACGGCGGCACCATCGTCGAGGCGACCGCCGGCAATACCGGGCTGGGCCTCGCCCAGGTCGGTATCCCCAAGGGCTACCGCATCATCCTGGTGGTGCCCGACAAGATGAGCCGCGAGAAGATCCAGCACCTTCGGGCGCTCGGCGCCGAGGTCCGGCTGACGCGCTCGGACGTCGGCAAGGGCCACCCCGAATATTACCAGGACATGGCCGAGCGGATTGCCACCGAGATCCCCGGCTCGTTCTACGTCAACCAGTTCGCCAACCCGGCGAACCCGCACGCGCATGAGACGACGACGGGCCCCGAGATCTGGAAGCAGCTCGAAGGCGACGTCGACGCCGTGGTGGTCGGTGTCGGCTCCGGCGGCACGCTGACCGGGCTCGGCCGCTTCTTCGCCAAGGTGTCGCCGAAGACCGAGATGGTGTTGGCCGATCCGGTCGGCTCGGTCCTGGCGCCGCTGGTCAAGACGGGCAAGATGGAGGAGGCCGGCAGCTGGACGGTGGAAGGCATCGGCGAGGATTTCGTGCCGCCGAACGCTGACCTCTCCTTCGTCAAGCGCGCCTATTCGGTCAACGACAAGGCGAGCATGCTGGCGGTGCGCGACCTGCTCGCCAAGGAAGGCATCCTGGCCGGTTCCTCGTCGGGTACGCTGCTTTCGGCGGCGCTGCGCTACTGCCGCGAGCAGAAGACGCCGAAGCGGGTGGTGACCTTCGTCTGCGACAGCGGCAACAAATATCTTTCCAAGGTGTTCGACGACTTCTGGCTGGCCGAGCAGGGGCTGGCCGAGAAGGAACAGCACGGCGACCTGAGCGACCTGGTGGCACGCTCGCACCGCGAGGGCGGCACGGTGTTCGTCGGGCCCGGCGACAGCCTGCTCACGGCCTATGGCCGGATGCGGCGCGGGGACGTGTCGCAGCTGCCGGTGCTCGACGAGGGCAAGCTCGTCGGCATCATCGACGAGGGCGACATCCTCGCCAAAGTGGAAGGCCCCTATGACGGGCGCTGGGACCGTTTCAACGCTCCGGTGGCCACCGCCATGACCAGGGAGCTGCACACGCTGCAGGCCAGCCAGACGCTCGACGCGCTGTTGCCGATCTTCGACCGCAACGAGGTGGCGATCATCTTCGACGGCGAGGAATTCATCGGGCTGATCACCCGGGTCGACCTCATCAACCATCTGAGAAGGGCAAGATGACGACGCAGAAGAACAGGCTGGCATTCTCGACGCGCACCATCCATGGCGGCCAGAGCCACGACCCGACCACGGGTGCGGTGATGGTGCCGATCTACGCCACCTCGACCTACGGCCAGCAGAGCCCGGGCGTGCACAAGGGCTTCGAATACGCCCGCAGCCAGAACCCGACGCGCTTCGCCTTCGAGCGCGCCATCGCCGACCTGGAGAGCGGCAGCGCGGGCTTCTCCTTCGCCTCGGGGCTGGCGGCGATCGGCACGGTGTTCGAACTGCTCGACGCCGGCGCCCACGTCGTCGCCACCGACGACATCTATGGCGGCACGTTCCGGCTGCTCGAACGGGTGCGCAAGCGCTCCGCCGGGCTTCAGGCGACGTTCGTCGACTTCACCGACCTTGGCGCCGTCGAGGCCGCGATCCGGCCGGAGACCAAGATGCTGTGGGTCGAGACGCCGACCAACCCGCTGCTGCGCGTCGTCGACCTCGAGGGCGTGGCGGCACTTGCCAGGCGCAAGGGCATCCTGTCGGTCGCCGACAACACCTTCTGTAGCCCCTATCTGCAGCGGCCGCTGGAACTCGGCATCGACATCGTCGTGCACTCGACGACCAAATACCTCAACGGCCATTCCGACATGGTGGGCGGCTGCGTGGTGGTGGGCGACGACAAGGACCTCGCCGCCCAGCTCAAGTTCCTGCAGAACGCCATCGGCGCGATCTCCGGGCCGTTCGACAGCTTTCTCGCCCTGCGCGGCATCAAGACCCTGGCGCTGCGCATGGAGCGGCATTCGGCCAACGGGCTGAAGATCGCGCGCTGGCTGGAGGGGCGCACCGACGTGCGGCGGGTGATCTATCCCGGCCTCGAAAGCCATCCGCAGTACGCCATCGCCAAGGCGCAGATGTTTGCCTTCGGCGGCATGATCACGGCCGTGCTCGACCGCGACCTTGCCGGGACAAAACGCTTCCTCGAACGGACGCATCTGTTCACGCTGGCCGAAAGCCTCGGCGGCGTCGAAAGCCTGATCGAGCATCCGGCACTGATGACGCACGGATCGATCCCGGCGGAAAAACGCAGCGAGATCGGGATTTCGGACTCGCTGGTCAGGCTGTCCGCCGGCATCGAGGACGGCGACGACCTGATCGCTGACCTGGAGCAAGCGCTGGCGGGGTGAGCGTTTGCAGAGCTCGAACGTCCCATACCCCCACCCCTAACCCCTCCCCACAAGGGGGAGGGGGACTCTCTGGCGACGCTGTCCCTCATTGATCGCCCTCAGCGAAATGAAGCGGGCCGGTCCCCTCCCCCTTGTGGGGAGGGGTTAGGGGTGGGGGTATCTTGCGACCCTCCATGCTGAGATCGCCCTGCCCTTCGATAACCTCAGCAGTGGTTGAGCGGCCGCGCCACGCTTCGCCCGCCAGCTTCACTCGCTCTCGAAGCCGACCAGAAACTTGCTGAGCAACGCATTCAGCACGGCCCTCTCATCAGGCGTCAGCATCTCGACGACGCGCGTCTGCGTCGCGACATGGTCGGTGACGGCCGCGTCGATGGTGGCGAAGCCCTTGTCGGTCAAGGAGACGATGAAGCTGCGGCGGTCGTCGGGGTTGAGCCGGCGCTCGACCAGACCGGCCTTCTCCAACTGGTCGACGCGGTTGGTCATGGTGCCCGAGGTGATCATCATCGTGGCGGAAAGGTCACCCGGCGACAGCGCATAGGGCGCGCCGGAGCGGCGCAGCGTCGCCAGCACGTCGAAGCTCGCATAGTTCAGCCCGTGCCGCGCGAAGGTCTTTTCCATCTCGCGCCCGAGATGCTGGGCGAGCCGCGAGATGCGGCCGATCAGCCCCATCGGCGCGACGTCGAGGTCGGGCCGTTCGCGGTTCCACTGGGCGAGAATGTCGTCGACGCGATCCATGCCGCAACCCTCTCCAAATAATATCTTGACGTCAAGAGAAATGGCATTATCTTGATATCAAGATATTTGACATGAAGAGAGTTTCGCCATGTCCCGCAACACCGACCTTCTCCTGACCGCCCTCGCCCCCGCCATCTGGGGCAGCACCTATCTGGTGACGACCGAGTTCCTGCCTGCCGGCTATCCGCTGACGGTGGCGATGCTGCGCGCCCTACCCGCGGGCCTGCTGCTGCTGGTCCTCGTCCGCAAGCTGCCGCAGGGCATCTGGTGGGCGCGGGTGCTCCTGCTCGGCGCGCTGAACTTCTCGGTGTTCTGGTGGCTGCTGTTCATCTCGGCCTACCGGCTGCCGGGCGGCGTGGCTGCGACCGTCGGGGCGATCCAGCCGCTGATCGTCATCCTGCTCTCCCGCGCCCTGCTCGGCACCACGATCAGGCCGCTTTCGATCGTCGCGGCGATTGCCGGCATGGGCGGCGTGGCATTGCTGATCCTGACGCCGAATGCGGCGCTCGACCCGATCGGCATCGCGGCGGGCCTCGGCGGCGCGGTTTCGATGGCGGCCGGCACCGTGCTCAGCCGCCGCTGGCAGCCGCCGGTTTCGCCACTGACCTTCACGGCCTGGCAGCTCACCGCCGGTGGACTGCTTTTGCTGCCGGTCGCGCTGCTGCAGGAGCCGGCGCTGCCCTCCCTGACAATGGCCAACGTGCTCGGCCTCGCCTGGCTCGGCCTGATCGGGGCAGCGCTCACCTACATCGTCTGGTTCCGCGGCATCGCCAGGCTGGAGCCTTCTGTCGTGTCGCCACTCGGCTTTCTCAGTCCGATGACGGCCGTCATCCTCGGCTGGTCGGTGCTCGGCCAGTCGCTGAGCGCGGCACAGATCCTCGGCATGGCCGTGGTGCTCGCCAGCGTCTGGCTCAGCCAGCGCGCCCAGCGGCAGGCCGTACCGGCCGCAGGACCCGCCCTGCCCGCCGGCTCCATCAGCCGGTCATGAAACCAGGATGCCGATCTCTTCCGCAGCGGCGACGAAAGCTCGCCGCGCAGCCTCGCGCGTACGGGTGCCCGCCAAAGCCGCCGAGACCACCTCGACCGCCTCGCGATAGAGCGGGCCGGCCCGCTTGGTATGCGGCCAGTCGACCAGCGCCTCATAGGCGCCCTTGACTGTGGTGACCTCGCGCCGGGTGCTTTCCGGCCCGATCAGGACCATGACGGAGTGGTCGAACAGCATGCGGTCCATGGCTGCCTCCAGGATGAACGCGACCCACAACGCGCGGAAATCGTTCAGGTTCCCAGCCCGATCCGAACGCGCCGCAGCAGCCCCCACGCGGCGCGCCGATGCTATCCCTGCCCCGCCAGCCAGGCAAGAATGGCGGTACTTTGTTGCCGATCGTCCATTGCCAGCGTAGCGTGGAGCAAGGCGATTTTGGGGGGACACGGCCATGGCTCGAGCACACCCGACCAAGCGTGGCGCAGCCGCCGCAGGCGCACACCTCCTTCGCATACTGGCGCTCGGCCTGCTGCTGCCCATGGCTGCCTGCCAGCCCGACGCAGAAGCGCCGCGCCAGCCTGTCATGGTCAGCGCCGTCGAAGTGCAGTTCTCCGACTATGCGCCGACGGCGACGCTGACTGGCGAGATCGCCGCGCGCACGCTGAACAAGCTGTCGTTCCAGGTGGGCGGCCGGATCGGCGAGCGCACGGCCGATGTCGGCCAGCGCGTCGAAAAGGGGCAGGTGCTGGCGCGGATCGACCCCCAAGAGCAGCAGTCGGACGTGCGCGCGGCGCAGGCCAGCCTGGACGCGGCCGACGCGCAGTTCCGGCAGGCGTCGGCCGCCTTCGAGCGACAGAAGACGCTTCTGGCCCAGGGCTTCACGACCCGGCGCGAATTCGACCTCGCCGAGCAATCGATGCGGGTTGCCCAGGGTGGCGTCGACCAGGCCCGGAGCCAGCTCGACAATGCCAGGGACCGGCTGACCTATACCGAGCTCAAGGCGAGTGCTGCCGGGTTGGTGACGGCGCGCATGGTCGAGGTCGGCCAGGTGGTGCAGGCGACGCAGACCGCGTTTACCATCGCCGAGGACGGCGACCGCGACGCCGTGTTCAACGTCGACGAGGCGATGATCGCCCGGACGCCGGTCGCGCCGGTGGTGAAGATCGCCCTCGTCTCCGACCCCGGCATCGAAGCCACCGGCGAGGTGCGCGAAGTGTCGCCGGCGGTCGATCCGACCTCCGGTTCGATCCGCGTCAAGGTGGCGGTCCCGGACACGCCAGCCGGCATGCCGCTCGGTGCCGCTGTCACCGGCACGATCACCGCCAAGGCGCAAGAGGCGATCGTCCTGCCGTGGCAGTCGCTGATGTCGGACGCCGGCAGGCCGGCGGTATGGACGGTCGACCCGGCCAGCCGGGCGGTGACCCTGGTTCCGGTGGAAGTGGCGGCCTTCGCCTCCGGCATAGCCGTGGTGACGAAGGGGCTGGAGCCCGGCCAACAGGTGGTCGCCCGGGGCGGGCAGTTGCTGAGCCCCGGCCAGGTGGTGGAGGTGGCACGATGAGGGTCGTTGCGACGTGCATCGGGCTGGCCGGCGCATTGGCGCTGGCGGCCTGCAGCGAGAGCACCAACGAACCGGCCGAAGAGATCGTCCGGCCGGTGCTGTCGCAGCTGGCCGAACCGCACGCCCACGGCGCGCAGGGCTTCGTCGGGACGATCCAGCCGGAATTCTCCGCCGAGCTGGCCTTTCGCGTGCTCGGACAGCTGGTGGCGCGCGACGTGGGCGTCGGCGACACCGTGAAGAAGGGCACGACGCTGGCCGCGATCGATCCCTTGTCGCTCGAGCTGGCGGCGCAATCGGCGCGCGCCGACCTCTCCTCCGCCGAGGCGCAATTCGCCAACGCCTCGGCCAGCGAGGAGCGCCAGCGGACGCTTCTGGCCGAAGCCAACACCTCGCAGGCGGTCTACGATTCGGCCAGGCAGGCGCTCGATTCCGCCGCAGCCAATGTCGAACGCGCCCGCGCGGCGCTGGCCAAGGCGCAGGAGCAGCTCGGCTATGCCCGGCTGTTCTCCGACTTCGACGGCGTGGTGACCGCCGTCGGCGCGGAAGTCGGCCAGACGGTATCGCCGGGGCAGATGGTGGTGACGGTGGCCCGCTCCGACAAGCGCGAGGCCGTGGTGGACATTCCCGACCAGATGGCGGCGGCGCTGAAGCAGGGCGAAGCCTTCGAGGTGTCGCTGCAATCGGTGCCGTCGCTGCGCACGGCCGCACGGATCCGCGAGATCGCGCCGCAGGCCGACGCCTCGACCCGCACGCGGCGCGTCCGGCTGGCGCTCAACGCTCCCCCGACCGCCTTCCATCTCGGATCGACGGTGACGGCGACGATGCTGGCGAAGGCCGACGAGAGCATCGACCTGCCGCTGTCGGCGCTGCTCGAAAGGGACGGCAAGAGCTACGTCTGGGTCGTCGATCCGGCGGCATCGACGGTCAGCCTGCAGGCGGTCGAGGTGCTGGCGAAAGATGCCGGCAAGTTCATCGCCGGCGGGATTTCGGAGGGGACGCGGGTGGTGACTGCGGGCGTCAACAGCCTGAGCGACGGCCAGAAGGTGCGGATACCGGAGGGGGCGTGAGGTGAAGGATTTCAATCTCTCCGACTGGGCGCTGGGTCACCGTTCGCTGGTCTGGTACTTCATGCTGATCTTCATGGTCGCCGGCGTGTTCGCCTATCTCAGCCTCGGCCGCGAGGAAGATCCCTCCTTCACGATCAAGACCATGCTGATCCAGGCCAACTGGCCCGGCGCTTCGGTCGACGAGACCACCAGGCAGGTGACCGACCGGATCGAAAAGAAGCTCGAGGAACTCGAGAGCCTCGACTTCTCGCGCAGCGTCACGACCGCCGGCCAGACCATCATCTTCGTCAACCTCAAGCCGACGACCAAGGCGCGCGACGTCGCGCCCACCTGGGTGCAGGTGCGCAACATGATCAACGACCTCAGGCCCTACTTCCCGGAAGGCGTGCAGGGGCCGTTCTACAACGACCGGTTCGGCGACGTGTTCGGCAACATCTACGGCTTCACCGCCGACGGGCTGACGATGCGCCAGCTGCGCGACTATGTCGAGATGGTGCGCAGCCGCGTGCTGACCATTCCCAACGCCGGCAAGGTCGAGCTGATCGGTGCCCAGGACGAGGTCATCTATCTCGAATTCTCCACCCGGCAGATCGCGGCCCTCGGGCTCGACCAGCACGCCATCGTGGCCAGCCTTCAGGCGCAGAACGCGATCTCGCCTTCCGGCGTGATCCAGGCGGGTGAGGAGCGTATCGCGGTGCGCGTCGGCGGCCAGTTCACCTCGGAGGAGAGCCTGAGGTCGATCAACCTCAAGGTCAACGACCGCTTCTTCCGCCTGAGCGACGTGGCAACGATCAGCCGCGGCTATGTCGATCCGCCGACGGCGCTGTTCCGCGTCAACGGGCAGCCCGCGATCGGGCTGGCCATCGGCATGAAGCCCAACGCCAACCTTCTGGAGTTCGGGGCGGCACTCGAACGGCTGATGGAACGGGTTACGGCGGAACTGCCGATCGGCGTCGGCGTGAACCTGGTCGCCGACCAGCCGCTGATCGTCGAGGAGGCGGTTTCGGGTTTCACCCGGGCGCTGTTCGAGGCGGTGGCGATCGTGCTCGCCGTCTCCTTCATCAGCCTCGGCCTGCGCGCCGGACTGGTCGTGGCGCTGTCGATCCCGCTGGTGCTGGCGATCACCTTCCTGGCCATGACCTATCTCGGCATCTCGCTGCAGCGCGTGTCGCTCGGGGCCCTGATCATCGCGCTGGGGCTTCTGGTCGACGACGCGATGATCGCGGTCGAGATGATGGTGGCCAGGCTGGAGATCGGAGATTCGCTCAGGAAGGCGGCGACCTACGTCTATACGTCGACGGCATTTCCCATGCTGACGGGGACGCTGGTAACGGTGGCCGGCTTCATCCCCATCGGCCTCAACACCAGCCTGGCGGGCGAATACACCTACACGCTGTTCGTCGTCATTGCCGTGTCGCTGCTGCTGTCGTGGATCGTGGCGGTGCTGTTTGCGCCGCTGCTCGGCGTGACGCTGCTGCCGGCGACGATGAGGAAGCACGACGCGAGGCCGAGCCGGTTCTCGGCGGCCTTCTCGCGCACCCTGAACCTGGCGGTGCGGCGGTACTGGATCACCATCCTGGCGACGGTCGCGCTGTTCGCCCTGTCGGTGGCTGGCCTCGGGCTCGTCCAGCAGCAGTTCTTCCCGCCGTCGGACCGTTCGGAGCTGATCGTCGACTGGAACCTGCCGCAGAACAGCTCGATCGCCGAGACCCGCGCCCAGATCGAGCGCTTCGAGGAGGTCGCGCTCAAGGGCAACGCGGATGTCGACCACTGGAGTTCCTATGTCGGCCAGGGCGCCGTGCGCTTCGTGCTGGCGTTCGACGTGCAGCCGGCCAGCCCCTATTTCGGCCAGACCATCATCGTGACCAAGGACATCGAAGCCCGGCACAGGGTGCAGGCAGCGATCGAGAAGATCCTGCGCGAGCAGTTCGTCGGCACCGACGCCTTCGTCAAGACGCTGGAGCTCGGACCGCCGGTGGGCCGGCCGGTGCAATATCGCATCAGCGGCCCCGACATCGAGACCGTGCGCGGCCTGTCGCAGCAGCTGGCGAGCGTCATCTCCGCCAATCCCAGGCTGCAGGCCCCGAGCTTCGACTGGAACGAGCCGTCGCGCGTGCTCAAGGTCGACGTGCTGCAGGACAAGGCGCGCCAGCTCGGCATCACCTCGCGGGACATCGCCAGCGCCATGAACAGCGTGGTGGGCGGCGTGACCATCACCCAGGTGCGCGACGCGACCTATCTGATCAACGTCGTGGTGCGGGCGGGCGAAAAGGAGCGCGGCTCGATCGAGACCCTGAGCAACCTGCAGATCCCGACCGGCAACGGCGAGGCGATCCCGCTCGCGACCGTCGCCGACTTCCGCTACGAACTCGAGCAGCCGACGATCTGGCGGCGCAGCCGCCTGCCCACCATCACGGTCAAGGCGGGCGTGGTGGGCAAGGCGCTGCCCGACACGGTGGTGGCCGAACTCAAGCCGGCGGTCGACAGGTTCTCAGCCGAGCTGCCGGCGGGATACACGGTCGCGGCCGGCGGCACGGTGGAGGAAAGCGCCAACAGCCAGGGGCCGATCATCGCCGTTGTGCCGCTGATGCTGTTCATCATGTCGACGGTGCTGATGATCCAGCTGCAGAGCTTCCAGCGGCTGTTCCTGGTCGTGGCGGTGGCGCCGCTCGGGCTGATCGGCGTGGTGGCGGCACTGGTGCCGAGCGGCGCGCCGCTAGGCTTCGTGGCGCTGCTCGGCGTCTTGGCGCTGATCGGCATCCTGATCCGCAATTCGGTGATCCTGATCGTGCAGATCGAGGACCTGATCAATGAAGGCGTCCATCCCTGGAATGCGGTGATCGAGGCGACGGAACACCGCATGCGCCCGATCGCGCTGACGGCGGCGGCGGCGAGCCTGGCGCTGATCCCCATCGCGCGCGAGGTGTTCTGGGGGCCGATGGCCTATGCCATGATGGGCGGCATCATCGCCGGCACGGCGATCACGCTGCTGTTCCTGCCGGCGCTCTATGTCGCCTGGTTCAGGATCAAGGCACCGGGCAAAAGCGAGGGTTTCGTGGTGGCCGCGATGGAGCCGCCGGCCGCATAGGAACGGCCGGAGCGGGGGACCTCCACCGGCGCCGAATTCCGCTTACTGTGGCGGCAGTTGGGCAGCGAAGCGCTTGATGAGGGCTGTGAGCTCGTCCGGCTTCTCGATGCAGGGGATGTGGCCGGCGCCGTCGATGACCTTGAAGCGCGAGCCGGGGATGAGATCGGCCATCGAGCGTACCAGCGCCGGCGGCGTCGAGCCGTCCTGGTCGCCGACGACGCAGAGCGTCGGCACCGCGATCGCGCGGGCCGCATCTGTGTAGTCGGCATCGCGCAGGGCGGCACAGGTGCCGGTGTAGCCGGCCAGCGGCTGGCGCGTCAGCATGTTGCGGTAGCCGACGAGGTCGGCCTTGCGCTGCTCGTGGAACTCGGGCGTGAACCACAGCTTCAGCACGCCATCGGCGATCGAGGCGATGCCGTCCCTTTCGACGGCGGCGATGCGGGTGTTCCAGGATTCGTCGGTGCCGATCTTGTGGGCGGTGTCGCACAGCACCAGCGCCCGCACCAGATCGGGCCGCTTGGCATAAAGCCCCTGCGCGATCAGCCCGCCGACCGAGAGACCGACGACGATGGCCTTCCTGACGTTGAGATGGTCGAGCAGGCCGGCGAGATCGCCGACATGGTCGTCCATCGCATAGGGTGCCGCGCCGACGTCGGAGAGGCCGTGGCCGCGCTTGTCGTAGGTGACGATGGGATAATCGCAGGCAAGGCGGACGACGACATCGCGCCAGATGCGGAAATCGGTGCCCAGCGAATTGGCGAAAACCAGGACCGGCTTGTTCGCCGGTCCGCCGATCAGCTGATGGTGCAGGGTGATGCCGCCGATGTCGGTGAATTGCACTCGATTTCTCCTTGCGATGCTGTCGTGGGGTCCGGTCCTTGGAAGTCGCCCGCGAGCATAGTGCGGTCGAACGCGCCGCGGCAACCGAGCGCGGCTGAACGCCGCCATTCACCGCGCCCCCTCGCAATGGCGAGATGCATCCGCTACATACGCTGTAAGCTTGAAAATGAGGATGCAATGGCCGAGAAGACCGACGGGCGAAAGACGATCGTTTTGACCGGAGCCAGCCGCGGCATCGGCCATGCGACCGTGAAGCGTTTTTCGCGCGAGGGCTGGCGCGTCATCACTTGCTCGCGCCAGGCGTTTTCGGACGACTGCCCGTGGCCGGCCGGCCCGGAAGACCACATCCAGGTCGACCTCGCCGACCAGGGCGACGTCGGCAGTGCCGTTTCGGAAATCCGCCAGCGGCTGGAAAAAGAAGGCGGGATGCTGCACGCGCTGGTCAACAATGCCGGCATCTCGCCCAAGATGCAGGGCGGCGCACGCATGAACTCGATCGACACGCCGATGCATGTCTGGCGCGACGTCTTCCAGGTCAATTTCCTGGCGCCGATCATGCTGGCGCGCGGCCTGTTCAAGGAACTGGCGGCGGCCAAGGGCTCGGTGGTCAACGTGACGTCCATCGCCGGCACCCGCGTCCACCCCTTCGCCGGCTCGGCCTATGCGACGTCGAAGGCGGCGCTCGGCGCGCTGACGCGCGAAATGGCCGCCGACTTCGGCCCGCACGGCATCCGCGTCAACGCCATTGCGCCGGGCGAGATCGACACGGCGATCCTGTCGCCGGGCACCGACAAGATCGTCGAGCAGATTCCGATGCGGCGCCTGGGCGCCACCTCCGAGGTGGCCGACATCATCTATTTCCTGTGCTCGGGACAGGCCTCCTACGTCACCGGCGCCGAAATCCACATCAACGGCGGCCAGCACGTGTGAGGCTTTTCCTTCTCCCCTTGCGGGAGAAGGAAGGGCGAGCCCAAAACGAAAAAGCCCGCCATCCGGCGGGCTTTCGCTTATCGAGTGGTGACCGGCGATCAGCCCTTGACCTGCTTCGCCGCCTCGTCGAGCGACTTCTCGACGATGTCGAAAAGCTCGTCGACCTGCTTTTCGGTGATGATCAGCGGCGGGCAGAAGGCGAGCGCGTCGCCCATGTTGCGGGAGATGACGCCGTTTTGCTGCAGGATGCCGTTGACAAGGCCGCCGAGCGCGCCCACCGCATTCCATGGCGCCTTGGTGGCCTTGTCGGCGACGAGTTCCATGGCACCGATGAGGGCGATGCCGCGCACTTCGCCGACGAGGTCGTGCGAGGCAAGCCTGGCCAGGCGCTTCTGCATGTGGGCGCCGACCTCGCGGGCGTTGGCGACGAGGTTGCGCTCCTCGATGATCGCGATGTTCTCGAGCGCCACCGCCGCCGCCACCGGATGGCCGCCGGCGGTGAAGCCGTGACCGAAGGTGCCGATGCGGTTGCTTTCGTCGGCCAGCGGCTCGAACACCTTGTCGTTGATCAGCATCGCCGAGATCGGCAGGTAGGACGACGAGATCTGCTTGGACATGACCATGATGTCGGGCTTCATGGCGTAGGTCTCGGTGCCGAACATGTTGCCGGTGCGGCCGAAGCCGCAGATGACCTCGTCGGCGACCAGCAGGATGTCGTATTTCCTGAGTACCGCCTGGATCTTTTCCCAGTAGCCGGCCGGCGGCACGACGACGCCGCCCGCTCCCATGACCGGCTCGCCGAACATTGCGGCGATGGTCTCGGGCCCCTCGGCCAGGATCAGCTTTTCGAGATCGTCGGCGAGGCGGGTCGAGAACTGCTCCTCGGTCTCGCCCGGCTGTGCCTCGCGCCAATGATGCGGCGACGACGTGTGCAGCACGTTGGCGATCGGCAGGTCGAAGGACAAATGGTTGTTGGGCAGGCCGGTGAGGCTGGCCGAGGCGATGGTGACGCCGTGATAGGCACGCTTGCGCGAAATGATCTTCTTGCGCTGAGGCTGGCCCAGCGCATTGGAGCGGAACCAGATCATCTTCATGGCCGTGTCGTTGGCCTCGGATCCGGAGTTGGTGAAGAACGCCTTGCTCATCGGCACCGGCGCCATGGTGACCAGCTTCTCGGCGAGATCGACCAGCGGCGAATGACCCTTGTGGGTGAAGTTGTGGTAGAAGGGCAGCTTGGCCATCTGCCTGGTCGCGGCATCGACGAGACGCTTCTCGGAGAAGCCGACGCCGACGCTCCACAGGCCCGACATCGCCTCGATGTAGCGCTTGCCGGCGATGTCTTCGACATAGATGCCATCGCCCTTGTCGATGATCAGCGGCCCGACCTCCTGGTGGCGGCGGGCGTTGGTGTAGGCGTGCATGTGGAATTTCTTGTCGCGCGCCTCGGGCGAATTGGGCTGGCTGTCCATGGTCATTTCCTCGGTTGGGGGCGGTGTCGCCGGAGGCGACGATGTCGTCGATTTTGCGGTCGCCTTGTCGGTCGATCGCTTGCAAAATCCGCAAATTGTTGTTTGATGCATCATGTTTTTCATGTGGACCAATGTCAAGGGCCAGCGGCGCGGCAGCGGCGGGCCAGAAGCGGCTTTCGAGCGCGGGCGATGAACGAGAATTTCGGCTTCCAGGCGGTCGAGCACGACAATCTCGGCGGGGTGGTTTACGGCCAGCTGTCGGAGGCGCTGACCAAGGGGCGCTTCGCTCCCGGCGCGCGGTTGACCATCCGCGACCTTGCCCAGTCGCTGGGAACCAGCGTGACCCCGGTGCGCGACGCGATCCTCAGGCTGATCCAGGACGAGGCGCTGGTGCAGAAATCGGCGCGCGAGGTGCGCGTGCCCGTCATGACGCTGGAGCGCTATCTCGAGATCCGCCAGATCCGGGTGAAGCTGGAAGGCCTCGCCGCCCGCGAAGCAGCGCTGAAGGCTGAGGCCAGGGACATCGCCAGGCTGCGCGAATTGATCGACAGGAACGAACAGGCAATCGCGATCCAGGACTGGAGCGGAGCCTTGGAGCTCAACCAGACCTTCCATTTCGCGCTGGCCGAGATCGCCGACATGGCCGTGCTGCGCGGCATCCTCGGCCGGCTGTGGCTGCAGATGGGGCCGCTGATCGCCGCCTCCTACGAGCATGGCGGCCGCGCGATGATCGACCACCACCACGAACTGCTGGCGGCGATCGAGGCGCGCGACGCCGACGGCGCCGAGTGCGCCATCATCGACGACATCATGGGCGCAAGCTCGGTCATCATCGACCGGTTGGCTGCCCTCAAGCCGGGCGCAGACTGAGATGGAGACCGTCGACTGCATCGTTGCCGGCGCCGGCGTCATCGGCCTTGCGGTCGCCCGCGAACTCGCCCGCCGCGGCATGGAGACGATCATCGTCGAGGCGGCCGACGCCATCGGCACGGAGACCAGCTCGCGCAATTCCGAGGTGATCCACGCCGGCATCTATTATCCTGAAGGCAGCCTGAAGGCGGAACTGTGCGTCGCCGGGCGCCAAAAGCTCTATGCCTATGCCGCCGAGCGCGGCATTCCGCACAAGCGCTGCGGCAAGCTGATCGTGGCGACCCTGCCGGAGCAACGGGAGACGCTGGCGGGCATCATCGCCAAGGCTAGGGCAAACGGCGTCGACGACCTGGTGATGCTGGGCGCGGCAGAGGCGATGGCGATGGAACCGTCGCTGACCTGTACGGCCGCCGTCCATTCGCCCTCGACCGGCATCATCGACAGCCATGCGCTGATGCTTTCGCTGCTCGGCGAAGCGGAAGACGGCGGCGCCTTCCTCAGCCTCAACACCGAGATCGTGTCGGGGCGGATCGACGGCGGCAGCTTCGTGCTGCAGACGAAGGATACTTCGAGCGGCGCAGGCTTCGAGATCGCCGCCCGGCATTTCGTCAATGCCGCCGGCCTCGGCGCCAACCGGCTCGCCGCATCGCTCGAAGGGCTCGACCCGACATTCGTGCCGCCGCTGCGCTATGCCCGCGGCAACTATTTCTCGGTCACCGGCAAGCCCGCCTTCTCGCGGCTGATCTATCCGGTGCCGGAGCCTGGCGGGCTCGGCGTGCATCTCACGCTCGACCTCAATGGCGGCATGCGCTTCGGCCCCGATGTCGAGTGGATCGAGGAGAAGGACTACACGGTCGATCCGCGCCGCGCCGACCATTTCTACGGCGAAATCCGCAAATATTGGCCCGGCCTCGCTGAGGGCGAGCTGAGCCCGACCTACAGCGGCATCCGCCCGAAGCTCTCGGGCCCGGGCGAACCGGCGGCCGACTTCGTCATCCAGGGGCCGGAGTCCCACGGCGTCGCCGGCCTGGTCAACCTGTTCGGCATCGAGAGCCCGGGGCTGACCTCGTCGCTGGCCATCGCCGAGCTTGTGGTCCAAAAGATTAGTCCAACCTATATCTAGCGCATCCGCGCCAAATCGCGTTCTAGGCCGGCGGCGACGCTGGACTTCGCTCCCGCCATATCTCACTGCAGCAAGGACGGACCATGTACCCGGACGTAAAACTGTTCATCGACGGCAAATGGACCGCCGCCGAAGGCGGCAAGACCATCGACGTCTACAACCCCGCCACCAATGAAGTGATCGGCAGGGTCGCCTCGGCCGGCAAGGGCGATCTAGACCGCGCCCTGGCCGCCGCCGACCGCGGCTTCAAGACCTGGCGCAAGGTCTCGGCCTACGAGCGCAGCAAGGTGCTGCGCCGTGCCGCCGACCTGATGCGCGAGCGCGCCGACATGATCGCCGAGGTACTTTCCGTCGAGCAGGGCAAGCCCGTCGGCGAAGCGAAGATCGAAGTGCTGTCCTCGGCCGACCTTTTCGACTGGTTCGCCGAGGAAGGCCGCCGCACCTATGGCCGCGTCGTGCCGGCGCGCGCATCGGGAATCACCCAACTCGTCATCAAGGAGCCGGTCGGCCCCGTCGCCGCGTTCACGCCGTGGAACTTCCCGGTGTCGCAGGCCGTGCGCAAGATCGGCGCGGCCCTTGCCACCGGCTGCTCCATCATCGTCAAGCCGCCGGAAGAGACCCCGGGCTCGCCCGCCTTCCTCGCCGACGTCTTCAAGGATGCCGGCCTGCCCGACGGCGTGCTGAACCTCGTCTATGGCAACCCGCCCGAGATCTCCGGCTACCTCGTGCCGCATCCGATCATCCGCAAGGTGTCGTTCACCGGCTCGGTGCCTGTCGGCAAGCATCTCGCGGCACTGGCCGGCCAGCACATGAAGCGCGCGACGATGGAGCTCGGCGGCCATGCGCCGGCGATGGTGTTCGACGACGCCGACATCGACCATGCGGCCGCGACGCTCGCCGGCTCGAAGTTCCGCAATGCCGGCCAGGTCTGCGTGTCGCCGACACGCTTCCTGATCCAGGAAGGCGCCTATGAGCGCTTCCTCGGCAAGTTCGTCGAGCACGCCAGGGCGGTGAAGGTCGGCGACGGCCTGGCCGAGGGCACCCGCATGGGCCCGCTGGTCAACGAACGCCGCCTCGAAGCCGTGGAGAAGCTGATCAACGAGGCCGTCAGCGATGGTGCCAGGATCGAGACCGGCGGCAAGCGCATCGGCAACAAGGGCTCCTATTTCGAGCCAACAGTCCTGACCGGCCTGCGCCCCGACATGCGCATCATGAACGAGGAGCCGTTCGGACCCGTCGCCCTGGTGATGCCGTTCAAGAGCTTCGACGACGTGGTGGCCGAAGCCAACCGCCTGCCCTACGGGCTCGCGGCCTATGCCTTCGCCAAGTCGAGCAAGACGATCACCGATCTCAGCGCCGAGATCGAGACCGGCATGCTGACCGTCAACCATCTCGGCCTCGCTTTGCCCGAGGTGCCGTTCGGCGGCATCAAGGACAGCGGCTACGGCTCGGAAGGCGGCACGGAAGCGCTGGAAGCCTATCTGATCACCAAGTTCGTGACCCAGGCCGGCGCCTGAACATGAAACGGCCGGCGTCGACCGCGACGCCGGCCATCCGCCCTACGATGCCTTCGGCCGCTTCGACTGCAGCACGTTGCGGATCGAAAAGCTCGAATGGATGCGGGCAAGCCCCGGCAGCGCCGACAAGATCTCCTTGTGCACGCGCTCGAAATCGGCGGCGCTCTCGACCTCGACGCGCAGGAAATAATCGGCGTCGCCAGTCATCAGGTAGCACTCCTTGATCTCGGGATGGCGGCGCACCGCGAGTTCGAAGCGGTTGAAATAGTCCTCCGTCTGCCGCTCCAGCGTGATCTGGATCATCACCGCGATACCCTCCTCGACGGCACCGCTGCCGATAATCGCGGTGTAGCCGCGGATCACGCCGTCCTGTTCCAGCAACTGCACCCGCCGCAGGCAGGCGGACGGCGACAGCCCCACCTCCTCGGCCAGGCGGGCGTTGCTGACGCGCGCATTGGCCCGCAGGGCGCGGATGATGCCGCGGTCGATGGCATCAAGCGAGGGCATTGCAGTTCCTTTCAAAATCCCATCGAAAATTCGACGATGCGCATCCAGTTCGCATAAAGCGCACAAGATTGGCAAGATTTTCGACAATCGTTGCGGTATTCTCCGGGGCATAGGCGAGGACAGTTCCCGGACATGCACATGAGCGCCCAAAGCGAGATCGAAAGCCGTGCGGCCTGCGGGATGCTGACGATCGACCTTGGGGCGCTGGTGGCGAATTACGAGCAGCTCTGCCGCCGAACGGCACCGGCCAAGGCAGCAGCAGTGGTCAAGGCGGATGCCTATGGCCTGGGCGTCGCCCATGTCGCCCCCGTGCTCTACGACGCCGGCTGCCGCGACTTCTTCGTGGCGCATTTCGTCGAAGCGCTGCGGCTCAAGCCCTATTTGCGCAGCGACGCGCGCATCCTGGTGCTGAACGGGTTGTTGCCCGGCAGCGAGGGCGATTGCGCCGACCTCGGCATCGTGCCGGTGCTGAACTCGCTCGAACAAGTGGCGAACTGGTCGGCAACCGCCCGGTCGCGCCACACGACGCTGCCCGCCGCACTGCAGGTCGACACCGGCATGTCGCGGCTCGGGCTGGAGCCGGACGAGGTCGATGCGCTTCTCGCCGAGCCGGACCGGCTCGCCGGCATCCATGTCGACATCGTCATGAGCCACCTCGCCTGCGGCGACGAGCCGGCGCACGCCGCCAATGCCCGACAGCTCCGCCGCATGAAGGCCGTGCGCGAGCGCTTTGCCGACGCCAAGCTGTCATTTGCAAATTCCGCCGGCATCTTCCTCGGCGATGACTTTCGCGGCGACCTCGCCCGCCCCGGCATCGCACTCTATGGCGGCGCGCCGCTGGCAGGCCCGGACAACCCGATGCGACCGGTGGTGCGGCTCGAGGTGCGCGTGGTGCAGACCCGTACCGTGCCCACCGGCGCCGAGATCGGCTATGGCGCGAGCTTCGTCGCCCAGTCCGAGATGCGGCTGGCCACGATCGCCGCCGGCTATGCCGACGGGCTGCCGCGCCATCTCAGCAATTCGGGCGCGGCTTACGTCGGCGACGTGCGGCTGCCGATCGTCGGCCGGGTCTCGATGGACAGCATCATCCTCGACGTCACCGCACTCGAGCCCGGCACGCTGAAGCTCGGCAGCATGGTCGAATTGATCGGCCCGCACCAGCCGCTCGAGGCGATCGCGGCGGACGCCGGCACCATCTCCTACGAAATCCTGACCAGCCTGGGACGGCGCTACGACCGCCGCTACCTCGGCCCGGCAGGGCGCTAACCCACAGGGGCAACCATGCGCATAGTCATTCTCGGCGCCGGCGTCATCGGCGTCACCTCCGCCTACTATCTGGCCAAGGCCGGCCATCAGGTCACCGTGCTCGACCGCCAGGCGGGGCCGGCGCTCGAGACCAGCTTCGCCAATGCCGGCGAGATCTCGCCAGGCTATGCCTCGCCCTGGGCCGCGCCCGGCATTCCGCAGAAGGCGATCAAGTGGGTGTTCATGAAGCATGCGCCGCTGATCATCCAGCCGATGCTCGACGCCTCGACCTGGCGCTGGGTGACGGCCATGCTGCGCAACTGCACCTCGGCCCGCTACGCGCTCAACAAGAGCCGCATGGTGCGCCTCGCCGAATACAGCCGCGACCGCCTGATTGCGCTCCGCGACGACACCGGCATCGAGTACGACCACCGCACGCATGGCACGCTGCAGCTGTTCCGCTACCAGAAGCAGCTCGACGGCATGGCCAAGGATATCGAAGTGCTGCAGAGCGACGGCGTGCCCTATGAGGTGCTCGACGCAAGCGGCTGCATCGCCGCCGAGCCGGGCCTGGCACCGGTGCGGGAGAAGATCGCCGGCGGCCTGCGCCTGCCCAATGACGAGACCGGCGACTGCTTCAAGTTCACCAACGAACTGGCCAAGCTCGCCGAACAGCTCGGGGTCGAGTTCCGCTACAATGTGAAGCTCGAGGGCCTGCGCCAGGAGGACAAGCGCATCGTCGCCGTGCGTACGTCGGAAGGCGAGATCGAGGCCGACGTCTTCGTCGGCGCGCTCGGCAGCTTCACGCCCGCCTTCGTCAAGCCGCTCGGCCTCAAGGTGCCGGTCTATCCGGTCAAGGGTTACTCGATCACCGTGCCGATCGTCGACGAAAGCAAGGCGCCGGTTTCGACCATCATGGACGACACCTACAAGATCGCCATCACCCGCCTGGGTGACCGCATCCGCGTCGGCGGCATGGCCGAGATCGCCGGGTTCAACACCGAGCTTTCGCCATCGCGCAAGGCGACGCTGCAGTTCTCGGTGGAGGATCTGTTCGGCGGCGCCGCCGACCAGAGCCGCGCCAGCTTCTGGAGCGGGCTGAGGCCAATGACGCCGGACGGCACGCCGGTGATCGGCCGCACGAAGTTCGACAATTTCTACCTCAACACCGGCCACGGCACGCTGGGCTGGACCATGGCATGCGGCTCGGGCAGCGTGCTGGCCGACATGATCAGCGGCACCCGCCCCGATATCGACGTGGCCGATCTCGCGCTGTCGCGCTACGCCTGAAAGCTCACTGCAGCTCACATGACGAAGGCGCCGGAGCCCCGCTCCGGCGCCTTTTTCAATGCCGGCCTCCATCTGCAAGCCGGCTAAAAACCCGAGGTCGACTTCTCGACCAGCTTGAGCTTGCCCTTGTCGACGCGGAAGAAGGGCATGGCACGCTCGCCCGCACCGTCCTCGCGGAAGCGGAACACGCCGGTCGAACCACGGAAGCCGGTGGGGTTCTCGATCACCTTCTTGGTGAAGCCCTTGGGGCCGAGCGCGCTGGCAATGCCGGCGGCCAGCGCCACGGTGTCGTAGCCATAGGCAACGTTGACGTCGGGCTCATAGTTGTAGGTCTTGCGGAAGCGCTCGGCGATCGGTCCGATCTCGGCGCTGTCGAGGGTGGCGATGTAGGCACCCTGCAGCGTCGGGTCGTCGATGCCGTGCTCGAGCCAGCGGTTCGAGCCCACCAGGCTGACGTCCTTGCCGAGCATGCCCTTTGCGCGCAGCGCCGCCACCAGCGGCGCCGGGTTGGCACTGCCGCCGGCGACGACGATCGCCTGCGGATCGCTGACCAGCGCCTGCATGTCGGCCACGGCCTTTTCCGAACCGCCGGTCGCCGGCCCGAACGGCAGCGCCACCGCAAGCGAGGCACCGTAGATGGAAAGGCTGTTGGCAACGCGCTTCTCGGTCGCCTTGCCGGCCTCGCCCTCGGCCATGAACAGCACGAATTTGCGCGCACCCTTGGCGGCGATGGCCGCGGCGCCCGCGGCCGCGCTGTCGGCCTCGTTGAGGCGCACGGAGTAGACGCCCGGCGCGCCGGCATAATTGTCGGCAAGCGCCAGCACGAGCGGCCGGTTGCTGCCCGAGACGGAGCCGAGCTGGCGCACCGCGCCGGGCTCGGACGGCCCGATCACCAGCTTGGCTCCCGAGGCGAGCGCTCCCGTCGTCAGCGTCCTGGCGCGGGCATCGTCGCCGCCGGTATCCTCGACATTGAGCGTGATGAGGTCGTTGCCCAGGTCGGCCATGGCCAGCGCCGCCGCATCGCGGATCTTGCGGCCACGGTCGCCCGCGGCACCGCCGGCCGACAGCGGGAGGATCATCGCCACCTTGACCGGGCCCTTGCCGAGACTCTCGGAAGCCTTGGCCGGCCCCGAAGCGACCTGTGCCGACGACGCGGCTTCGGCTGTACCGCCGGCTGCAATCGCGCCGAGCGCGCCCTCGCCTTCGCTTCCCGACTGGCAGGCGGCGAGACCGATCGGCAGGGCCAGGAGCGCAGCCAACAGGCTCGCCCGTCCCCGAAGGCGCCGGACAGATTGCGTCATCATTCCCCCTCACTCATCGGTTCGGTGTCACTGTCGCGACGACTGCGGCACAAGAACGGCACGGCAGCGCTAGCTGCCGAACAATTTCGCGCGCAGGCTGCGGATATGACGCGCCTGGGCAGCGGGCCGGTACTCGGCGCAGCGCATGTAGCGCGGCCCCGGCACGAAGTTTCGGCGCACGCATACCCCCTTGGGAGCCGCCGAACCGGCCGCGGTCACCGGCCCGAGACCGGCCACCGCGGCAAAGCCGAAAGTGGCTTCGGGCACCGTGCCCGTGACGGCGTAGCCGTCGCGCTTGAGGATCTCGCGCGCCCGCTGGCAGTAGCGGACCGACAGGGCCGAGAAACGCGTTTCCGCATGGCCGGCGCGGTATTTCATCACGGTGGTGCAGAGATCGCCTTCCGCCAGCCGGAAGGCGTCGGCGAGGTAACGCACGCCGAACGCTATGTTGGTGCGCGGCTCGGCCAGTTGCTCGTCGGTGCCGCGAAAGCCCATGAGCCGTGCGGTGGCCGGCATCACCTGCATCAGCCCGACCTCACCGTCGCCGCCGCGGGCCTCGGGATCGTAGAAGCTCTCGATCTCCATCACCGTCAGCGCCAGCTCGGCCGGCAGCCGCTTCAGGCCCGCCTCGCAGGCGGCAAGGACGCGAAACGCCTCCCTGCCCGATTCCGCATCAGGCGGACGGCACTCCACATGTGCCGGGGGCGATCCGTCCGCTCCGGGCCGGACCAGCTCGGGAGCGGCGGCGGCTGCGGCAGCCGCCGAGGCCGACAACCAGGCCAGAACCGCCGGAATGGAGCGAAGTGCCATCGCGCGAGGCCGCGCCGGAACGTGCCACCTGGGGCGCGCCAAGGCTGCGCCCGCCGGGCGGCTAGTTCATGTATTCCACCATGCGGTCGTAGAAGCACTCGCACTTGTTGAGGTAGTCCTCGTCGCGGTAGCTGGTCTTGAGGTAGCCATAGGCCTTGCCGCAGGCGACCTTGGCTTCCGAAGCCCAGACGAAGACCGGACGCGAGGAATCGACCCACTCCGAGCTGTTGGCCGCCACCACCGCCTCGTCCATCATGCGCACGACCTCGGTCTTGAGCTGCCCCATGTCTTCGGTGAGCGCCAGATTGGACGGGCCGGCGACGCGGCAATAGTTGGTTACCGGCGTGCCGATGGGGTCTGCGGCCATGGCCGGACCGGCAAAGGCAAACACGACGAGGCCGGCGAGCGCCGACCGCTTCTTCCAGTTGAAAGCCATCTCTTCTTCCCTCTCCTGTCCGGCATCGGCTCGATGCCGCCCGTCACCCGTTGAATTTCCAGCCCGGCAAGCCGGGCGCATGCACTTTTCAGACGGCCCCGTGTCCCGAGGAGCCATCGTCTTCGAACAAAATGGCGAAAGGCAAGGAAGCCGCCACGCCCTCCCCGCCCGTCTCGACGACGGCAGGTGCGCTGTCGGCCGGAGGCTCGTGCCCACCCGGCTCCGGCCCCAAGAGATGCGGGATGAGATCCGCCATCTCGATGACATCGCCGAACAGCGAATCGCCGAGGATCTCGCCGAGCTCGACCACCGGCACGGGAGATGGCGCGAGGATGGGGAGGGCGTCGATAAGCAAGGCCTGTTCCGAATCCGGCGTGATGACGGGCATTTCCGCGCCGTCGGTTCCAAGCTCGCCCGTTGGGCCCGAGACTCTGTCGACCATCCCGTTCGCCTTCGTTGCTATCCTGCTCTCGTCTGCAGAAGACGGGGCATCCTGTTCTCTTCAAAGCCTTAACCAACTTACGCCAGTTCGGCAATTGCGGGACAACCCGCAATTGCCGTCTGCGAAAAAGTCAGTCACGTCGCATCATGGAATTCCAACAACCGTAACGTCATGGTCGACATAGAGGTTGGCGACCGCGCCGTTGACCTGCGCGGTGTAGAGGTTGAACACCTGCCCGCCAGGCGAGGTCGTGGTGGTGCCGGTGTCGGTCCACACCGCCGTGTCTGCGCTGAGATCGACCTTGTCTCCGCTTGAGCCGACGACATACAGGTCATTGCCCGTATCGCCGGTGAAGTTGACCACGTCCTGTGCGGTGAACTTGAGCGTGGTTCCGACGTTGTCGAGCGGGATTGCTTCCTCGGTGATGAGGATCTCCTCGATGTTGACGATCGGTTCCCCGGTCAGGTCGACGACTGCATTTGCAAATCCGGAGGCAGGGCCACCTTGCGCCGTCGTGTTGAACAATGCGCCATCATCGATCCTGAGGATGTCCCAACCCGCACCGCCGTCAAGCTGCAGATCAAGCCGGTCGTAGACGAGGATGTCGTTGCCAGTGCCGCCTTGGACCGTGTCCGCACCGTCACCGCCATTCAGGACGTCAGGGCCAGCGCCGCCGTTGAGCGTGTCGTTACCGTCGTTGCCGAAGGTGTAGTGCAGCCCCGTATTTGCATCCGTGATCGTGTTTGCGTTGGTGCCGCCGTCCGTAGAATATGTCCCCCCCACACTTGCCGGGCCGGTCGGATTGATGACGGCGGTGATACCCATATTGGTGCTACCGCTGGTGTCGTAATCCAGCTGGATGTTGCCGCTGGGCGGTGTAATCGTCACTCCCTCGAGATTGAAATTGGTGATGATCACCTTGCCGGGCGAGCTGGCGGCTTCTTCCGCTGCAACATAGAAGCTGTGCGACGCATCGATGTTGAACCCCGCATCGGACAACACAGCACCTTGCTGGCCTTGTGCACTCCTGAGCACCACCTGGGAGTACGAGTCGAGCGGCACGGATGAATCGACGAAGGTCAGGATCATCGTCTGGGCGCTGCTGTTGGTGTTCGTCACCATCGAGCCGTTGAGGACGCGGGTGGCCGGGATGCCGGTGGTGTCCGTCACCGTAGCGACGTTGTTGGCCGTATCGTCGGTGTGCCCCGGCGCGCAGCCGCCGCCGCTCAGAGCGGTCTCGGTAGCCGTGGCTGTCAGGTCGAAGTTGAGGTTCGACGGGAGCGTTCCGCTTGCCGGCGCGGTCACGGTGATGTTGAAATCGGCCGTCGCCACACTCGAGGGCGCAGTGACGGTAACGACACCGGTAAGCGAGTTGTAGGTGTAGGCGTAGGTGACGTTTCCTTGGGTGAAATTGCCGGCGGCAGACAATCCGGCGGTGAAGCCCGGAGCGAGTTGGACCGTCAGCGTATGCGCCTCGGATCCGTCGAGATCGCTGAACACCGCATGCACGTGCACCGTCCCGGTCTCGCCGTTGCTGAACGACGAACCTGCGTCGCCCGAGTCGGTGACGGTAATATCGACCGCGGTGGGGGCATCGGCGACCGCGTCGACATACAATGTCGCCGCAACGTCGGCACTCGTGGTGCCCACGCCGTCGTAGGTCGACGTCGCATTGACCAGGATTGAGGCATCGACGTCGCTGTTGGCCGGGGGCGTCATCGGAACGGTCGCCGTCACTGCGGTGCCTGCAGCGGCGCCGACGACCTGGATCGTCAAGACCCCGCCGGCGAATGCGACCGTGCCGACAGTGCCCGAGGTGAGAGAAATGGTATTGGTCGGCACTGTCCAGTTGGCGAGACCGGATATCTTGATCTCGGTGACCGCCGACAGCGCGTCGACGGGAGTTGCGGTGAACGTCGGCGAAAGGGCGACATCTTCGGGGGTGCAGTCACTGCCGCCCACGGTCACCACCGGCGCGTCGCTGGCGCCGTTGATGGTGATCGTCAGCGTCGCAGCGTCGGTGTCGCCGTCGCCGTCCTTCATCGTGTAGCCGAAGCTGTCGCCGAGCTGCTGGCCGGGGCTCAGTGCCTGGATCGCCGCTTGCGTCGCTGCGTCCGTCTTCAGCGTGTAGGTGTAGCCGCCGTTGGCGTTCAGCTGCAGGGTGCCGTAGGTGCCTTCATAGCTGCCCGGCGTCGTCACCGTCTTGCCGCCGTCCGCGCCCGCCACGTCGTTGTTCAGCACGTTGCCGCCGACGCTCGCCGCATCCTCGCTCAGGCTGTTGGTATCGTCCTGGGCAACCGGCACGTCGTCGTTGACGGTGACCGTGAACGAGCCGGGCACGGCGTCGCCATCGTCGCCGTCGGTCGCGCTGAAGTTCACCGTGATGACGTCGTTGTCCTCGCTGGTGGCGTCCGCATGCTTGACCGGTTCGCTCTGGGTGGCCGTGTAGCCATAGGTGAACGTGCCGTCGCCATTGTCGGTCGCCGTCACCGTCAGGCGGATCACTTCCGTGGCGCCACCGTCGACCGTGCCGATCAGCCCGCCGGCACCGTCGCTGGCAAACACCACCGTCTCGCCGTCGAGCGTCACCAGTTCGCCCGTCACACCCGTCAGCGCAAAGCTCGAGCCGGCGCCGTCGTTGCCGTAGTCGATCGTCACCGCGCCGCTGTCCGTCGAGGTGCCGCCCGCAAGCGTGCCGTCGTCGTCGGTGTTCAGGTTCTCGGCCGCGACGCTGATCTCGGGAACAGAATCTGCCGCCAGCGTGATCGTCACCGTCGCAACCGAGGTGTCGCCGTCCTTGTCGGTGATCGTGTAGTCGAACGTCACCGTCCCTTCCTCGCCCGCAACCGGCGTGTAGCTGAAGCTGCCATTGGCGTTCAGCACCAGCGTGCCAGCGGGCTGGGCATTGCCGCCGGTGTCCTTCGACACCAGCGAACCGTCTACCAGCGTCACGGCGGGCGCATTCTGTCCATCGGCGCCGAACGCATCCGCGCCGCTGCCGTTGTCGACGAGCACGTTGCCCGTCACGGCCGCATCTTCCGGCGACTGCGTGAACGCATCGTCCTGGGCAACCGGCACGTCGTCGTTGACGGTGACGGTGAACGAGCCGGGCACGGCGTCGCCATCGTCGCCGTCGGTCGCGCTGAAGTTCACCGTGATGACGTCGTTGTCCTC
>NZ_JARDJI010000023.1:0-8706 GCF_039907765.1 Mesorhizobium sp. CC13 | reverse complement strand
GAACGTCACCGTCCCTTCCTCGCCCGCAACCGGCGTGTAGCTGAAGCTGCCATTGGCGTTCAGCACCAGCGTGCCAGGACCGTTCGCATCCGTCGAGGCCAGCGTGTTCGCAACCAGCGCGACATTGCTCGGCGCAACGCCGTCCGCGCCCTTGTCGTCATTGGCAAGAACATCGACGACTATCGGAGCATTCTCCGAACCCTGCGTCACGCCATCGTCGGCCGCTTCCGGCAAATCGTCCACGATCTTCACCGACAGGGTGCCGGTCGCGACGTCACCATCCTGGTCCACCAGGCTCACTTCGAGGTCTTCGAACAACAAATTGTTGCCGTCGCCGTCGGCGTGCTGCTCGTTGTCGACAAGCGTGTAGGTGTAAACGACCTTCCCGGTGCTCGGGTCGTAGCTGTCGATCGAAATGCTGTTGCCGAGACCGGTCGTGATCACCGTCGGAGTGAACACGCCGTCCTTGATCACCTCGACGCCACCCACCGTCAGCGATGCGATCCCGTCTTCCGACTTGACGGTAAAGTCGCCGCTCTGCGATGCACCTTCCTGACCTGCGTCCGACCCGGCGCTCTCGCCCTGGCCGCGGCTGGCGAGCAATGCCGATTCGTAGACAGTGACGTCGCCGCCCTCCAGTGCGGGCGTCAGGTCGGAGATTTCCGGCGCGCGGTCAGGGCGCTCCGTCGGAAAAAGCTCGCGCCGCTCGAATTCGGGAAACTGCAGTGCCGTCGGCGGAAGCAGGGCGCTGAGGTCGAAGCCGTCGCCGATGCCGCCGACCGGGGCTTCGAAGTTGCCGCCCGAGCTGTCGGCCGAGCCGGGAGCGGCCGACATCGCGCCATCGGGGCCGAAGGCGACGTCGACGCCGGCGGATTCGAGCGCCGCGATCAGCGCGACGCGGGGCAGCTCGACATCGCCGAGGATGAAGGTGGGCACGTTGGCCGCGGCGTCCTTGATGACGATGACGCTGCCGTCGGCCTGCTCGAGGACCAGGTTGGCGCCGTCGACGCGGATGTTGTCCACCGAAACATTGGCCGGCAGCCGCACGACGTTGGAGGCGTCGGCGGCATATTCGGTCGGGGTCGCCGCGGTGGGCGCGGCAGCCTGCGGCTGGGGCGCCTGGGCCGGCTGGCCGGAACCGGCATCGACCGGCACCGGTTCGGCCTGGGCCGCCGGCTGTTGCTGCTGCGGCTGGCCCTCGGCCTGCGCCACAAGCAGTTCGTTGCCGCCACCCGACCGTCCATTGCCGGACAGCGCCAGACCGCCCTCGATCTCACCAGAATTGTTGCCGAACTGCGAGCCGGTCGTCGCCATCGCCCTATCCCCTGTTTTGTTGTCCGACAGAACAGTGCCACAGCGACAATTGCAACCAAGGGGAAACTCAGTGCATATATGGTGATATGTAGGGTGGGCGACTTTTTGATGATGGTAAATTTGGCCTATATTATCCAGTATATCTTTCATTCAAATGCGTGGCCAATGCACGGCCACGCTGCGAGCAACGAACGGTTGCAGCGGACCAGCCCTGCCGGCGGATCCCCCAAGGACCGCGAGGGACCCGGCCGGCGCTCCGATTCCAAGGGCGCCACCGGCTGCATGCAGGCCGCGCCCGCGGCGGCGGCGGCCATCACACTGTGAACAGCAAACGGCAAGCGTTTGCCACGGCTTACGCTGTTGTGCTAGCTTGCCTTCCGTAGCGGTAAGGAGATGCGGACTTGTACCGCTTGAGACGTTGGCTTGCGAACGTGCGGGGCGCGCAAGGCAGAGAAGGCAGGCAAGGAAGACTGTCCGACCTGCCCTCCACCGACGTGCGACTTCAGGAATTACTGGCCGACACGACCGATATCGTGTCGTTCTACGGTCGTGATTTCCGCCTGACCGGCCATGCCGCCGGGCTTCGGGACGTTCACGGCAACCCGGCTTCGGCGGGCGCACATCTGCGCGACATCTATCCGAAACTCGTCGAGACAGTGCCGGCGGACGCCCGTCAGCTGGTTCCGCGACACGGCGTACCGGCAATCTTCAACCTGAGCGGACACGGCGAGGAGCCCAGGCGCGTCGTCATCTTCCAGGCCGCGGACGGGATCGGCATTCTCGAGCTGTCCGACGCCGGCCCCGATCGCAGGAGCGCGGACAAGGAGGCCGAGCACGTCAGGCTGCTGCACCAGGCGACGCATGATGCCCTGACGGGCCTGCAGAATCGCCGGCACTTCGGCGAAACGTTGCGCCAGATCCTGACGGGAATCGAAAAGTCGGGAGATCGTCCCGCCCTGCTCCAGATCGACCTCGACGACTTCAAGTCGGTCAACGACACGCTCGGGCACGGCACGGGCGACACGCTTTTGCAACTCGCCGCCAACCGCATCAGCGGCGCGCTCGGGACGGGCGAGAGCGCATACAGATATGCCGGCGACGAGTTCGCCGTCATCCAGACCGGCAAGCAGCAGCCGGGCGAGGCCGAACGCCTCGCACAGGCGATCGTCGACGCCTTCAAGGCGCCCTTCATCATCAACGACATCCCGCTCTTCGTCGGCGCCAGCATCGGCATCGCCTTCGGGCCGCAACACGGCACCGAGAACGAGGAACTGATGAAGGCGGCGGACATCGCCCTCTATGCCGCCAAGCGCGACGGACGCGGCTGTGCGCGGGTCTTCAACCGCTCGATGATGCTGCTGCTCGAGCAGCGCGAAAACCTCAGGCGCAGCCTGCGCATGGCCTTGGAGCGACAGGAGCTCTATCTCGAATACCAGCCGCTGATCCGGCCGCCGAAGACAGTGGTCGGCTTCGAAGCGCTGCTCAGATGGAACCATCCCGAAATCGGTCTGATACCGCCGGGCGTGTTCATCCCCATCGCCGAGGCCGACGGCCTGATGGACGATATCGGCGCCTGGGTCATCGAAGAGGCCTGCCGCCAGGCGATGAGCTGGCCGCCGTCGCTGACGGTGGCGGTCAACCTGTCGCCGGCGCAGTTCCTGAGCGGGTCGCTCACCGATACGGTCGCGCAGATCATCGACAGCGTCGGCATCCGGGCGGACCGGCTGGAACTGGAGATCACCGAAACCGTGCTGCTCGAGCAGACCGTCGACAACCTGGACACGCTGAACACGCTGAACGTGCTCGGCATCCGCATCTCGCTCGACGACTTCGGCACCCACTATTCGTCGCTGGGCTATCTCAAGAATTTCCCGTTCGACACGCTGAAGATCGACCAGTACTTCATCAACGACCTGGCGACGGACCGCAAGAGCCAGACCATCGTCCGCTCCATCATCGGTCTGGCCCACGGCCTCGGCATCAGCGTGACCGCGGAAGGGGTCGAGACGGCCGCCCAGGCGCGCTGGCTCGTCGACGAAGGCTGTGACTGCCTGCAGGGCAATTTCCTCGGCCGCGCCCAGGGGGCGCTGCCGACGCGAGAGTTTATAAAGCGTTCGGGGGTTAGGCTGGTTGCGACGGAGGAAGATCGAGCCTTCCAATAGTCACCACCGACCCGGCATGGCCGCCGTCGCAAGACGGGCAGGCCTGTCGGGATGAACAGGAAAATCGAATCGGTGCCCATGTCAGGATCGCGGATCGTCTGCGTCACGGCATCCACCCTATCCGGCGAGGATATCAATGTCGGCAAATGCCGCCCCCCAACAGGCAGGTCCCGAACGCGAGTTCGGCCGGATGATCCAGCTTGACATGGACGTGACCGCATTCCTGTCGAACTGGATGAACTGCGACTACATTTCGAACTACGTGGCCAGGGCCATCAGCCACAATCGGCCCGATTCGGTGCTGTTCTCCAATCTGTTCTCATCTGCCTTCAACGAGTTGCTGGAGGTCGCCTTCCGGACACGACATCCGGGGGGCGTGATCGCATGCAAGGTTTCCCGGCACGCCCACATCGACCGCATCGAGCTGGCATTCGCCTGCACAAGCGAGGAGCGTCAGTTCTACGAAAAGGCAATCCTGCAGGCGCAGAGTGCCGACGCGCAGGAACGCTATCTCAATTCGCTGTCGGGCGACACCGCGCCGAGCCGGGATATGGTGCTGCTCGAACTGGCCGTCGACTACGAGGCCGCGTTGTGGCTCGAATCATCCGGCGAGGACAGGATCGTGCTCATGGTCGACTTGCCGCTCGGGGGTTCCGCACATTGAGCCCGCATTCTTCCCGCTTCCGGGCACAATACGACATGAACAGCCAGGAGTTCACGCTCTCGGGGAGCGTGAGACCCCAGTCGATCGACGAACTCGCCCCCAGCCTCGGCCTGCTCAAGGACGCCATAGACCGCGTGCGAGGCGTTCTCTACCTCAACGTTCGGCGCCTGGCGCAGATGAACAACATCGCCTTCCATGCCTTCTCCAGGATCATCGTCGACGCCTGCCGCATGCGGCCCGAGCTCAGATTCGTGGTCATCACCTCGAGCGTGGTCGGCTGGACCACGCGCAAGTTCAGCCGCCTGAGCAAGATCGAGCCGAACATCACTGTCGAGGAATATGACAGCGCCTTCTACCCCGGCCAGAGCTTTCTGGAGGAAGGCGGCTTCATCCCGATCCTGCGCACGCAGACGAAGATGACCTGGCGGCACGAGCGCTCGATGCTCGAGCGCCACGGCATGCGCCCCGGCATCTCGATGGCTGACATCTGCTGCGGCATCGGCGACTTCGCCATGCTTGTGCAGAAGGAGTTCGAGCCGGCGCGCATCGTGGCACTCGACCATTCCCGTTCCAGCCTGGCCTATGCACGCAAGGTGGCGGAGGAGTTCGACATCCGCGGCATCGAATATACCTATGGCGATGCGTCGGAAATGCTGCTCGACGACGACCAGTTCGACCTGGTGACCTGCCGCCACTCGCTGCAGATCTTCAACCGGCCGGATCTCATCCTCAAGGAGTTGCTCAGGATCTGCAAGCCGGGCGGGCGCGTCTACGTCACCAACGAGAAGAATTCACACTGCCTGGGCGAACCGCGCGCGGAAAGCATCCAGTGGACCTACAACGAGGTCGCCAAGCTGTTCGAGCATTTCGAGATGGATGTGGAGTTGGGCCCGAAGAGCCGACGCTACCTCGCCGAAGCCGGCTTCGAGGACATCAGGGTCGAGCAATTCATGGTGACGAACCTCGATGGCGACCCGAACGACTTCGCCGACGTCATCGCCGCGTGGGAGGACGTCTACGCCGGCGACATGGCCGCCAAGCGTGGCGATTCGCCGGAGTTCATCAAGCGCTTCCGCCAGGGCTTCCGGGATCACATTTACGCCGCCCTTCACCCGAAGGGTTACGCTGGGTGGCCGATCTGGGCCGCATCGGGGCGCAAGCCGTCATGAGCGCCCCCGCCGAGGAAACCCCGCGATTCGGCTTGCACTCCTTCCGGGCAAAGTTCGTTCTGGTGGTCGGCGGCGCCGTGCTATTCGACCTTTTGATGAGCGGCGGCCTGGCATTGTGGAACGTCCAGAGACTGTCCGAGGACGCCACCTCGGAGGTCGGCGCCGGCCTGACCGAGGCCAACCAGGCCTACATACGCTCCTATGCCGACTCCACGGCATCCCGCGTCGACCTTCTGCTCGACCGCGTGCATGCGGACGTGAAATCGCTGGCAGGCGTGCTGCAGGCGCAGATCGACAATCCCGACAGGCAGAAGCAGGTCGGCGCGACGCTGGCGCGTCAGACCGCGGGCTCGGTGTCGGTCGTCTACAACCCTGAAGGGGACTGGTCCCAGAACCTGCCGGGAGCACCCTCGGTCGTCAGCGTCTGGGGTTACCTGCTCGGCCCGGACCGCAAACCCCTGCCGGAGGTACAGGAGGAGATCGAAAACAGCGCCGTGCTCGACCTGGTTGCGCCCAGCCTGCTGACCACCGGCTCGTCGAAACTGCAGATGTACTATATCGGGCCGAAGGAGCGGCCGATCTTCAGGACCGCACCCTACACCGACCAGGCGCAGACCTTCGATCGGCTCTATCCGGGACACAACAAGGCCGAGTTCTGGGAATTCTTCTTTCCGGGCGTCTACGGTTCGTGGCAGCAGTGGGCGGCAAAGCCGGACTCGCGCGTCGTCAGCGGCAACGACATCACCCAGACGGCACCCTACACCGACGCCATCACCGGCAAGCTGATCGTCAGCTTCTTCCATCCGTTGTGGACACCCGATCGCGGCGGCGTGGCAGGCGCGGCCGGCGCCGATATCACGCTCGACCAGCTCGCCGAAGTCGTGGAAAACGTCAGGGTCGCAGACAGCGGCTTCGGCTTCCTGACCATGTCCAACGGCAATGTGGTCGCCATCAACCCCAAGGGCGAAGAGACCATCGGCCTGGTTTCGTCGAGCGGCAAGGCCGGGGAAGGCGTCACCGGCCTCGAGCGCTCGCTCGGCGGCAGCACGCAGCCGGCGATAGCCGCGCTCGCGCTCGACCAGAACAATGACGGCGTCGTCCAGCACATCACGCTGAACCAGAGCGGCGAAGGGGTTCCCTACATCGTCGTGCTGAAGAAGCTCAAGCAGACGAATCTCTGGACCTCCGGGCCGATCCAGGCGCAGGCGATGTCCGTCGGCATCGTGGTGCCGGAGCGCGAGATCTACGCGTCGCTGTTTGCCGCCCAGAAGAGCATCTCGCAGGCAACCAACCGCATCCTGCTCTACCAGCTGCTCGCGATCATGGTCTCGCTGCTGATCGTGTTTGCGGCCGTCTTCGGCCTGTCCAAGCGCATCACCGCCGGCCTGAGCGCGCTTGCCGGGGCGGCCCGCCGGCTGCAGAACAAGGATTATTCGGTCCGCGTGAACATTCCATCGCGCGACGAGGTCGGCGAGGTCGGCGTCGCCTTCAACCGCATGGCGCAGGAGATCAGCTACAACACCGAGCACCTCGAACAGCTCGTCGACGACCGCACCCGCGACCTCGAAGAAGCCAACCAGGAGATCTCGAGCCTCAATGACAAGCTGCGCAGCGAAAACCTGCGCCTCGGTGCCGAGCTGGACGTCGCCCGCCAGATCCAGATGATGGTGCTGCCGAAGGAGCGCGACCTGGAGGCCATCCCGGAAGTGGAGATCGCAGCCTATATGCGGCCGGCCGACGAGGTCGGCGGCGACTATTACGACGTGCTGGAAAACGGCTCGCGGGTCAAGGTCGGCATCGGCGACGTCACCGGGCACGGACTGGAGAGTGGCGTGCTGATGCTGATGGTGCAGTCGGTCGCCCGCGCCCTCCAGGAGACGGGAGACGGCGACCCGCTGCAGTTCCTCGACCGGCTCAACCGGGCAATCTACAAGAACATCGAGCGCACCAACTCGGACAAGCACCTGTCCCTGGCCTTCCTCGACTACGACGGCGGACGCATGACCCTGTCGGGACAGCACGAGGAAGTGCTCGTCCTGCGCGCCGGCGGCGAGGTCGAGCGCATCGACACGCTCGACCTCGGACTTCCGGTCGGCCTCGAGCGCGACATCTCGCCCTTCGTCGCCACCCGCGACATCCCGTTCGTCAGCGGCGACGTGATCGTGCTGCACACCGACGGGGTCACCGAGGCCGAAGCCGAGGACGGCGAACTGTTCGGCCTCGATCGCCTGTGTGAAAGTGCGCGACAACGCCACGGCAGGTCTGCCGAAGAGATCAAGACCGGTATAGTAGAGGATCTGATGGCACATATCGGCGCCAAGAAGATTCACGACGACATCACGCTCGTCGTCATGCGGCACAGGTGAGACCATGACCACGTTGTATGGGCCGGGCGACATTGCCATCGGCATGAGGGAAAGCATCAGCCGCGTCACGCTGTTCGACGGGCCGCTCGAACTCAAGTGGCACCATTGCGCCACCACCTCGGACTTCTTCGCGGAGCTGTTCGCCCTGCCCTTCCACGCGTCGCGCAACGACTACAAGGAGGTGCGGCACAATATCGGCTATCTCGTCAACGAGCTGATCGAGAACGCGCTGAAGTTCCGCGAGCCGGGCGAAATCGTGGTCGAGGCGGCGATGGAGCAGGGCAACTTCAAGGTCAAGGTGACCAACGTCATCGCCGAGGCCTCCGCCGCCGAATTCCAGCGCCTGCTTGCCGAAATCACCATGGGCGACCCGGCCGACCATCTGATCCGCCGCATCGAAGCCAATGCCGAAGACGCCGACGCGACCGGCTCCGGCCTGGGGCTGCTCACCCTGATGAGCGACTATGGCGCCCGGCTGGCATGGATCTTCAGCCCCACCGAGGCGGTCAACCGCATACACCTCGAGACCTATGCCACCATCCCGGTCTCGGAGATGAGAAACTGACGGACATCGTATTATGGAAATAAGAACCGACGACTATCGCGTGTGGACCGAGGCAGGCGAGATCTTCTTCGACGGCACCATGCGGCTCTCGGGCTCCGACGCCTATGCCCCGATCCTCGCCCTGATGCTGGACGTGCTGGAGCGCAAGCCCGCCGAAATCTCGCTCGATCTCCGGGATCTTGAATTCCTCAACTCGTCCGGCATCAACCTCCTGGCGAAATTCACCATAGAGGTCCGCAAGCATGCCGATGTCCGCCTGGTCGTGCGCGGCAGCTCGGAATTCCCCTGGCAGGCAAAATCCCTGCCCAATCTCAAGAAACTTCATCCCGCGGTGACGCTCCAGATCAATTGAACGGCCCTTGCCTCGGGCCGGCATTCTTGAGCCGTATGCCCGGAAGGTCGCCCAGGTGACCGAGGCGCTCAACCATCCGGCCGACCGGCCGCAAGCCGCTGAGGCGCTGCGATC